>NZ_JBJDNH010000056.1:0-30840 GCF_044900465.1 Klebsiella sp. NPDC088457 | reverse complement strand
CTGCTCGGAGATCTCTTCACGAAGACCTGGAAGCGACTATCCGTCTGCGTGAAGAGATCTCCGAGCAGCACCGTGCTCTGGGCCAGATCAAAGAAATGGCCGCCAAATACGGCTACGATATTTCCGGTCCGGCAACGACCGCTCAGGAAGCCATCCAGTGGACCTACTTCGGTTACCTGGCTGCCGTTAAATCTCAGAACGGCGCGGCAATGTCCTTCGGCCGTACTTCCAGCTTCCTAGATATCTTCATCGAACGTGACCTGAAAGCCGGTAAAATCACCGAGCAAGACGCTCAGGAAATGATTGACCACCTGGTCATGAAACTGCGTATGGTTCGTTTCCTGCGTACTCCGGAATATGATGAACTGTTCTCCGGCGACCCGATTTGGGCAACCGAATCCATCGGTGGTATGGGCGTTGACGGTCGTACTCTGGTCACCAAAAACAGCTTCCGCTTCCTGAACACCCTGTACACCATGGGGCCGTCTCCGGAGCCGAACATCACCATTCTGTGGTCTGAAAAACTGCCGCTGAGCTTCAAGAAATTCGCCGCTAAAGTGTCTATCGATACCTCTTCTCTGCAGTATGAGAACGATGACCTGATGCGTCCGGACTTCAACAACGATGACTACGCTATCGCCTGCTGCGTTAGCCCGATGGTTGTTGGTAAGCAAATGCAGTTCTTCGGTGCCCGTGCTAACCTTGCGAAAACCATGCTGTACGCGATCAACGGCGGCGTTGATGAAAAACTGAAAATGCAGGTTGGTCCTAAATCTGAACCGATCAAAGGCGATGTCCTGAACTTCGACGAAGTGATGGAACGCATGGATCACTTCATGGACTGGCTGGCTAAACAGTACGTCACCGCGCTGAACATCATCCATTACATGCATGACAAGTACAGCTACGAAGCATCCCTGATGGCGCTGCACGACCGCGACGTGGTGCGCACCATGGCATGCGGTATCGCGGGTCTGTCCGTTGCGGCTGACTCCCTGTCTGCTATCAAATATGCGAAAGTTAAACCGATTCGTGACGAAGACGGTCTGGCTATCGACTTCGAAATCGAAGGCGAATATCCGCAGTTTGGTAACAACGACTCTCGCGTTGATGACATGGCGGTTGACCTGGTTGAACGTTTCATGAAGAAAATTCAGAAACTGCACACCTACCGCAATGCTATCCCGACGCAGTCGGTTCTGACCATTACTTCTAACGTGGTGTATGGTAAGAAAACCGGTAACACCCCAGACGGTCGTCGCGCTGGTGCGCCGTTCGGACCAGGCGCTAACCCAATGCACGGCCGTGACCAGAAAGGCGCTGTTGCCTCTCTGACCTCCGTCGCTAAACTGCCGTTTGCTTACGCGAAAGATGGTATTTCTTACACCTTCTCTATCGTTCCGAACGCACTGGGTAAAGACGACGAAGTTCGTAAGACCAACCTGGCTGGCCTGATGGATGGTTACTTCCACCACGAAGCATCTATCGAAGGCGGTCAGCACCTGAACGTCAACGTGATGAACCGTGAAATGCTGCTCGACGCCATGGAAAACCCGGAAAAATATCCGCAGTTGACCATCCGCGTATCTGGCTACGCAGTACGTTTTAACTCCCTGACTAAAGAACAGCAGCAGGACGTTATTACGCGTACCTTCACTCAGACCATGTAATGGGTGTGACTGAAATCGCGATTTAAAAAGCGTACAATAAAGGCTCCACGCAAGTGGGGCCTTTTTAACACCTTCCCTGCCGCAGTCTCTTTTGTCCGCTATCTATACTGAATGGATAACCGCCAAAACAGACTTAACACAGCCGGTTTGAGCTGTGCATCACAGGCCCCGGACGGGCCGAATCTGGAGATATCACCGCAATGTCAACTATTGGTCGTATTCACTCCTTTGAATCCTGTGGCACTGTCGATGGCCCAGGGATCCGTTTTATCACCTTCTTCCAGGGCTGCCTGATGCGCTGCCTGTATTGCCATAACCGCGATACCTGGGATACCCACGGCGGCACTGAAGTGACCGTTGAAAGCTTAATGAAAGAGGTCGTGACCTATCGCCACTTTATGAACGCCTCTGGCGGCGGCGTCACGGCATCCGGCGGCGAGGCGATTCTGCAGGCGGAGTTCGTCCGCGATTGGTTCCGCGCCTGCCACGAAGAAGGCATCCATACCTGTCTCGATACCAACGGCTTTGTCCGCCGCTACGATCCGGTCATCGATGAGCTGCTGGAAGTCACCGACCTGGTGATGCTTGACCTCAAGCAGATGAACGATGAGATCCACCAGAATCTGGTCGGCGTCTCTAACCACCGTACGCTGGAATTTGCCCGCTACCTGGCGAATAAAAACGTCAAAGTGTGGATTCGTTACGTGGTCGTTCCCGGCTGGTCAGATGATGATGATTCCGCACATCGCCTCGGCGAGTTTACCCGCGATATGGGCAACGTCGAAAAAATCGAACTGCTGCCGTATCACGAGTTAGGTAAACATAAGTGGGTGGCCATGGGCGAAGAGTACAAGCTGGATGGCGTGCATCCGCCGAAGAAAGAGACCATGGACCGGGTAAAAGGTATTCTCGAGCAGTATGGCCATAAGGTCATGTATTAACCCGACGGCGGCGATAGATACATTGCCCGGTTACGCAGAGTGTTCCCCGGATAGGGCGCAAAACGTCTTATCCGGGCGAAAAACGCGTCTGCCGGCATCACGACATAAAGTATTGCGACAGTTTATTTGCCACACTCTCAATCGAGAAAATGCGTTTCTGATGCGCTTTACGATACTCCGCATAGCGTTCATCCTGCTCCTCCAGCGCGTGGAGCATCCGATCGGCAACCATCATTGCGCCGGCAATTTCGGCAAATCCGGATTCACCTTCCCCTTGTAAAGCAACGGCGGCCTGCAGGTTCCAGTCCGATAAACGGGCCAGCGGCGTAAAAGTACCGCGCGTAAGCGACAATATTTTCACCCCCTGCTGCTTTGCCAGCGTCAAAGCCTGCATCATATCCGCCGATGCCTGTTCGGTATGAACGACGATAATTCCCGTCTTTTGCCGATCGGTTGACATGGGAATCGCCGCCGGATAAGAGCGATCGACGAAGCTGGCGACTTTCCCCATGTTGATTAAATTCATTTGTAGAAACAGAGCGACGGGCACCGCCGTACCTACAGCATAAATGGCAATATTATTCAGCGCATTCAGCCAAACCGCCGCGCTTTGCAGCTCCTGGGCATCGATAATGGCATTGCTGTCGCGAATGCTCGCCAGCACCGGCGCCATGTCTTCATCATCGCCCTCTTCCGAACGCGCAGCGCCCTGCTCAACCGCCAGCGCCGTTCTGAAATCTGAGAAACCTTTAAATCCAAACGCCCGACAAAAACGGGTAATACTGCCCTCGCTGGTATCAACAGAGTCAGCCAGTTCTGAAATGGTATGCCGCATCACAAAATCAGGATTTTCCGCAATAAAGCGGCCAACCTTCTCCAGTATCGGGCTGAGTTCCGAAGACCCATTCCGAATGTTTATCAATAAGTTATTATCTATCTGGCTCATTTTTTGCCTTTCTTGCTCAAAATGCAAACACAGTCACATCTTTCGTCCCGCGCTAAAGATAATAATTATTATCTCATACAAACAAATAAAAATAATTATTTTTACAAACAGGAGAACATCTCATGAAAGGTCTCATCGTCTGTCGTACCGGTATGGGCAGTTCCTTAATGCTCAAAATAAAAGCACAAAAAATCATCGATAAACACGGTTGGGATATCGAGCTGGAACACGACGTCCTCTCAGGTTTAAGAACCTGGCGAGATATTGATTTCGTCATCACGATGCGCGATCTCACCGATGAAGTCGAAGCTGCCGGGTTTAAAGCTATCGGTATCACCGACCTGATGAACAGTGAAGAAATGGAATCAGCGCTTACCCGCGTAATCCAGGACAACTAACCTCTCCCGGAGGCAATATGGATTTCCTCAGATTTATTGTATTCGACATTCTGGGCGTCACCCCACTTTTAGTTGGTTTTATCGCATTAATTGGCTTATTGATCCAACGAAAGCCCATTGAAAAGGTTCTCTCCGGGACGTTCAAAACGATTGTCGGCTTTCTGGTTTTTGCCGGCGGGGCCGGACTGGCGGTGACCTCTCTCGGTAATTTTCAAACATTATTCAGCGATGGATTTGGTCTGAAAGGCGTCATGCCGCTGGCGGAAGCGCTGACCGGTCTGGCACAAACTAAATTCGCGATGTGCGTTTCGCTGATTATGGTGATTGGTTTTGGCTGGAACCTGTTCTTTGCTCGCGTTACCCCCTTCAAATACATTTTTCTCACCGGGCAGCACAATCTCTATCTCTCCGCCCTGCTGACCGTCACGTTGAAAGCGCTCGGCTATAGCGACATGACCACCATTATTGTCGGTTCTATCCTGCTCGGGCTGGCCGCCTGCCTGTACCCGGCAATTGCCCAGCCGTGGATGAGGAAAATCACCGGTAATGATGAAATTGCGATGGGGCACTACGTGACGCTGGCCTATGCGGCATCCGGGTGGATCGGTTCAAAGGTAGGCGATCCTAAGCAGTCGACCGAAAAGCTGAATCTGCCCGGCTGGCTTGGGATCTTTAAAGATTACATCGTCTCCGTGTCGATCTCGGTCAGTATTTTCTATTACATTGCGGCGCTCGCCGCCGGGAAAGAGGCGGTGACCGCCGCCGCGGGCGGAATGCACTGGCTGGTTTACCCTCTGTTCCAGTCGCTCACTTTCACCGCGTCGCTGTACATCATCATTACCGGGGTACGCCTGCTGTTGTCAGAAATTGTCCCGGCCTTCCTCGGCATTTCGGAGAAATTCATTCCCAACGCCAAACCCGCCCTCGATTGCCCGGTGGTTTTCCCGTATGCCCCAACCGCCACAGTACTGGGATTTATCTCTTCTTTTGTCGGCGGACTGGTGGTCATGGGCTTTCTGGCGATCCTCGGGCAAACCGTCATTATTCCGGTGGCGATCCCCTACTTCTTTATCGGCGCCACCGCGGCGGTATTTGGTAACGCCTCGGGCGGCTGGAAAGGGGCCATCGCCGGCAGCTTCGTCACCGGGATCCTGATTGGTATCGGCCCTGCGTTGATTTACCCCATCATGGAGTCCGTCGGCCTGTCGGGAACCAGCTTCCCGGAAACCGACTTTGTCGCCCTGGGCCTGGTTGTGTACTACATCGGCAAAATGCTGCCATAAGAAGGAAACAACATGAACATTGATGAACTGAAGTCCCATGCGCTCGCCGCTCGCCGCGATATCGTCACCATGATTTATGAGTCCGGCATTGGCCACCCGGGCGGCGCCCTATCGATAATCGATATCCTCACCTGGCTCTATTATCAGGAGGTTGACCTGGCGGCCTCGTCCCGCGCGCGCGTCGTTATGAGCAAGGGGCACGCCGTTGCCGCGCAGTACGCCATGCTTTACCAAAAAGGCAAAATCGAACGCAGCGAGTTCAATACATTCCGCCAGATCAATTCTCGCCTGCAGGGGCACCCCAGCATAAAATCGCTCCCGGATGTCGACGCGACGACCGGTTTGCTCGGCCAGGGACTCTCCATTGCTTTCGGTATGGCGGCCGCTAAAAAACGGCGCGACGATCCTCATCGGGTGTTTGCCATCATCGGTGATGGCGAAATGCATGAAGGGCAAATCTGGGAAACCTTACAGCAGGCCGGGCATATGAAAATGGATAATCTGGTCGCGATCATCGATTACAACGGCTTCTCTTCCCACGATCCGGTTAATGAAGTGGTTAATCTCGAGCCGCTGGCGGATAAGATCCGCAGCTTCGGCTGGCACGTGCTGGAGCTGCATAACGGTAATGATATGCACCAGGTAGCCGACACCCTGATGCTCTCCCGCCATCTGAAAGGCAAGCCCGTCGCCATCGTCGCCCATACCACCAAGGGCTCCGGCGTCAGCTACATGGAAAATAACGGCGACTGGCACTCAAAAACCCCGACCACAGAACAATACCAGCAGGCAATGGAGGAGTTACAGTGATGAAAGCACCGCGTGATGAGATCGGTAATGCACTGATTGCCCTGAAAGAAAAAGGCTACCCGGTCGTCGCTATCGATAGTGACTTAGCCAGTTCAACCCGCACCGACCAGTTTCAGGCGCGCTACCCGGAGGCCTTCTTTGAAATGGGCATTGCGGAAGGTTCAGCGATGAGTTTTGCCGTGGGTCAGGCGCTTGAGGGCTATATCCCCTTCTATGTCAATTTTGCGATGTTTGTGACGGGGACGGCATGGACCCAGCTGCGCCAGGCCTGCTATGCCAAAGCCAACGTCAAGCTGGTCGGCAGCCATCCGGGCATGGATGACGGGCCGGACGGCGCCTCGCACCACGCGCTGGAGGATCTTGCCCTGACCCGGGTGCTGCCAGGCATGACGATCCTGACGCCGGCCGATGCCGAAGAAATAGCCGACGCCTTTGAGCAGGCGGCAAAAATCAAAGGCCCGGTTTATATCCGCGTGGCACGTGAACCGATGCCGGTACGCGATAAGAGCGTGGTTCCGCGGGTCACCGATATTGCGGCCATCGCCAGTAGCGGCAATGATTTCGCCATTCTCTTTGAAGGCACGGTGCTGGAACAGGCCAGCGAAGGCTATGAAAGGCTGGTGGCCAGCGGTAAGAAAGGCAAGCTCATCCACGTGGCGAAGCTCAAACCCTTTAACCAGCAGGCGTTTTATGCGCTGGTAGCAAATTGCCCGCATATCGCCACCCTTGAGAATCACACGATAAACGGCGGCCTTGGCGGTCAGGTGGCCGAAGCCATGGCGCAAGCGGCCCATCCTGCGCGCCTGACGCGTCTGGGAACGCAGGATACCTTCACCGAGTCGGGCAACAGCCGACAGCTCAAGGCAAAATACGGCATCTCCGGCGAGGCGCTGTATCACGCGCTTCGCTGACCGGCGCACGAGCCGGTCGCGCAGTGGCCGGCTCGCTATTTGAGGATCCTATATGGATGAGAAATTATTTGCCGCTTGTCAGTATACGGAGCGGAGCCTGGACTGGCGCAGCGCCATTAGGCTGGCCTGCCACCCTCTGGCGCAGCAGGGGAAAATCAGCGCCGACTACGCGGAAGCCATCATTAGCGCCACCGAGCAAAACGGCCCCTGGTACATACTCAGTCCGGAATTTGCACTCCCGCACGCCCGTCCGGATGAAGGGGTCCTGAGCCCGCACAGCGTTCTTTCTCTGGTTTGCTGCGCTGAGGCGGTGAAGTTCCCCGGTCATCCCGAGGTACGGTTGATTATCGTCCTGGCCGCGGCCGATAGTAAACAGCATATTCAGACTATCCAGCGGTTAGTCTGCTGGTTGGATGAGGAGGATCGGCTGCGTCAGCTCACCAGGGTAGGACATCAGAACCAGCTTGCTGCGCTCGTCGCTGGCGGCAAAGAATAAAAGGGGACTTTGTCCCCTTTTATTATCACCGTAGCGAAGGCCCGCAGAAAACTTACGCGTGCGCCACCGGCGTCGGATGGTGCCCCGCTTTACGCAGCAGCGTCAGCAGGTAAATAAACGACACGCTGGCGATCATGATAAATAACAGATTGTCGGAGAAATTCTGCATCAGCATCGCGGTGAACGTTGGCCCAAGCAGACTGCCGACGGTATAGCTCATCAGTAACGCCTGATTCATCGCGACCAGCTGATGACGTTCGACTTTTTCGCAGGCCCAGGCCATCGCCACCGGGTACAGCGTAAAGCCGGATGCGCCGAGGATAAACAACGCCGGGGCCATGGCGGCGCCGCTCAGCATCGCCAGGCAGCCCAGAATAACCACAAACACCTGCACGCGCAGCACCAGCAGACGACCGTAGCGATCGGCCATCCGCCCAATCGGCCACTGGCCAAGAATACCCGCGCTGACCATCACCGCCATCCAGAAGCCAATTCCGGCGTCGCTCACCCCCTGGTGGTTCAACCACAGCGGCATCAGGCCATACAGTGAGCCAAGGACAATTCCGGAGATAATACAGCCGTTAACGCCATGACGAGCCTGACGCAGCCTGAGCATTGGCCAGATGCGCGCAGGTTCATGCTGTTCATCACTTTGATTCACCACGTGCGTAAACAGCAAAGGCAGAATCGCCGCCAGCGCCAGCGCGGTAACCCACGGCAGCACGCTCATCAGATCCGTCGGCAGCTTGCTGACCATCAGCTGGCCCAACACGGTCCCCACATAGTAAACCATCATATAGGCCGCCAGCAGACGACCACGGCTGCGTGCAGTACCGCTGCAAACCAGCGCGCTTTCCACCACCACCCAAATCATCGCGCAGCCCACGCCGGCGATAAAACGCCAGCTAAACCAGGTCCAGAAGCCAATAGTGACGCCAAGCCCGACGCAGCCCACCGCAAAGATCAGCGACGCCAGGTAATAGCTGCGGTTAAATCCCAGACGCTTAATGACCCATCCGGCCAGCAGCGTGCCGACCAGGTTGCCGGTAAAATAGGACGAACCGACCATCCCGACCTGCCAGGTAGGCATGTTTTCATGGGCGAGCCAAAGCGGGACGAGGGTATTTAAAACCGCTATCGCCAGCGTCAACAAAAGCAGGCCGCAGAGCAACATTTGCACCGGCCGGGTGTAGATGGACATGGATGTAACCGTGAGGAAGTTTAGATTTCGTGCGCATCATGCCACCGCTATAAACATTGTCAATCCACCAGAAATCAGGCAGGACGCGGTTTCACGGGCAACGATAGAAGTTTTTTATCCAGCGGAACGACAACAGAATTATTCTTTATATTATTCCATTGTTTTTATTAATTTATTGGAAAATAGCGGTAGGAATATCAGTAGAAAAATTTCATGAATCGACAGCATTTTTTATTGCGCCAGAAGTGAACATCCTGGCGCAATATCCAGGTTAGCTGGCGATGGCCATTCCCACCGTCATATGCAGACCGTAGAACACCCCGCGCCCCACCATCTCACCAATCAGCACCAGCACAAATGCCAGGCCTAACAGCGGTACGGCAGGTTGATACCCTTTCAGCAGCGGAACCACCCAGCACGCCAGCGCCAGCACCAGCGCGGCCACACGCCAGGCCATCAGCGACCCGTAATCGGGCACCAAAGCGGCAGCCTGCTGAATTGAGCTATGAATGGTCGGCAGTTCGCTGCCCTGCAGCAAGGCCACCATCACGCTGCCCACCAGCGCCAGCAGCGTAATGGCCGGCAGCAGGCGCATCGCCCAGCCGTCAACCCCCGCCACGCGTAGCAGCAGATAACCCAACAGCGGGCCGCCGATAAACAGGGTCAGGAAGAAGCTCAGCGGCGTCCAGACGCTATACCAGGTTGGTACGGTATCAATGGTGTTGTATACCCGCACCATCATCCAGACGAAGATAACGCCCAGCGCCATCGTCACCACCAGCCAGAGACTACGCAGCCCAACCGGCAGCTTTTTCACCACTGCCAGCAGCCAGCCGATACCGCCCACCGCGAAAAAGAGCGCGCCGCTGGCAATTTCGTTACTCAGCGCCGATGCGCCAACGCGGTTTAGCGAGTTAAAGGCGCGCATCGGCGATCCCAGGTGCATCGTCGAGGCGATAAAGCCAATCCCCATCAGCACCCATAAGCCGAACATACTCAGCACCACGCGCTGCTGCTGCTCGTTCGGTAAGCCACCTTTCATCAGCGCCACGGCCAGGACGATAAAACCGCCCGCCACGCATTGGCCAAAGACCGTGAAGATCATCAGCGGCCACTCATGCCATCCACTTCCCATTTCAGACCTCCTTCGGGTTGGCCAGATAGCCGGTTGTATCACCACACGGACGACTGTTGGCGTTCGGTTTGATGACAATACTGGGTTGGGTAAAATGCGCGGCCGGCAATGGCGCAACCGCAGCCAGCTCGCCGTGTTTCTTGCGCAGCTCCTCGATGGGGCCAAAATCCAGCGCGCGCAGCGGGCAGGATTCGACGCAAATCGGTTTTTTCCCCTCAGCAACACGCTCGTGGCAGCCATCGCACTTGGTCATATGCCCTTTCGCCGCATTGTACTGCGGCGCGCCGTATGGGCAGGCCATGTGGCAATAGCGACAGCCAATACATACATCTTCGTCGACTACCACAAAACCATCGTCGCGTTTATGCATCGCCCCGCTCGGGCACACTTTAGTGCAGGCCGGGTCTTCGCAGTGGTTACAGGCAATGGACAGGTAATAGGCAAAGACGTTCTGATGCCAGACGCCGTTATCTTCCTGCCAGTCACCGCCCGCATATTCATAAATGCGACGGAAACTGACGTCCGGGGTTAAGTTTTTATAGTCTTTACAGGCCAGCTCGCAGGTTTTACAACCGGTGCAACGAGCAGAATCGATAAAAAATCCATATTGAGTTGTCATCGGTTATTCCTTACAGCTTCTCAACCTGGACCAGGTTGGTGTGCGATGGGTTACCTTTCGCCAACGGCGACGGGCGTTGGGTGGTGAGCACGTTGATGCTCCCCGCCTGATCCACGCGTCCTGCGTCCGGGTTATACCAGGCCCCCTCGCCCAGCGCGACGACGCCAGGCATCACCCGCGGCGTGACTTTAGCTTCGATATGCACTTCCCCGCGGCCGTTGAAAATACGGATGCGATCGCCATTGGCGATGCCGCGCTGTTTCGCATCGAGGGGGTTCATCCACATCTCCTGGCGACAGGCGGCCTTCAGCACGTCAACATTGCCGTAGGTCGAATGCACGCGGGATTTATAGTGAAAGCCGGTCAGCTGCAGCGGAAATTTTGCGCTCAGCGGATCGTTGTAGTTTTCAAAACCCGGGGTATAAATCGGCAGCGGATCGATCACATCGCCGTCAGGTAGCTGCCATGTCGCGGCGATTTTCGCCAGATCCTGGGAATAAATCTCGATTTTACCCGACGGCGTGGTCAGCGGATTGGCCTGCGGATCGTCGCGGAAGGCTTTATAGGCGACATGGTGCCCTTGCGGATCGCGCTGTTTATAAATCCCCTGCTGACGGAAGGTCTCAAAGTCCGGTAAATCAGGAATCGCCTTGCGCGAGAGTTCATGCAGATGGCGCATCCAGCCTTCCTGGGTGCGACCTTCGGTAAACTGTTGCTCCACGCCCATGCGTTTGGCCAGTTCCGTCGTCATGTCATAGATCGTTTTACATTCAAAACGTGGTTTAATCACCCGATCGGTAAAGATCACGTAGGACATATTGCCGCAGGAAGCATCGAGCGCGAAGTCCATCTGCTCGGACGCCGTGCAGTCCGGCAGTAGGATATCGGCGTATTTCGCCGATGACGTCATGTGGCAGTCGATTACCACGATCATCTCGCATTTCTTATCATCCTGCAGAATGTCGTGGGTACGGTTGATATCAGAATGCTGATTAATCAGACAGTTGCCAGCATAGTTCCAGATCATTTTGATCGGGACATCCAGCTTATCTTTGCCCCGTACGCCATCACGCAGCGCCGTCATTTCCGGACCGCGTTCAATGGCATCGGTCCACATAAACATCGAGATGCTGGTCTGTACCGGGTTCTCCAGCGTCGGCATACGCTCAAACGGCAGGTCGTATGACCCTTCACGCGCGCCGCTGTTACCGCCGTTGATCCCCACGTTACCGGTCAGAATCGCCAGCATTGCGATCGCGCGGGTGGCGATTTCGCCGTTCGCGTGGCGCTGCGGCCCCCACCCCTGGCTGATATAAGCCGGTTTCGCCGTCGCTATTTCACGCGCCAGCTGTACGATACGCTCGACCGGGATCCCGGTGATCGTTGATGCCCACTGCGGAGTTTTGGCAACGCCGTCGCTGCCCTGCCCGAGGATCCAGGCTTTGTAGTGTCCGTTAGCCGGCGCATCGGCAGGTAAGGTTTTTTCGTCGTAACCGACGCAGTATTTATCCAGGAAAGGGCGATCGACCAGGTTTTCGCTAATCATGACCCAGGCGAGCGCGGAAACCAGCGCGGCATCGGTACCGGGACGAATAGGGATCCACTCATCTTCACGGCCTGCGCCGGTATCGGTATAGCGCGGATCGATGATGATCATCCGCGCGTTGGATTTTTGCCGCGCCTGCTCAAGATAGTACGTCACCCCGCCGCCGCTCATCCGCGTTTCGCCAGGGTTATTTCCGAACAGCACTACCAGCTGGCTGTTTTCGATATCCGACGGGCTGTTACCATCCGCCCAGCCGCCGTAGGTGTAATTCAGGCCTGCGGCAATTTGTGCCGAAGAGTAGTCGCCATAGTGGTTAAGGTAGCCGCCGCAGCAGTTCATCAGGCGCGCGATTAACGTTTTTCCCGGCGGCCAGGAGCGGGTCATGGTGCCGCCAAGGGTTCCGGTGCCGTAATTCAGATAGATAGATTCGTTACCATAATCTTTAATCAGGCGCTGCATATTGCCGGCAATCGTATCGAAGGCCTCTTCCCAGCTAATCCGCGCGAATTTACCCTCACCGCGTTTGCCTACGCGTTTCATCGGGTATTTCAGCCGGTCCGGATTATAGACCCGCCGACGCATTGAACGCCCGCGCAGACAGGCGCGCACCTGATGCAGCCCGTCATAGTTATCATCGCCGGTATTATCGGTTTCAACGTATTTAATTTCGCCATCCACAACATGCATACGCAGCGGACAACGGCTACCGCAGTTCACGGTACAGGCACTCCAGGTGACCGTTTCACCGACTGGCGCCAGGCCATCGGCGGCGCGGGCAATGCGTGTGAAGGGTAACGTCAATGCGTTACTGGCCATCGCCAGACCGCCAATCGCCGTGGTTTTCATTAAACCACGCCGGCTGACTTCGGCAGCCAGTAAAGCATCGGGGGCTTTAATTTTCATGGATACTCGCTTTGGTTGCTCACAATATACTGACAATCGTTATATAGGTGTTTATATAACGAATTTTGTTTTTTATAGTTTTTTGTGCTGATTTAACTCAAAGGGAGTATGGAGGTATTCACCAGATGGATTATTGCCCGGCATCAATAAGAGGATAAAAAAAAGCGCCCGAAGGCGCTTTTGAGAAGCAGGTAGAAAAATCAGCCGATAAATTCGAGGCCGCGCATGTAGGGGCGCAGAACTTCCGGGATCGTAATCCGACCGTCGGCCTGCTGATAGTTTTCCATCAGCGCAACCAGAGTACGCCCTACCGCCAGGCCAGAGCCGTTCAGGGTGTGTACCAGGCGCGTTTTCTTGTCAGACTTGCTGCGGCAACGCGCCTGCATACGACGCGCCTGGAAGTCCCAGACGTTGGAGCAGGAAGAAATTTCACGATAGGTATTCTGCGCCGGAACCCAGACTTCCAGATCGTAGGTTTTGCATGCGCTGAAGCCCATGTCACCGGTGCAGAGCGCCACTTTACGATACGGCAGACCCAGCAGTTGCAGCACTTTTTCCGCATGGCCGGTCATCTCTTCCAGCGCCGCCATAGAATCTTCCGGACGGACGATCTGCACCATTTCCACTTTGTCGAACTGATGCATACGGATCAGACCGCGGGTGTCACGCCCGTAGGATCCCGCTTCAGAACGGAAGCATGGCGTGTGGGCGGTCATCTTGATCGGCAGATCGTCTTCGTCGATGATCTCATCGCGAACCAGGTTAGTCAGCGGCACTTCCGCCGTGGGGATCAGCGCATAGTTGCTGCTGTCCGCCTCTTCTTCCAGCGGACGCGTATGGAACAGATCGCCGGCGAATTTCGGTAACTGGCCGGTACCGTACAGCGTTTCCTGGTTGACCAGATACGGTACGTAGTTTTCACTGTAGCCGTGCTGTTCGGTATGCAGATCCAGCATGAACTGTGCCAGCGCGCGGTGCAGACGGGCCAGCTGGCCTTTCATCACCACAAAACGGGAACCGGTCAGCTTAACGGCAGCGGCAAAATCCAGCCCGCCATGCATTTCACCCAGCGTCACATGGTCGCGAACGTCAAAATCAAACTCACGAGGGGTACCCCAGCGGCTGACTTCAACATTGTCGTTTTCGCTTTTACCCAGCGGAACGTCATCGTGCGGAACGTTCGGGATGGTCAAGGCGATGTCGCGGATTTCCGCCAGTAACACGTCCAGTTCGGCCTTTGCCGCATCCAGCTGTTCGCCAAGTTTGTTCACTTCCTGGCGTAATGGCTCGATATCTTCCCCGCGCGCTTTCGCCTGGCCAATGGATTTCGATCGGGAGTTACGCTCCGCCTGCAGGTTCTCAGTTTCCACCTGCAGAACTTTACGACGCTCTTCCAGAGCGCGCAGTTTATCTACATCCAGCTTAAAGCCCCGGCGTGCCAGTTTTTCAGCGACTGCGTCTGGCTCGGTACGCAGCAGATTGGGATCGAGCATGCTTATCCTGTGCTTATCGAATTAAAAAAGAAAAGTGGCCGCAGACTACGACCACCGGAATATCCTGATAACCTTACCGCAACGCCTCTGTTAGCGGTAGCGTTTTATGGGGCTATTTTGATCCTGTTCGCTAAGCCAGGCGAGCTTTTCGCCAATTTTCCCCTCCAGCCCCCGATTTGTTGGCTGATAATAGCGTGTTTGGGCCATTTCCTGCGGAAAATACGCTTCCCCGGCGGCATAGGCGTTCGGCTCATCATGGGCGTAGCGATACTCCTGCCCGTAGCCCATCTCTTTCATCAGCCGGGTCGGCGCATTGCGCAGATGTACCGGCACGTCGTAATCCGGGCGCTCGCGGGCATCGGCCAGCGCCGCTTTAAACGCGGTATAGACCGCGTTGCTCTTCGGCGCGCAGGCCAGATAAACAATGGCCTGAGCAATGGCACGCTCGCCCTCGGCCGGCCCCACGCGGGTGAAGCAATCCCAGGCAGAGAGAGCCACCTGCATAGCCCGCGGATCGGCATTGCCGACATCTTCCGAAGCGATCGCCAGGCAGCGACGGGCGACATACAGCGGATCGCCGCCGGCGGTGATAATTCGCGCGTACCAGTACAGCGCAGCATCCGGCGCACTGCCGCGAACGGATTTGTGCAGCGCGGAAATCAGATCGTAAAAACGATCGCCTTTATTATCAAAACGGGCGCTGCGTTCCCCGGCGATTTCGGTCAGCAGTTCGGCCTGCAGCACCCGGTTGCCGGAGGCATCGGTCTCGGCCATATCGGCCATCATCTCAAGCGTATTGAGCGCGCGCCTGGCGTCGCCGTTGACCAGCCCGGCAATGGCCTGTCGGGTGTCGTCCGGCAGAACAATATTTTGCCCGCCGTAGCCGCGATGTTTATCGTTCATCGCCTGGGTTAGCACCTGTTCGATATCATCACTGGTTAGCGATTTCAGCAGGTAAACCCGCGCCCGGGATAACAGTGCGGAATTGAGTTCAAACGAGGGGTTTTCCGTCGTCGCGCCGATAAAGGTGATGGTGCCATCTTCAATATGCGGCAGGAAGGCATCCTGTTGACTTTTATTGAAACGATGGACTTCGTCGACGAACAGAATGGTGCGGCGGCCGGCATTGCGATTCTGCCTGGCGCGCTCGATAGCCTCACGGATCTCTTTCACTCCGGAGGTGACCGCCGAAATACGTTCGACGTCGGCGCTGGCGTAGCGCGCAATCACTTCGGCCAGCGTGGTTTTCCCGGTGCCTGGCGGCCCCCATAAAATCATCGAATGCAGGTGCCCGGCTTCAATCGCCCGCGGCAAAGGTTTACCCGGCGCCAGCAGATGCTGCTGGCCGATGTACTGCGCTAAATTTTCTGGCCGCATGCGGGCGGCCAGAGGTTGAAACGCATTGTCGGAAAAATCGAGCGGCAGATTGCTCACATTCGCCTCTACTTACGTTGATCGTCCACCGTAACCCCTTGCGGCGGCGTAAAGGTGAACTTAGATGCCTCGACCGCACCATTTTGCTGCGACTTCAGCTGGTAGCTGCTGCGCTGATCGTCCTGTTCCACCGCGCTAAACTGATGGATGGTACCGTCGCGGCCAACATTGATGGTGAACTGCTTCAGGTTGCCGCCGCCGCTTTTCGGCGTCAGGACAAAATCGTCGCCATTTTGTTTAATGTTGTACTGCTGCCAGTCGTTAGACTGGTTACGGGCAATCAACATAAACGGCGTATTGCTGGTGGCGTCTTTCAGCCAGGTCACCGTCGCCTGCTCCACAAACGGGTTGTAGAACCACAGCGTCTTGCCGTCGGAAACCAGGATGCTCTCATCCGGCTGCGTCATGTGCCAGTTGAAGAGATTGGGACGTTTGACCCACAGGTCGCCCTGGCCGTCCTGGACGGCATTGCCGCTGCCATCGGTCACTTTCTGGGTGAAGCTCGCGTGGAAGCTGCTCACCTTATCAAGGCGGCTTTTCAAGTCGCTGGCGGCATCCGCCCAAACCTGGCTGACAACAAATCCAGACAGTAATGCACAGGTGATTGCGAGTTTTTTCATTGTTATTCCTTAATGTGCGTCACTCCCGACGCGGGAGCCTCTTCTGCCCCTAATGTAGGACCGCCTGGCGCGGCGGGACAGAAGAATAGGCTGATTTTGCGCTTATTTACCCAACTTTGCACTTACTCGAAGGGGGGCGGCGCCAGCACTTCGCGGTTGCCGTTATGGCCCTGCTCGCTGACGATACCCTGCGCTTCCATCTGTTCAATAATGCGCGCGGCACGGTTATAACCGATGCGGAACTGACGCTGTACGCCGGAAATCGACGCTTTGCGTTTCTCAGTCACGAAGTTGACCGCCTGATCGAACAGCGGATCCAGCTCTTCGCCACCGTCAAAGCCGCCGCCACCGCCTTCGCTTTCGCTGTCGGAGGTGATGCCGTCAACATACTGCGGACGGCCGCGCGCTTTCCAGTCCTGTACCACCGCATGGACCTCCTGGTCACGCACAAAGGCGCCGTGGACACGTACCGGCATGGTTGAGTTCGGCCCGGAATAGAGCATGTCCCCCATCCCCAGCAGTGATTCCGCGCCGCCCTGATCGAGGATGGTACGCGAGTCAATTTTGCTCGACACGGTGAAGGCGATACGCGTCGGGATATTGGCCTTGATCAGGCCGGTAATCACGTCGACGGACGGACGCTGGGTAGCCAGCACGAGGTGAATCCCCGCCGCACGCGCTTTTTGTGCCAGGCGCGCGATCAGCTCTTCGACTTTCTTACCCACGGTCATCATCAGATCGGCGAATTCATCCACCAGAACGACGATATACGGCAGTTTTTCCAGCACCGGATGCACGGCGTCCATACTGTCGCCCGGCTTCCAGTAAGGATCCGGAATTGGACGCCCCATTCGCGCCGCCTCGGCAATCTTCTCGTTGTAACCTGCCAGATTACGCACGCCCAGCGCCGACATCAGCTTGTAGCGACGCTCCATCTCGTTCACGCTCCAGCGCAACGCGTTGGCGGCGTCTTTCATATCGGTGACCACTTCCGTCAGCAGATGCGGGATCCCTTCATAGACCGACAGTTCGAGCATTTTCGGGTCAATCATAATGAAGCGCACATCTTCCGGCTGCGCTTTATAGAGCATGCTGAGGATCATGGCGTTCACGCCGACCGATTTACCGGAACCGGTGGTACCGGCAACCAGCAGGTGCGGCATTTTTGCCAGATCGGCAACGACCGGATCGCCAGCGATATCTTTACCCAGCACCACGGTAAGCGGCGATGGGTTATCGCGGAATTTGGTGTTATCCAGCACTTCACGCAGGTAAACGGTCTGACGCTTTTTATTCGGCAGTTCCAGGCCGACGTACGGCTTACCTGGAATCACCTCCACGACGCGCACCGCAACGGTGGACAAGGAGCGGGCCAGGTCGCGCGACAGGTTTGAAATACGCGCGGCCTTCACGCCCGGCGCCAGATTCAGCTCGAATCGGGTGATAACCGGACCTGGCGAGTAGTTCACCACATCCGCTTTGATGCGGAAGTCAGCCAGACGGGCCTCAACCAGGCGCGCCATTTGCTCCAGCGCGAAGGTATCCACCGGTTCGACCTCGCTCGGCGGCGGCGTCAGCAGATCCAGCGATGGCAGCGGCGTCGTCGGCCGTTGCATCGGCTGGCTGTTGCCGTTACGCATCAGCAGCGGGTGAATCAGGCTATCCTGCGGCGGCTGCACGGCGGCTGTCTGCTGCGGCGTGTGGCCCTGAGGGGCTTGCTGCGGGTGTTGAGCCGGCTGTTGTTGATACTGCTGGACCGGCGGCTGCTGTGTCGGCTGCTGATACTGCTGGACCGGCGGCTGCTGTGCCGGCTGCTGGTACTGCTGGACCGGCGGCTGCTGTGCCGGCTGCTGGTACTGCTGTACCGGCGGCTGTGTTTCCGGCATCGGAGTGAACAGCGGCTCGCCTGGGCCGTCATCGACCAACGCCTTCATCGGCGAGAAGTCATAATCAGCAGGCGAGAATGGCGTTGCCCCCTGCGGCTGCTCGCTGCTGTAGCGCTGCTGCTGGGAAGCGGCAAACTGCCGGGCCAGCTCGGCTTCAGCAGCCGAGTCATCATCTTCTTCTTGCTCAGATGGGTAGGCTTCACCATAGCGCTGCTGCTGAGTGGCGGCGAACTGGCGCGCCAGTTCATCCTGCTCGAGCGCATCCACTTCTTCGTCCGTTAACGGTTCATCGTCATAGCTCTGATCGAGTTCCGCCTTCCGCGCACGCTCTTCCGCCATCCGCTGCGACGGAAGCTTAATCCCATACGAAGCCAGCTCCCGACGTGTCGGAACGCGAACATGGTTAGGGCGCGGCAGTTTTGGACCAATCCCCTCTTTCACCTGCGCGCGCGGCCCACCGGACGCCGGGCTGAACACCGGCGCCGCGGATGACGCCGCAGAAGCCACGGTGGCAGCCGTCGCGCCAGCGCCGGTGGCCTGGTGTACGCCGGCCGCAAGCGGGGTTACCGCAGCGGCATCGACCGGGGAAGAGGACGGAGACGTCATGGGGCGCGTCGCGACCGGGCTTTCCGGTTCTGGAATCGGCTGATACCAGGCGGCCAACTGCTCACGTTCGCGCGCACGTTTTTCTTCGACTTCTTCAAAATAATACATCGGCGGACGCTGCGGCTTCACCTCTTCCTGCGGCGCTTCAGGCTCTACGGCAGCTGAAGAAACGGGGGGTTGCGGCTGATAATAGGTCTGCTGAGCAGGTTCCGACGGATAAACAGGCTGCTGCACGGGCTGATAAACCGGCGCCTGTTCCGGCTGATACACCTGCTGCTGCGGCTGCGACGGCGCGGACTGATAAACCGGCGCCTGTTCCGGCTGATATACCTGCTGCTGCGGCTGCGACGGTGCGGACTGATAAACCGGCGCCGGTTCCGGCTGATACACCTGCTGCTGCGGCTGTGACGGCGCGGGCTGATATACCGGCGCCTGTTCCGGCTGATATACCTGCTGCTGCGCCTGCGACGGTGCGGACTGATAAACCGGCGCCTGTTCCGGCTGATATACCTGCTGCTGCGGCTGCGCGGGCTGATAAACAGGCTGCTGCAACGGCGCCTGACCGGCTACCGGTTCGGCCCACGCCTGCGGCGCCGCGGTGGCCGCCGCCGTACCGAGCGGGTCGGCAATGCTTTGGCCATTCAATAACGGGTCATAGGGGTCGAAATCCCCCGGGCGCGTTGCGCTGGAGCCGGAGAACAGCACATCGTCTGCCTCTGCCGGACGCGTCGCGCTGGCGCCGGAAAAGAGCACATCATCCGCCGCGACTGGCGCCCCGTTTGCGCTGAACTGGACGTCCTCTTCGGCATCATCCATCCGTTTACCGGAGAACAGCGCGGCATCGGTCTTGCGGCCCATCGGATTGCTGAATTTCTCCGCCAGGCGCTGACGACGCGCTAAGGCGCTGCGTAAAATGCGCGCGCGCCGGGATTCCTGCGGTTTGGCAGATTCGTCATATTCGTCTTCATCATCATATTCATCCTCATCCACCCACGTATCGTCGCGACGGGTGCGATTGCTGGCGAACGTGAGGATGGAAAGAATACCGCCGCCGAGTTTTTCGGCGATGCTCACCCAGGACCAGCCGGTAAACAGAGTTAACCCCGCCGCCCAGATACAGAGCAGCGCGATGGTTCCACCGCTGCTGTGCAGCAAGGGTTGCAGAGTGGTGCTCAGCAAGCTGCCAATCACTCCGCCCGAGGCGAAATACCAGATATCATCGGCATTGATGGCGGCCAGGCCGCAGGAGGTCAGAATCAGCGCCAGCGCGCCAATTAAGCGTAGCGAGACGGCAAAGTAATCGATGTACTCGTCGTTGGCCTGATTACGCCAGGCAAACCAGCAGCCGCCGATGATGATCACCGGGATGGTATAGGCCATTACGCCAAAAATGAAAAATAGCGTATCGGCAAGCCAGGCTCCCGGTATTCCGCCTATGTTGTGAATAGGCTCGTGCCAGGCCGTTTGCGACCAGCTAGGATCCGAGGGATTAAAGCTGAGTAAGGCTACCATCAGCCAGATGGCAAATAGGGAGCAAAGGATGAGTAACGCCTCAAGGAGTCGGCGCCCGCTGCTTAACTTGGTCAGTTTGACTTCTTTGTCTTCGGTGTATTCCTGGCTCAAAAAAGGCTCTCCAGGTATCAGGCTGTTTCCTGCCTGCTGCTAAAACGGACAACAGTGCCGGGTCACCCCGGCACTGTTGCTGTATGGATTAACAGGAGTGTAATCAAACTACTTCGATTTTGCACCTGTTCCGTGTTAGCGCGTCTTAATTACCAGACGATTACTTTGCTTGACTTCTTCCATTACCACGTAGGTACGGGTGTCATTCACGCCCGGTAGGCGCAGCAGGGTTTCGCCCAGTAATTTACGATACGCTGACATATCCGGCACACGGGTTTTCAACAGATAGTCGAAATCACCGGATACCAGATGACACTCTTGAATTTCTTCAAGTTTTTGCACAGCGGCGTTAAATTGCTCAAACACATCCGGTGCGCCACGATTCAGAGTAATCTCAACAAATACCAGAAGTGATGCATCCAGATAATGCGGGTTGAGCAGCGCCGTATAGCCCTGAATAAAACCCTGTCTTTCCAGCCGACGCACGCGCTCAAGGCAAGGCGTCGGTGAAAGTCCCACCCGTTTAGAAAGCTCGACGTTGGAAATACGCCCATCTTTTTGCAGTTCATTCAAAATGTTACGATCGATGCGGTCGAGATCTTTGCCAGGGCGCTTCTTGCTATCTACCATTATTATTGTCTCTCTGTATTCCTTCCCTACTCCTGTTCCGACTCAGAGCCTTCACTGCCCGAGTCCATCCTGTTATTACCCGTATACGACATTGGGTAACCCAGGGGTACGTGAGAAGCCCGTTGCCTGACGGCAGTCACCGACATCACGCATGGCGTCTGTCCACACCATGCGTAGATTTCGCTGACCCGGATAAAAATGGCATTTGCGTGCATGAAAATTCGCCACACGCGAAACACTGCTTTTTGTCTTCCATGAATGTTTTCGCAAAAGCACAGGGGATTGTCAAAGCAAAACATCGATTTTTAGTACAAGATGCCAGATATTCATTATCCACCCCCGTGGATCCTCATGTTTTCATCTTATAATTGTCCCGCTGACAGTAGAATTAGTTATATTCTTCGTGCGTAAAATCGCCAGTTCATCGGCGCCCCCGATTGCACATATCGTTAACAAAACCGCTGCGCTCTTTTTTTACGCCAACAAATTCCCTACAATCCAAGCCAATGTATGCCAATAAATTATGGGGATCTCATGGGCACGACCAAACACAGTAAACTGCTTATTCTTGGTTCTGGACCTGCGGGATACACCGCTGCCGTCTACGCAGCGCGCGCAAACCTGCAGCCGGTGCTGATTACCGGCATGGAAAAAGGCGGTCAGCTGACCACCACCACCGAAGTGGAAAACTGGCCCGGCGATGCAAACGATCTGACCGGCCCGCTGCTGATGGAACGTATGCATGAGCATGCGACGAAATTCGATACCGAAATTATTTTCGACCATATCAACAGCGTCGATCTGCAGAACCGTCCTTTCCGCCTGGTCGGCGACAGCGGTGAATACACCTGTGACGCGCTGATTATTGCCACCGGCGCTTCAGCGCGTTATCTGGGTCTGCCGTCGGAAGAGGCCTTCAAAGGGCGCGGCGTTTCCGCCTGCGCAACCTGCGACGGTTTCTTCTACCGCAACCAGAAAGTCGCGGTCATCGGCGGCGGCAACACCGCGGTGGAAGAGGCTCTGTATCTCTCTAACATCGCCTCTGAAGTCCACCTGATTCACCGTCGCGATACCTTCCGCGCCGAAAAAATTCTCATCAACCGCCTGATGGACAAAGTGGCAAACGGCAACATCGTGCTGCACACCCACCGCACGCTGGAAGAAGTGACCGGCGATCAGATGGGCGTGAGCGGTCTGCGTCTGCGTGATACGCAAAACGCGGACAATATCGAATCGCTGGAAGTGGCGGGTCTGTTTGTCGCTATCGGCCACAGCCCGAATACGGCGATCTTCGACGGTCAGCTGGCGCTGGAAAACGGCTATATCAAAGTGCAGTCCGGGATCCACGGCAATGCTACCCAGACCAGCATTCCGGGCGTTTTCGCCGCGGGCGACGTGATGGACCATATCTATCGTCAGGCGATCACCTCCGCAGGCACCGGCTGTATGGCGGCGCTGGACGCTGAGCGCTATCTTGACGGTTTAGCCGACGCGTGCAAATAATCTTTACAAGTCAGTAACAAAGGTAAAGAAGGCGACGAAAAGTCGCCTTTATTTTTTCCTCGTTGTAACATTGCGTGGCCCAAAAACCTCATAACTACACCTGCTAAGTGCGCAATGAATAAAACCCGTCAACAAGAGTTAACCCGCTGGTTAAAAGAGCAAAGCATTCTCTCCCGTCGCTGGTTGATGATTTCCCGCGCGCTGGGCGTCATTAGCGGCCTTCTGATCGTCGCTCAGGCATGGCTGCTGGCGCGGATCCTGCACCGCATGATTATGGAGAATATTCCGGCGACGGCGCTGGTACTGCCGTTTATCGTCCTGGTGCTGATTTTTGTTCTCCGGGCCTGGGTGGTATGGCTGCGCGAGCGGGTGGGCTTCTATGCCGGGCAACACATTCGTTATGAGATTCGCCGTCAGGTTCTCGATCGCCTGCAGCAGGCCGGTCCCGCGTGGATTCAGGGTAAACCGGCCGGGAGCTGGGCGACGCTCATACTCGAACAAATTGACGATATGCACGATTACTACGCGCGCTACCTGCCGCAGATGACGCTGGCGGCCTGCGTGCCGCTGCTGATCGTCCTCACCCTGTTGCCGATTAACTGGGCCGCCGCGCTGATTCTGCTCGGCACCGCACCGCTGATTCCGCTGTTTATGGCGTTGGTAGGGATGGGGGCCGCGGATGCTAACCGGCGTAACTTCCTGGCGCTGGCCCGCCTGAGCGGGCATTTTCTCGACCGCCTGCGCGGCATGGAAACGCTGCGCATCTTTCATCGCGGCGCCGCGGAAACGGATAACATTCGTGAGGCCTCCCAGGATTTCCGTCAGCGGACGATGGAAGTATTGCGTCTCGCCTTCCTCTCTTCCGGGGTGCTGGAGTTTTTCACTTCGCTCTCCATTGCCCTGGTGGCGGTCTACTTCGGTTTCTCCTACCTCGGAGAGCTGAATTTCGGCCACTACGGTGCCGGCGTCACCCTGATGTCTGGTTTTCTGGCGCTGATCCTGGCGCCGGAGTTTTTCCAGCCGCTGCGTGACTTAGGCACGTTCTACCATGCCAGGGCGCAGGCCATTGGCGCGGCGGATAGTCTGAAAACGTTTATGGAAACGCCGCTGGCGCAGGCGAAACGCGGTGAAAAGGTACTCAGCGACAATGAGCTGATTCGCCTCGAAGCCCGCGATTTAATCGTTAAATCACCTGAAGGCAAAGTGCTGGCGGGTCCGCTCAACTTTACTCTTCCCGCCGGCAAGCGCGTGGTGCTGGTAGGGAAAAGCGGATCCGGTAAAAGTTCGCTGCTGAATACCTTAACCGGCTTTCTCCCCTACGAGGGTTCGCTGATGGTCAACGGCGTGGAACTGCGCGATCTTGACGCCAGCCGTTGGCATCGCCTGCTGAGCTGGGTGGGGCAAAACCCGCAGCTCCCCGCCGCCACGCTGCGTGATAACGTGCTGTTGGCATCGCCGGAAGCCAGCGAATCGCAGCTCCAGCTGGCGCTGGATAAAGCCTGGGTGAGCGAATTCGTGGCCCAGCTGCCGCAAGGTATTGACACGCCGGTTGGCGATCAGGCCGCTCGCCTCTCGGTCGGCCAGGCGCAGCGAATTGCCGTCGCGCGGGCGCTGCTGATGCCCTGCCGTCTGCTGCTGCTGGATGAACCCGCCGCCAGCCTCGATGCGCATAGCGAACAGCGGGTCATGCAGGCGCTTTTTCACGCTTCTTCACAACAAACGACGCTGATGGTGACCCACCAGCTGGAAGGTCTCGCCGACTGGGATGCGATCTGGGTGATGCAGGATGGACAGATTGTCGAACAGGGGCTTTATTCGCAGCTGGCCGCCGCCGGCGGTCCTTTCGCCGGGCTGCTGGCCCACCGTCAGGAGGAGATTTAAATGCGCGCATTATTACCCTATCTGGCGCTGTATAAACGGCACATCTGGTTGCTGACGCTTGGCGTGGTGCTGGCCATCGTCACCCTGCTGGCCAGCATCGGCCTGCTGACGCTGTCGGGGTGGTTCTTATCGGCCTCCGCCGTGGTCGGCGTCGCCGGGATCTACAGTTTTAACTATATGCTGCCGGCCGCAGGCGTGCGCGGCGCGGCAATTATTCGTACCGCCGGTCGCTACTTCGAACGCCTCGTCAGCCACGACGCCACTTTCCGCGTCCTACAGCATCTGCGCGTTTTCACCTTCAGCAAGCTACTGCCGCTCTCCCCTGCCGGGCTGGCGCGTTTTCGTCAGGGCGAACTGCTCAACCGGGTGGTCGCCGACGTTGATACTCTGGACCATCTCTATCTGCGGGTGATTTCCCCGCTGGTGGGAGCGCTGGTGGTCATTGTGGTGGTCAGCGCGGGCTTAAGCATTCTCGACGTCACGCTGGCGCTGACGCTGGGGGGAATTATGCTGCTGACGCTGTTGATCCTGCCGCCGCTGTTTTATCGGGCGGGTAAACCGGCCGGTGAAAGCATGACGCAAATGCGCGGGCAGTACCGCCAGCAGCTTACCGCCTGGCTGCAGGGACAAGCTGAGCTGATGCTGTTCAGCGCCAGCGACCGCTACCGCGCCCAGATGGAAAAGACCGAACTGCACTGGCAGGATGCGCAACGTCGCCAGGCCGAGCTGACAGCGCTATCGCAGGCGCTGATGCTGCTGGTGAGCGGGATAGCGGTAGTAGCCATGCTGTGGCTCGCCTCTGCCGGCGTCGGCGGCAATAGCCAGCCCGGCGCGCTGATTGCGCTGTTTGTCTTCTGCGCGCTGGCGGCCTTTGAAGCGCTGGCCCCGGTCACCGGCGCATTTCAGCACCTCGGGCAGGTCATCGCCTCCGCCCGACGGATTACGCAAATTACCGAACAGCAGCCGGAGGTCTCCTTCGTACAGGGCGCCGATCGGCAGTTTGCGCAGGTTGCGCTGACCTTGAATCAGGTCTCCTTCAGCTATCCGCAGCAGACCACGCCAGCGCTGGAAAACATCTCGTTGCAGATCGCCCCCGGAGAGCATATTGCCATTCTGGGGCGCACCGGCTGCGGCAAATCCACGCTGCTGCAACTCCTGACCCGCGCCTGGGATCCCGCACAGGGAGAGATTCTGCTCAACGATCGGCCGTTAACCCAGCTCAACGAAGCGACCCTACGCCAGGCGATGAGCGTTGTCCCCCAGCGCGTGCACCTGTTTAGCGCCACGCTGCGCGACAACCTGCTGCTGGCGGCGCCGCAGGCCAGCGATACCCAGTTGATGAACACCCTGCAACGCGTCGGGCTGGATAAGCTGCTGGAAGACGGCGGTCTCAATAGCTGGCTCGGCGAAGGTGGCCGTCAGCTCTCCGGCGGCGAACTCCGCAGACTGGCCATCGCCCGTGCGCTGCTGCACGACGCGCCGCTGATGCTGCTTGATGAGCCCACCGAAGGTCTCGATGCCACGACGGAAAGCCAGATTCTGGATTTACTCGCTGAGGTCATGAGCGAGAAGACCGTGCTGATGGTCACCCACCGTCTGCGCGGCCTGGCGCGTTTTAATCAGATAATTGTCATGGACAACGGCGAGATTATTGAGCAAGGTAGTCACGCGGAACTGCTGGCCGAACAGGGGCGTTACTACCAGTTTAAGCAGCGTCTGTAGACCGCTTGTCTGAAGGTGCTGTACAACGTTTTGCGTATATACTCTATGAGTTTCAGGCGTGCTGAAAGCGGCCCCGTTGAGTCAGGCACTGGCCTGTGGCCACGGTGGGACCACGGGGCTGATGTACGCTTGTAAGACAGCGAATATATTGAACAATTGCCTGGTGCGTATTGAGGTTAAAATGCGTCTGGTTCAGCTTTCCCGTCAGTCCATTGCCTTTCCTTCCCCGGAAGGCGCCCTGCGCGAACCGAATGGCCTGCTGGCGCTCGGCGGCGATCTTAGCCCGGCGCGCCTGCTGATGGCCTATCAGCACGGAATTTTCCCCTGGTTTTCTCCGGGCGACCCTATTTTATGGTGGTCTCCCGATCCGCGCGCGGTGCTGTGGCCTGAACGGTTTCACCTCAGCCGCAGCATGAAACGTTTCCATCAGCGATCTCCCTATCGCGTCACGCTGAACCATGCCTTCGGCGAGGTTATCGCGGGCTGTGCCGACAATCGTGATGAAGGGACCTGGATTACGCCCAGCATCGTGAAGGCCTATCACCAGCTCCACGAGCTGGGTCATGCGCACTCGATCGAGGTGTGGCTCGGCAACACGCTGGTGGGAGGGATGTACGGCGTGGCGCAAGGCGCGCTATTTTGCGGCGAGTCGATGTTCAGCCGCGCGGAAAATGCCTCGAAAACCGCGCTGCTGGTATTCTGCCAGGCGTTTATGCGCGACGGCGGGAAATTAATTGACTGCCAGGTGCTGAATAATCATACGGCATCGCTGGGGGCGAGCGAAATCCCCCGCCGCGATTATCTCGATAGCCTGGCGATATTGCGGACCTTCCGTCTGCCGGAAAGATTTTGGGTGCCCAGGGTGCTATTTACCGGCAATGTGTAAATGTTTTCAGCACATTTTTCACCGTGATGGTATAATTGCGCAGTAGAGTAGCTTCTGCCTGTTGCCCCGCCGCCGTTATGGGAATAATAAGAGTCAGATAACGCCCATCGTTCTGTCACTCCCCTTTACGTTTGCGCCTGTCATGCGGCTTATCCGTGTGAATTCCGGGCAATGCGCCAAAACTACTTCAATGACTTATACCCTTAATAATTTAGGATGCGTCAGGAAGGCACAACAAAGCGCCTGGCAGCGTCAATAACTATGTGACCAGGTAAGCGAAGAGAGCCTGAAAGATAAAGCACACAAACGTAAAACTTTACTTACTCGCTGAACTTCGGCATTATCTTGCCGGTTCAAAACTACGGTAGTGATACCCCAGAGGACTAGATGGCCAAAGAAGACAATATTGAAATGCAGGGCACCGTACTTGACACGTTGCCTAACACAATGTTCCGCGTAGAACTGGAAAACGGTCACGTGGTAACTGCGCATATTTCCGGTAAAATGCGTAAAAACTACATCCGCATTCTGACGGGCGACAAAGTGACTGTTGAGCTGACCCCGTACGACCTGAGCAAAGGCCGCATTGTCTTCCGTAGTCGCTGATAGTTTTCCGCCCTCGTGGCGTCAGATGCTGAAGGCCGGGATAATTCCCGGTCTTTTCATATCGGTTATCCGCTAAAACGGCGGGTATAAAAAAACCGGCCCACGGGCCGGTTTTTTACTATCAGAGAACCGCTTTAATGCGCGGTTTCCGGTTTATGCTTCTGCGCACTTTGGAAATCATACGTCAGCGTGCCTTGCTCTTTATCCAGGGCGACGGTAACCTGACCGCCATCCACCAGCGACCCGAACAGCAGCTCGTTAGCCAACGGTTTCTTCAGGTTATCCTGAATCACGCGCGCCATCGGACGTGCGCCCATTGCCCGGTCATAGCCTTTTTCCGCCAGCCAGTCACGCGCTTCCTGACTCACTTCCAGCGACACACCTTTCTGATCCAGCTGAACCTGCAGCTCGACGATAAACTTATCCACCACCTGATGGATCACCGTGGTGGACAGATGATCGAACCAGATAATGTTGTCGAGACGGTTACGGAACTCCGGCGTAAAGATCTTCTTGATCTCTTCCATCGCATCCGGGCTGTTATCCTGCTGGATAAGACCGATCGATTTACGCTCGGTCTCACGCACGCCGGCGTTGGTGGTCATCACCAGCACCACGTTGCGGAAGTCCGCCTTGCGGCCGTTGTTATCGGTCAACGTACCGTTATCCATGACCTGCAGCAGCAGGTTAAAGACGTCCGGATGCGCTTTTTCAATCTCATCGAGCAGCAGCACCGCGTGCGGATGTTTGATCACCGCATCGGTCAGCAGCCCACCCTGATCGAACCCCACGTAGCCCGGAGGCGCACCAATCAAGCGGCTGACGGTATGACGTTCCATATATTCGGACATATCAAAACGCAGCAGCTCAATCCCCAGCGCTTTCGCCAGCTGCACGGTCACCTCGGTTTTCCCGACCCCGGTCGGCCCGGCAAACAGGAAGGAACCCACCGGTTTGTGCTCATGCCCCAGTCCGGCACGCGCCATCTTGATCGCCTCGGTTAAGGCCTCAATCGCTTTGCCCTGACCAAAGACCAGCATTTTCAGGCGCTCGCCAAGGTTTTTCAGCGTATCGCGGTCGCTCTGCGAAACGCTCTTCTCAGGAATACGCGCAATACGCGCAACCACGGATTCGATATCCGCCACGTTAACGGTTTTCTTGCGCTTGCTGGCCGGCATTAACCGCGCCCGCGCGCCCGCTTCATCAATGACGTCAATCGCCTTGTCCGGCAGATGACGGTCGTTAATGTATTTCACCGCCAGCTCCACCGCCGCACGAACCGCTTTCGCGGTGTAACGCACATCGTGGTGCGCTTCGTACTTCGGCTTCAGACCATTGATAATCTGCACCGTCTCTTCCACGGAAGGCTCAGTAATGTCGATCTTCTGGAAACGACGAGCCAGCGCCCGGTCTTTTTCGAAGATATTGCTGAACTCCTGATAGGTGGTTGACCCCATCACCCGGATCTTGCCGCTGGAAAGCAGCGGTTTAATCAGGTTGGCGGCATCGACCTGCCCACCGGAAGCGGCGCCCGCACCGATAATGGTGTGGATTTCATCAATAAACAGAATGCTGTTGGTATCCTGCTCAAGCTGTTTGAGCAGCGCTTTGAAACGTTTTTCGAAATCACCGCGGTATTTTGTTCCCGCCAGCAGAGAGCCAATATCCAGCGAGTAGATCGTGCAATCGGCCATGATCTCCGGCACATCGCCCTGGACAATACGCCAGGCGAGCCCTTCGGCGATCGCGGTTTTACCTACGCCGGATTCCCCCACCAGCAGCGGGTTATTTTTACGCCGGCGGCACAGAACCTGAATAGCGCGCTCCAGCTCTTTTTCGCGGCCGATCAACGGATCGATACCGCCGACGCGAGCAAGCTGATTGAGATTGGTGGTGAAGTTTTCCATACGTTCCTCCCCGCCTGCTTGCTCTTCATTGCCGGGCTGGCTTCCGCTGTTATCGGAAGACTGGCTCGGCTCGTCTTTGCGCGTACCATGAGAGATGAAGTTCACGACGTCAAGACGGCTGACCTCGTGTTTACGCAGCAGATAGGCCGCCTGGGACTCCTGCTCGCTGAAAATCGCGACCAGAACGTTGGCGCCGGTCACTTCACTGCGGCCAGAGGACTGTACATGGAAGACCGCACGCTGCAGCACGCGCTGGAAACTCAGCGTCGGCTGAGTGTCGCGCTCTTCTTCCGTGGCGGGTAGAACGGGTGTGGTCTGTTCGATGAAGGCTTCAAGTTCCTGACGCAGCGCCACCAGGTCCACAGAACACGCTTCAAGCGCTTCGCGGGCCGAGGGGTTGCTAAGCAGAGCCAGCAACAAGTGCTCGACGGTCATGAACTCATGACGGTGCTCGCGCGCTCTGGCGAAAGCCATATTTAAACTGAGTTCCAGTTCTTGATTGAGCATAGGCACCTCCCCCAATTTTCATGCCTGTCTTCAGGCTTTCTCTAGCGTACACAGCAATGGATGCTCGTTCTCCTTCGCGTATTCATTCACCATCGCGACTTTGGTTTCCGCCACTTCTGCGGTAAATACCCCACAAATCGCTTTACCTTGATAGTGAACCGTCAGCATCAGTTGCGTTGCACGTTCTACATCATAAGAAAAGAATTTTTGTAACACGTCAATAACAAACTCCATTGGAGTGTAGTCATCATTGACCAATATCACTTTATACATCGATGGTGGTTTAAGCTCATTACGAACTTCGTCTTCTACCAGCTGATCGAAGTCCAGCCAATCTCTCTTACTCATCGTCAGTGTTCATCATCGGTTGCTGTTGCTAACAGGCGGCGGCCTGTCGATGACCAGAGGCTATGCACACCACAAATCTACAATAGATCATAGATAACTATCATCTATTACTTCCATCCGCGATGTCTGTCACATTCCCCGGCAATAGCGTTAACTGCTTCAAATTTTGACGCATTTTTCGCCTCCCACTACCGTCAATCGCTTGACGCATTTCCGTATTTCTCTAAATTGTACTGGCGAGAGTTGGCGAGCATTTGAACAACTCGTCACTCCACCACCGGTTCATTCCATCTTACTTATAAAGATTTACGAAGGATGTCGAAGTATGG
>NZ_JBJDNH010000055.1:0-31202 GCF_044900465.1 Klebsiella sp. NPDC088457 | reverse complement strand
TAAGCCCAGTGCGCCGCAACCCCCATTTCCGCCATCTGGTCCATGTCTTCGGTACGAATCTGTACCTCAACCGGGACGCCGTGCGGGCCGATCATCGAGGTGTGCAAAGATTGATAGCCGTTCGCTTTCGGAATGGCGATGTAATCTTTCATCCGGCCAGGGCGCGGCTTGTAGAGGCTGTGCATCTGGCCAAGCACGCGATAGCATGTATCGGCATCATGGACAATTACGCGGAACGCGTAGATGTCCATAATCGAGTGAAAACGCTGCTCTTTCAGCACCATCTTGCAGTAGATGGAGTACAAATGCTTCTCGCGACCGCTGACGCGACAGGGGATTCCCGCTTCCTGTAAACGCCCTTCAATTTCGGAGAGGATCTTTTGAATCATCTCTTTACGGTTGCCGCGCGCCGCTTTCACCACTTCTTTGATGACGCGATAACGGTTGGGATACAGCGCCTCAAAACCCAGCTCTTCCAGCTCGGTTTTGATGTGGTGGATACCTAAACGGTGGGCCAGCGGGCTGTAAATCTCCAGCGTTTCGCGGGCGATGCGGCGGCGCTTGTCCGGGCGTAGCGAGCCCAGCGTGCGCATGTTGTGCGTGCGGTCGGCAAGTTTAATGAGGATGACGCGGATATCCTGCACCATCGCCATAATCATTTTGCGGAAGTTTTCGGCCTGCGCCTCTTTCTTATCGCGGAACTTGAGCTTATCAAGTTTTGACACCCCCTCTACCAGCTCGGCAACGCTTTTGCCAAAGAGCTGCTCCATGTCCTGGTAGGTGGCGGGGGTATCTTCAATCACGTCGTGCAACAGCGCAGCCATGAGCGTTTCATAGTCGAGCTTCATCTCGGCCAGAATGCAGGCAACCGCCACCGGATGCGTGATATAGGGTTCGCCGCTTGAACGTGCCTGGCCCTCGTGAGCGTCACGTGCAACGAGATATGCCTGCCGAAGACGCTTGATTTGCTCTTCCGGCAGGTAATTTTGAATCAGCTGATTCAGGCTTTCAAACAGATACAAGGGCAACCCGCTGCGTTATTAACGACGACCTTCAGCAATAGCGGTAACGGCCTGTAATTCAGCGGCTTCCTGCTCTTGCTGTTCCTGACGATCGCGGACGTCGAGGATCTGGTTGTTGATCAGACCTTCTTCGATTTCGCGCAGTGCGATAACGGTTGTTTTATCGTTTTCTTCCGGTACCAGCGGATCTTTTCCGCCTACCTGCATCTGACGAGCGCGACGCGCGGCGACCAGTACCAGGTCAAAACGGTTACCAATTTTCTCTACAGCGTCCTGAACAGTTACGCGTGCCATACTTAAAATGCTCCACAGGTGAAGAAATGACTGGGCATGATACTGAATGTGGGTTCAGTCTGCCAACAGTTTGGTGATTAAAGCGCCATGTCGCTGCTTTTGGCGGCTCATGCGCAGACGTTCGGCGCGAATAATGTTTTTCAGATCGCTCAGCGCGGTATCAAAATCATCATTCACAATCAGGTAATCATACTCCGCGTAATGGCTCATTTCTGCAACAGCCTGCGCCATACGTTTTGCGATCACCTCTTCGCTGTCCTGGCCGCGGCCACGCAGGCGACGGTCAAGCTCATCTTTGGACGGCGGCAGAATAAAGATGCTGCGCGCGCCCGGCATTTTTTGACGGATTTGCTGAGCGCCCTGCCAGTCGATATCAAGGAACACATCGACGCCGGTTGCCAGTACCTGCTCGATGGTTTCGCGCGCGGTGCCGTAATAGTTGCCAAAAACTTCTGCGTGCTCAAGAAAGGCGTCTTTGCTAATCATCGCTCTGAAATCGTCGTGATCCACAAAGAAATAATGTTCACCGTGCACTTCACCCGGACGCGGCGCGCGCGTGGTATGTGAAACAGAGACCTGGGTGTCGTACAGCGGTTGGGTTTTCAATAAAGCCTGAATCAGGCTGGATTTACCCGCGCCACTCGGGGCGGAAACAATATAAAGCGTGCCTTGAGCCATGAGAGTCTTTTGTATGTGATTGTCGAAAGAGATACTACATACGAGCCTATTATACACGGCGCCGCGCCGTGACGCAGTCCCTGTCACACTTTTTGCTTCTGTTTCTTTCATTTTACCTGCCGTTTCCCTGATTTCGCCGGGTCTTGCCGCGCTTGCGTACAAAGCCTGGAAGGCCGCTCGCAGCGTGATCAATTGCCTGTCGTCGCACCAACTCTTTGATCACAGAATGGCTGTCGGCAAAACAGGAGGCGGCATCATGCAGAAATGGATCTGGGGAATTGGCGTGGGGATAGCGGCAGGATACGGGCAGGCGGCCTGCCCTGAATGGCCGCCGGCGCAGGCCGCCCGGGAAATGGGGCGGCTGAGCCAGCAGATGACGGACTGGAAAAATGCCTACTGGCGACAGGGAAGTAGCGACGTCAGCGATGAAGTGTATGACCAGCTAGCCGGACGATTAACGCAGTGGCAGCGCTGCTTTGCGATCGAACCGACCCCTGACGACGATTTGCCGCCGCCGGCCGGAGAGGCCAGGCATCCGGTTGCCCACACCGGCGTACGTAAACTGGAAGATAGGGCCGCCGTCGCGCGCTGGATGCGCGATAAAACGGATCTTTGGGTGCAGCCGAAGGTCGACGGAGTGGCCGTGACCCTGGTTTACCGTGACGGACGGCTGGCGCAGGCCATCAGCAGAGGGGACGGGCATACCGGGGAAGAGTGGACGGCAAAGGTGCGCCAGATCCCTGCGGTTCCCGCGGTGACGGAAGGCGAGCTGGCGAACAGCGTACTGCAGGGCGAAATTTTTCTGCAACGCCCCGGGCATGTGCAGAAGCGGATGGGGGGAATGAATGCGCGGTCGAAAGTCGCCGGCACGCTGATGCGCCTGGAGACACCCGCGCGGCTTGCTGAGCTGGGTATCTTTATCTGGGCGTGGCCAGACGGCCCGCAGGAGATGCGCCGGCGCCTGGCCCTGCTGCAGAAAGGGGGATTTCTCCCTGGGGAGAATTTCTCGCAGCCGGTGGCTAACGTAGAACAGGTTGCGCAGTGGCGCGCGCGTTGGTTGACCTCAGCCCTGCCTTTCGTGACCGACGGCGTGGTGGTGCGTCGCGGTCAGGAGCCTGCCGGGCGATTCTGGTCGCCGGGGCAGGGAGAGTGGCTGGCGGCATGGAAATATCCGCCGGCGTCACGGGTTATGGAAGTGCGCGGCATTCACTTTCGCGTCGGGCGCAGCGGTAACATTGCCGTCGTGGCGCAGCTGGAACCCCAGTACATCGACGACAAACGGGTGAGGCGGGTGAGTATCGGGTCGGTTTCCCGCTGGCAGCGTCTGGATATTGGCCTCGGCGACCAGCTGCAAATTAGCCTGGCGGGCCAGGGGATTCCGCGTGTCGATGGCGTCGTGTGGCGGACGGCGCAACGTAATAAACCCCGGTCGCCAGCGTCCCGTTTTACCCCTTTAACCTGCTATTTTGCGACGCCTGAATGCGCTGAGCAGTTTCTCTCGCGGCTGGTCTGGCTGTCGGCAAAGCCGATCCTGAATCTTGATGGCGTTGGCGAGTCGTTGTGGCGCACCATACACCACGCCCGCCCGATGGCGCATCTTTTTGCCTGGCTGGCGTTAACGCCTCAGCAGCTGCAGGCGATTCCGGGGATTTCGGCCGGGCGCGGGCAACGGCTCTGGCATCAGTTTAACCTCGCTCGCCAGCAGCCTTTTCTGCGCTGGATACAGGCGCTCGGAGTTCCGCTCCCTCAGCCGGCGCTGACGGCGCTGACGGGGGAAAGCTGGCAGCGGCTGCAGGCACGCAGTGAGGAACAGTGGCGGCGTCTGCCGGGCGTGGGTACGCAGAGGGCGCGCCAGCTGGTGGCCTTTCTTCAGCACCCGGATGTTGCCGCGCTGGCGCAATGGCTCAGCGGGCAACGTATCCCCGGGTTTTGACAGGCTCAGTGGGCGTTATGCTTGTAGTGGAAAACGGGCAGCCCCAGCTTCCAACGCAGCGCCAGCATACGGGCGGTGAAGCCAAATAGCAGAGTTGAGATGACGACCACATCGTGGCTGCTGACATAATGCTGCAGGGCGATATAGAGGATGGCGGCGGCAAAAGAGATGCCGGCATACAGCTCTTTCTGGAAGACCAGCGGAATGCGCTTGCAGAACATATCGCGCAGCACGCCGCCGAATACGCCGGTTACCACCGCGGCAATGGAGGCGATCACCGGTCCTTCTCCCATATCCAGCGCGATTTGCGCGCCGATAATTGAGAACACCACCAGGCCCAGGGCATCCAGCATCAGAAACAGGCGGCGCAGGTGGGGCATGACCGGAGCGGCAATGGTGGTCAATACCGCGGCGACGGCGACAATAATGACGTATTCCGGGTTCTTTACCCATCCCAGCGGGTAGTGCCCCAGCAGTATATCCCGCACCGAGCCGCCGCCCAGCGCGGTGGCGGTGGCGATGATGATGACGCCAAAGGTGTCCATACGGCGGCGCCCGGCGGCCAGAGCGCCGGTCATGGCTTCCGCGGTAATACCGATTAAATAAAGAATATGTAGCAGCATAGATCCCCCAGAACGATGGCGGGAAGATTAGCGATTTGTGCGGAAGATCACGATTGAGATTTTCTAAGGCGAATGCTTTTTCCCAGGATAAACTAATGCGTGATGTGCTATTTGGCTAGTTGTGCTGGGGAAGGCTGCGTAAGGCGCAACAAAAATGGATAAGAAAAAGTAATGCTGGCTCCCAGGGAGGAGCCAGCGAAGGAATTTTACTCGATATTCTGGATCTGTTCACGCATCTGCTCGATCAGCACTTTCAGCTCGATGGCGGAATTGGTTACTTCCGCATTGATCGATTTTGACGCCAGCGTGTTCGACTCGCGATTAAACTCCTGCATCATAAAGTCGAGGCGACGGCCGACGGCCTCTTTCTTCTTGAGGATGTTCCAGGTCTCTTTTACGTGCGCTTCCAGGCGATCCAGCTCTTCGGCAACGTCGATACGCTGTGCCATCAGCACCAGTTCTTGCTCAAGACGATTGTTTTCCAGCTGTACTTCCGCATCTTCCAGCCTGGAAACCAGGCGGTCGCGCTGCCACTGCAGGATTTCCGGCATGTGGGCGCGGACCTTAGCGACTTCGGCAGTAACGCCGTCCAGACGCTGTTCGATAAGCGCTTTCAGCGCCTGGCCTTCGGTCTCACGGGCCACGATAAAGTCATCCAGCGCGCCGTTCAGGGCGGAGAGAATATCGGCGGCAATCGCATCGAGATCCTGTTCCTGAGCCGCCATGACGCCGGGCCAGCGCAGGATATCAACCGGGTTGATTTCGCCTTCGTCGCTTTGCATTTTGACCCAGTTGGCGGCATTGACCAGCTGTCTGGCGAGGTTTTCGTTGAGAATCAGTTCGCCCTGGGAGCTGGGATCCTGTTCAAAACGTAAGGTACATTCGACTTTACCGCGGGTCAGACGTGAACGAATACGCTCACGCACTACGGGCTCCAGGCTACGGAACTGCTCCGGCAGACGGAAATACGTTTCCAGATATCGTTGGTTTACCGAGCGCAGTTCCCACGCGGCGCTGCCCCATTCACCCTTGATTTCACGCCGGGCATAGGCGGTCATACTGCGGATCATAGACGTTCCTGTTTTTAAAGGAGAGTGGGGTGGATTATAGCTTTCAGGGCCCTATCAGGATAGGAATAAGCGCGCATTATCCGTTTATACTCACTATCCTGCAGGTCGCTTTTTTGTTGGCGGCACCCTCATACTCCGGTCGCCGGGCTATTGATACATCCCTGGATTTGCGGCTTGTCATCGCGATGCATCCAGAATGATTTTGTGTATAATGCGCGCCACATTCGTTTCAAGCCGGAGAGATCATTATGCGTCCAGCAGGTCGTAGCGCTAATCAGGTGCGTCCCGTCACCCTGACCCGTAACTATACAATACACGCAGAAGGTTCCGTGCTGGTCGAATTTGGTGACACCAAAGTGCTGTGCACCGCGTCGATCGACGAAGGCGTGCCGCGCTTCCTGAAAGGCCAGGGGCAGGGGTGGATCACCGCAGAATATGGCATGCTGCCGCGTGCGACGCATACCCGTAACGCGCGTGAAGCCGCGAAAGGCAAGCAGGGCGGCCGTACCATGGAAATCCAGCGTCTGATCGCACGCGCGCTGCGCGCCGCGGTAGACCTGAAAGCGCTTGGCGAATTCACGATTACCCTTGATTGCGACGTTCTGCAGGCAGACGGTGGCACCCGTACCGCATCGATCACCGGCGCCTGCGTGGCGCTGGCCGATGCGCTAAATAAGCTGGTGGCGGCGGGTAAACTGAAAACCAACCCGATGAAAGGGATGGTGGCTGCGGTTTCTGTCGGTATTGTCAATGGCGAAGCGCTTTGCGATCTGGAATATGTCGAAGACTCGGCAGCGGAAACCGATATGAACGTAGTGATGACCGAAGATGGTCGCATCATTGAGGTGCAGGGCACGGCGGAAGGCGAGCCGTTTACCCATGAAGAACTCCTCACCCTGCTGGCGCTGGCCCGAGGGGGTATCGAATCCATTGTCGCGACGCAGAAAGCGGCGTTAGAGAATTAATTTTAAGGGCGACTGAAGAGTCGCCCTTTTTTTTACGTTTTATTCCTCATACCGTCTGATATGCCAGAGTCGCAAGCCGCCTGGCCGAGGCGGTGTGAATGAGTTGGCGTAAACCTAAATGATGAAAAGTAAGATGAGGAGCGAATCCATGAAACCGTATCAGCGCCAGTTTATTGAGTTTGCGCTTAACAAGCAGGTGCTTAAGTTTGGCGAATTTACGCTGAAATCCGGGCGCAAGAGCCCCTATTTCTTCAACGCCGGCCTGTTTAACACCGGGCGCGATCTGGCACTGTTAGGTCGTTTCTACGCCGAGGCGCTGGTCGACTCCGGGATTGATTTCGATCTGCTGTTCGGCCCGGCCTATAAAGGGATTCCCATCGCCACCACCACGGCGGTCGCGCTGGCTGAACACCACGACTGGGATTTGCCGTACTGCTTTAACCGCAAAGAAGCCAAAACCCATGGTGAAGGCGGTAACCTGGTGGGTAGCGCTCTGCAGGGCCGCGTGATGCTGGTCGATGATGTGATTACCGCAGGCACCGCGATTCGCGAATCGATGGAAATCATCCAGGCGCACGGCGCCGAACTGGCCGGGGTGCTGATCTCGCTGGACCGTCAGGAACGCGGCCGGGGTGAGATCTCCGCGATTCAGGAAGTTGAGCGCGATTATGGTTGCAAGGTGATCTCCATCGTAACCCTGAAAGATCTGATTACCTATCTGGAAGAGAAGCCGGAGATGGCTGACCATCTGGCGACGGTACGCGCCTACCGGGAAGAGTTTGGCGTATAAATCAAAAAAGCCCGGAGGTATCGTACCTTCCGGGCTTTCAATGCGTTATTGCAGCTGCGCGGCGACCAGCGGCCAGCGAGCGTCAAAATCATCCGTCGGACGATATTTAAACTCACTGCGTACAAAGCGCGACAACATGCCTTCGCAGAAGGCCAACAGCTGGCTGGCCAGCAGCGACTCATCGATGGTGTAGCCTTCCCCTTCACGCATTTTTTTCTCACGCATGACCTGACGCAGCTGTACCTCGATACGTTCAAACAGCTGGTTAATCCGCCCCTGTAGACGGTCCTGTTCGAACATCAGCGCATGGCCGGTCAGAATGCGCGTCAGCCCAGGATTACGCTCACCAAAGCCCAGAATCAGCAGCACAATCAGACGCAGGCGCGCTGAAGTGTCTTTTTCATCTTTTAAAATCAAATTGATGCGCGTAATCAGACTGTCTTCGATAAACTCGATCAGGCTATCAAACATGCGGGTTTTGCTGGGAAAATGACGGTACAGCGCCGCTTCAGACACGCCGACGGACGCCGCCAGTTTCGCCGTGGTAATGCGTTGACTACCATCGCTGGATTCAAGCATCAGGGCCAGAGACTGAAGTATTTCTTCGCGACGATTCCTTTTCGCAGTTTGTTTTTCTGCCATGTTTTAAAATACCCCTGAAAATAAGCACTTGTCAGGCAGGCATCCACAAAGTGACCGCAAACGGTCGTTTGCGGTGATGTTATTGCATTATTGCACTTTGAGATGCGGGTTTTGTGTGGTCGGGCTTATGCGCGCCCTGAGTGACCAAAGCCACCTTCGCCACGTTCGGTGGCGTCAAAATCTTCCACCAGGTTAAATTCCGCCTGGACGACGGGTACAAATACCATTTGAGCGATACGCTCGCCGGGTTCAATCGTAAAGCTCTGCTGACCGCGGTTCCACACGGAAACCATCAGCTGTCCCTGATAGTCGGAGTCGATCAGCCCGACCAGGTTGCCCAGCACCACGCCGTGCTTATGGCCCAGCCCGGAGCGCGGAAGAATCACCGCCGCCAGAGACGGATCGGCGATATGAATAGCCAGACCGGTTGGCAACAGCGTCGTTGCTCCCGGCGCCAGCTCTACGGCGTCGTCGAGACAGGCTCGCAGGTCAAGTCCGGCGGAACCGGAGGTGGCATAGGTCGGTAGCGGGAATTGCTGACCGACACGCGGGTCCAGAATCTTAACGTCGATTTTTTTCATCATAACGGGTAACGATCTCGTCGAGTAATAATTGGCCCAGGAGTTCCTTGCGCTCGAGTGGTAAGCGCTTATCTCCATCCTGCCAGAAAAGGTGTAATGCGTTGCTGTCGCTGTTAAATCCTTGATCAGGCTGCGAAACGTCGTTAGCGCAAATCAGGTCGAGATTTTTGCGAGCGCGTTTTTGCCTCGCGTATTCTTCCACATTATTCGTTTCGGCGGCAAACCCAACGACAAAAGGTCGATTGACCGCGAGGGCCGCCACCCCGGCAACAACATCCGGGTTTTTGACCATTTTTATTGTTAATTCATCACCTTGCTTTTTGATCTTTTCCTCAGCAATGGTGACGGCGCGATAGTCGGCGACGGCGGCACAGCCAATAAAAATATGCTGCTGTTGCGCGCCTTTCTGGACTGAGGCTTCCATTTCCAGCGCGGTGGTGACATCGACTCGCTGTACCAGCGGCGGCGTCGGTAAAGAGACCGGGCCGCTCACCAACGTCACGTTCGCCCCACGGCTCGCGGCGGCGGCGGCAATCGCGAAGCCCATTTTACCGGAACTGTGGTTGGTGATATAGCGCACCGGATCCAGCGGCTCCCGGGTCGGGCCCGCGGTAATCATGATGTTGAGATGTTGCAAATCTTTGACAGGCGAAAAATGCGCGGCCGCCAGATCGACAATCGTCAGCGGGTCCAGCATACGGCCCGGTCCGATATCGCCACAGGCCTGGCTGCCGCTGTCCGGACCCCAGAGCAGCAAGCCGCGCGCGGCCAGGACCTCAAGGTTATGCTGCGTGGCGGCGGCGCGGTACATCTGCTGATTCATCGCGGGAACGACGGCTACCGGAGAGGGGGTTGCAAGGCAGATAGTGGAGACCAGGTCGTTGGCCATGCCGACCGCGACGCGGGCGATCAGGTCGGCGGTTGCCGGGGCCAGGATAACCAGGTCCGCCCATTTACCCAGCTCAATGTGGCCCATCGCGGCCTCAGCCGCCGGGTCGAGCAGACTATCGGATACCGGATAACCGGACACCGCCTGCAGGCTCAGCGGCGTAATGAAGGCTTTGGCGGCTTCCGTCATGGCGACGCGGACATCCGCGCCGCGGTCACGCAGGCGGCGCACCAGTTCCGGCGTTTTGTAGGCAGCAATGCCGCCGCTCACGCCCAGAACGATCTTTTTACCAGCCAGACTCATCATGATTTTTCCTGTCGCAGTACACCAGAATCCGCGCATCTTACCACAATCCCGGCGTCGTCGCGTGGCTGCCAGGAATTCACTTTGCGAGGTGCTACGCAAGGATAAAACACGGACGTCGGCAGCGCCGGCAGGCTATGCCAGGATAGGCCGTAGTGGAAAGGAGGCGCGGTTATGGATGCACTGGAATCCCTGATGCCAAGGGAAAAAATGCAGCTCTACGGCATTGAAGTTCTGACGGATGTTGAACTGCTGGCGCTGTTTCTCCGAACCGGAACGCGGCAGAAAGACGTGATGACTTTTTCGCATGACCTGTTACAACGTTTTGGCTCGCTGTATGGTCTGCTCTCGGCGGATAAAGCGCAGTTCGATGAGGTTGACGGGATTGGCCTGGCGAAATATGCCCAGCTGAAGGGGATCGCTGAGCTGGCGCGGCGTTATTTTAGCCTGCGGCTGGTCGAAGAGCCCTCTCTGGTGACGCCGTTGATGACGCGGGAGTTTTTACAAAGCCAGCTCGCGGATGAAGAGCGGGAGATCTTTATCGTGATCTTTTTAGATAATCAGAACCGGGTATTGAAACATAGCCGGCTTTTTTCTGGTACTCTTAGCCACGTAGAGGTGCATCCGCGAGAAATTGTACGCGAAGCCATCAAAGTGAACGCCGCTGCGGTGATCCTTGCGCATAATCATCCATCCGGTTGTCCTGAGCCGAGTAAGGCTGACAGGTTGATGACCGAAAGAGTGATAAAGTGTTGTGGTTTCATGGAGATACGAGTGCTCGATCATCTTGTAATCGGCCGCGGTGCGTACGTATCTTTTGCCGAACGCGGCTGGATTTAGCCCCGATCACGCGATCCAGCGGGATCTTTGTCTGTTCGGGACTTGAGCACATCGCCGAGTCAGCGTATACTACGCCACCTTTGAGAATCTCGGGTTTGGCATTTGGGCCTGGCAATCGAGAGTTCACTTAGACACCCAATCATTCACGTTGCATCAAGGCGGCAAGAGAGTGAATCCCTGGGAACGTACATAATACGTGACCTGGGTGAGCGAGCGCAGCCAACACAGAGGCAGCTTGAAGGATGAGGTGTAGAACTGCGATGACCGGGCTGTAAAGCCTGACGAGGCGCCGATACCCCATACGAAGCTCGAGCTAATTTGATTTTTGGAGAATAGACATGTCCCGAGTCTGCCAAGTTACTGGCAAGCGTCCGGTGACCGGTAACAACCGTTCCCACGCACTGAACGCGACTAAACGCCGTTTCCTGCCGAACCTGCACTCTCACCGTTTCTGGGTTGAGAGCGAGAAGCGTTTTGTCACCCTGCGTGTATCTGCAAAAGGTATGCGTGTAATTGATAAGAAAGGCATCGATACAGTTCTGTCCGAACTGCGTGCCCGTGGCGAAAAGTACTAAGTACTTAAAGAGGAAATAAATCATGGCTAAAGGTATTCGTGAGAAGATCAAGCTGGTTTCTTCTGCTGGTACAGGTCACTTCTACACCACCACGAAGAACAAACGTACTAAGCCGGAAAAACTGGAACTGAAAAAATTCGATCCAGTTGTCCGTCAGCACGTTTTATACAAAGAAGCTAAAATCAAATAATTTTAGTCTTCTTGTAAAGAAAACCCCGCTCCGGCGGGGTTTTTTGTTTTTGTCTGGCGAAAAAGTCCGGATATACCCGCCGGGAAAGTGCTTCCCTACCGCCTGTCGCTGAATCACAATACTCTGGGTTAACGGAGGAAAACGAATGCCTGAATTACCTGAGGTAGAAACCAGTCGTCGCGGTATTGAACCGCATCTGGTGGGGGCGACCATTCTGCACGCTGTTATTCGTAACGGGCGTCTGCGCTGGCCGGTCAGTGAAGAAATCTATCGCCTGAGTGACGTTCCGGTGCTTAGCGTCCAGCGGCGTGCCAAATATCTGCTTCTGGAACTGCCGGGCGGCTGGATTATTATCCATCTGGGAATGTCCGGGAGTCTGCGGATCCTGATAGACGAGATACCTGCGGAGAAGCATGACCACGTTGACCTGGTGATGAGCAACGGCAACGTGCTGCGTTACACCGACCCGCGTCGCTTTGGCGCCTGGCTATGGACTAAAGAGCTGGCAGGGCACCCTGCGCTGGCGCATCTTGGGCCAGAGCCGCTGAGCGATGATTTTAACGCGGAGTATCTCCAGCACCGCTGTGCAAAAAAGAAAACGGCGATTAAGCCGTGGCTGATGGATAACAAGCTGGTGGTAGGCGTCGGGAATATCTATGCCAGCGAGTCGCTGTTTGCGGCCGGGATCCATCCCGATCGACTGGCGTCGTCGTTATCACCTGAAGAGTGTCGACGGCTGGTCACGGTGATTAAAGCGGTGCTGCTACGCTCGATTGAGCAGGGCGGAACAACGTTGAAGGATTTCCTGCAAAGCGACGGTAAGCCGGGCTATTTTGCTCAGGAGCTGCAGGTCTATGGACGCAAAGGCGAGTCCTGTCGCGTGTGCGGAACGCCGATCGTTGCCAGTAAGCATGCGCAGCGGGCGACATTTTATTGCCGCCAGTGTCAGAAGTAAGCGCGTGAAAACCCCGGCGGCGCGGTCAACGGCCCGTCCGGGGGCTACAGCTTCTTCAGCAGCGCCTGGTGGACATTGGCGGGCAGGAAGTGCGAGACGTCCCCCTGGTGGCGCGCCACCTCTTTCACCAGCGAAGAAGAGATAAACGACCACTCTTTGCACGGCATCAGGAATACGCTTTCCAGGGTCGGCATCAGGTGGCGATTCATATGCGCCAGCTGCATCTCATATTCGAAGTCCGCCACCGCGCGTAAGCCGCGAATCAAAATATTCGCCTGCTGGGCGCGGGCAAAATTCGCCATCAGGTCGCTGAAGCCGATCACCTCAACGTTAACCAGATGCGCCGTTGCCTGCTCCGCCAGCGCGATGCGCTCGTCGAGGGTGAACATCGGTTTCTTGCTCGGGCTGGCGGCAATCGCCAGCAGCACCTTGTCAAACATGCTGGCGGCACGGGTGACGATATCGATATGCCCGTTGGTAATCGGATCGAAGGTGCCGGGATAGATCGCTTTTGTGCTCATAATGACACTTTCTCTGAGTAGCCGCGGCTCAGCGCCCACAGCCCGGTGTATTTATTAAACGTATACTGCGCGTTGACTACCGCGAGTAGCCAGCCCTGTTTTCCATCCAGTACGCCGCCGCGCAGCAGCAGCGTTTTCACAAATGCCCCCAGCGTATGGCCGAAAATGCTCGCCAGAGAGGTTTTTTTTCCCTTCTGATGACGCTCCTGCGCCCAGGCGGCGGCATAGGCCAGCTGCTTTTGCTGGAAGGCGGCGAAGTCGCGACAGGTCAGGTGCAGTAAATCGCCTGACAGTTCGATAACCGGCGCCCCTTTCGCGTCGAGCGACTCATGTACCAGATTATGGTTATAGCGGAAACGGCGGCGTTCGTACAAACGCAGGACGCGATCGGGATACCAGCCGCTATGGCGCATAAAGCGGCCGAGGAAATAGTTTCGGCGGGCGATGCTGTAGATTGCGCCGCTTTTTGGCGCGGCCAGCACGCGGCGAAGAGAGTGGGCCAGCTCCGGCGTTACGCGCTCGTCGGTATCAATCATCAACACATAGTCACCGGTCGCATAGTCCTGGGCGCGCTGGCGTTGAATGCCATAGCCTTGCCAGTCGGTGTTGATATAGACCTGGACGCCAAGACTACGCGCCAGTTCAACGGTGTGGTCGCTGCTGCCGGAGTCCAGCAGGACTATCTCATCCGCCCACTCGACGGAGGCCACGCAATCTGCAAGCAGATCCGCCGCGTTTTTGGCGATCATCACGACGGACAGTCGGGTCGACATTAGTGGCTCCGCTGCGGCAGATAGGGTTGCAGTAACTGTAGCAGACGCGAGAGGGCGCCCTGGTTTTGGTGCAGGACTTCAACCGCGTGACGGCCATACCATAGCCGATAGTCTTCATCGGTCAGCAGGTTGGAGACCTGGGTCACCAGCGAATCGACGTCGGTGACCGTAATCAGACCGTCGTCCTGCTGCAGTTTGGCGCAGATATCTTTGAAGTTAAACGTGTGTGGCCCCATCAGTACCGGAATGGCGTGCGCCGCCGGCTCCAGCGGGTTGTGGCCGCCTCGTTCAACCAGGCTGCCGCCGACGAAGGCCAGGTCGGCAATGCCGTACAGCAGCATCAGCTCGCCCATGGTATCGCCGATCACCACCTGGGTGCTGTTCGACGGGATTTCACCGGTGCTGCGCAGCGTGAAGCTCATCCCCGCTTTCTGCACCATTTCCCGCGCATCGGCGAAGCGTTCAGGGTGGCGAGGGACCAGAATCAACAGCAGATCCGGGAAGGTATCCAGCAGCTTTCTGTGCGCCTGCAGGATAATTTGCTCTTCGCCGTCGTGGGTGCTGGTGGCAATCCAGACCTGGCGGTGCGGAGCCCACTGGCGACGTAGGGTAATGGCGCGGGCGGCCAGCTCCGGCGTGACGGAAATATCAAACTTGAGGCTGCCGGTCACCGCCAGCTGGTTGCGTTTCAGTCCGAGGGAAATAAAGCGGTTACCGTCTTCTTCATTCTGCGCCGCAATCAGCGTGATGCGGCTCAGCAGCCGGCGCATAAATTTACCCAGTTTGGCGTAGCCCTTCGCCGAACGCTCCGACAGACGGGCGTTGGCGATAACCAGCGGGATTTTGCGTTTGTGCAGGGCGGCGACCATATTGGGCCACAGCTCGGTTTCCATCACGATAACCAGCTTCGGCTGGACGGTATTAAGGAAACGGTTCATCGCGCAGGGTAGATCGTAAGGCAGGTAAACATGGTGGACATCTTTGCCGAAGGCGGACATGGCGCGTTCAGACCCCGTCGGCGTCATGGTGGTGACGGTGATCGGCAGATAAGGATAACGGTGGCGCAGCGCGCGCACCAGCGGGATGGCTGCAAGCGTCTCACCCACGGAAACGGAATGCAGCAAAATGCCATCCGGCGCTACCTTGTTCTGACAGAAGCCATAACGTTCAGCCCAGCGTTTGCGGTAGGCGGGGGCTTTACGGCTGCGCAGCAGCAGTCGCAGCCATACCAGCGGCTGAATTAGATAGAGTAGGGTGGTATAAAGCAATTCCAAGCGATTTATCCGTTTTATGTTTTAGCGGGCAAATTCTAAGCATTTAGCCCGCGTAAAGCTATCTCTTTGGCGGAAACAACGGGATTCAGCATCAGGCCGCGTTACGATAGCGCTTAATGCGCAGATAGCGCCGGCCAAGGCGCCAGCGCAAGCGGAAGGTACGCGCATTTTTCCAGATCAGGCGCCAGATGCCGCGGTCGAAGAACTCTTTAATGATAATATGCTTTTTTGACTCATCTTTCATGCTATCGAAGGTATGAATAATCCCCAGCCCCTCTTTGGCGATTTGCCAGCGGCAGGCGGAAATCTGGCGCACCTTATCAGGATAACGTTCGTTGATGGCGTCCAGCATCTCCAGAATCTTCATATAGTGACGTGCCGAACGCATCAGCGTGTCGTCATTGTCCGGTTTATGCGACACCGATTCCGAGTGGATGTAGTAATCGTAAAACTGTTCGCTGGTGTACTGCACGCGTTCGGCCGCCAGCAGCGCTTCCGTGGTCCAGGGAATATCCTGATGACGCAGCCCGGGTTCAAAGTGGAAATTGTGCTGCATGATAAATTCACGGCGATAGATGTTCAGCCAGGTCACATGCAGGAACTTGCGTGAATCCAGCGCCTGTTTTAACCAGACGTAGCCCGGCAGGACGCCGGTGGACGGCAGACGGTCCGGCGGGAGTATCGGATGAATATCCTTGCGCGTCTCGTAAACGTAGCGGCCGTTACAGGTGGCGACATCGAGGTGACCCTTTTCGGCCATCTCCAGTAGCGTGCGGTACATGCCGGGATAAAGCTTATCGTCGATATCCGGAAATGCCAGATACTTGCCGGTCGCGGCGGCGAGGCCGGTATTGCGTGCGACCGAGACGCCCTGGTTTTCCTGTTCCAGCACGATGACGTTTTGCAGCCGCGCTTTCCATTCGTCGATAACGCCCAGGCTGCCGTCCGTCGAACCGTCGTTCACCAGGATCAGTTCATAGCTTTCCAGCTGCTGTTGCTCAAGGCATTCAAAGAATTGCGCAAGGAATTTTTCGCCGTTATAGACGGCGGCCACGATGCTCAGTAAAGGCGTTTGACTCATAAATCATTCGATCCTGGTTAAATAGCGACGTCAGGCGCGACGCAGCTGACGGTACTGCTGACAAATGGTATCCACGCTGAATTTTTCCAGCGCCGATTGCTCGATGGCAGGCGGGTTATGGTAGATGCTTTGCATCGTCCGGGCCAGCGCCGGGCTGTTGAGGTCGGCCAGACCGCGGGCTAATTCCCCGGTGAGGATTTCCGTCACCCCGCCCGGACAGCGGGTGCTGGCGACTGGCGTATCCAGCAGCAGCGCTTCGACCACCACATTGCCGAAACCCTCGCTATCGGAGCTGAGCACCAGCATCCGCGCGTGTTTAATCCACGGCAGCGGGTTTTTCTGAAAGCCTTTAAACAGCACCCGGTCGCCAACCTGCAGCTGCTGCGCCAGCTGACGCAGACGCTGTTCCTGCTCCGGTTTGCCCTGGCCCAGCAACACCAGCGGCGCGTCGATGCCGCTTTGCGCATAGGCTTCAATCAGCCGGTCATGGCGTTTACCCGGATGGAAGCGCCCGACGTGAATAATATAGTCGCCAGCGGGTTGCTCGCCCGGCGCATCGGCGTCCGCGCGCAGAGCGGCAATGTCGAACGGGTTATAAATGGTTTTTAACTGCGCCGGACGAATGGCGAACTGCTCGAGTAGATCCTGACCTACCGCATCGGAGACGGTAACGACATTACGCCCCTGATAGACGCGCTTAATCTTGTACTGCTTCAGCCAGCGGTCAAAGCCGGTGCGATGGCCAAGGTATGACGTGGAGAAAACGCCGTGCAGGCAGAACCAGACGTTACGGCTCATCAGCTTGCGGCTGCGGGCGACAATCCGGTCGGTTTTATGCAAATTGGACAGCACCAGATCGAACTCCCCCTGCCGTTCGGCTTCGGCGATCGCGGCATCGAGCTGGCGGGCGCGGCGCGACAGTTCGCTGAGCTTGCGCCACGGTTTGCGGCAACGGTCGCTGATGATCTGATAATCCAGTCCTTCCGGCAGCGGATAATCACACACATCGCGCAGTGAAAATAGCGATACTCGTTCGCCCTGGCGCAGGAAGCGCTCCGCCAGCGTCAGAACCACTTTTTCCGCGCCGCCGCCGGGCAGGCCATCGATCACAAACAGTATGCGCATCGTTATTTCACCAGATCCTGATAGAGAGAGAGCAACTGCGCCGATAACCGTTCGCTGGTGCAGTCGATAATGCGTTCCCGGGCGCGGCTCCCCTCAGCTGAGCCCAACGCGCGGGCCGGGAGGGCGACAACCGCCTGCTGTAGCGCCGGGATATCCAGGGCGTCGCAGACAAAACCGTTGCTGCCCTGCACGATAAATTCGGCGCCGCCGCAGCCGGTGGTGGTGATCACCGGCAGGCCGCAGGCCATCGCTTCCAGAATGACGTTAGGGAACGGATCGTACAGCGTTGGCAGCAGCAGACCATCGGCCATCTGGTAAAACGGCAGGGTTTCCGACTGCATTCCGAAGAAGCGTACCCGCTCTTCGCAGTGCAGCGTTTTCGCCAGCGACTGATAGCGGTTCTGGTCTTTGTCTTTGCCCACCACCAGCAGATAGCGATCGGTGGGGGCGATGGCGCGAATCGCCGCATCCAGCCCCTTACGTTCAAAGCCGGAACCCACGTATACCAGACAGGTCGCCTGCAGCGGAAGGTGCCATTGGGCGCGTAAGGCGGCAAATGCCTCCGCCGTCGGCGGCAGGAAACGCCGGTGGTCGATAGCGTTGTAGATGACGTGGATTTTTTCCGCCGGAAGGGAGAAATCTTCCATGATCTCTTGCTTAATCATCTCTGCGTTGCAGATGACGCCACGCAGGTGGGCGTCCTGATACATCTCGCGCTCGGCCTGCATCACGTAGCGATGATAGCGGTCAGCAAATAGCAGGCGGCTTTTCCACCCCGGCAGAATACGCGAGCGCTGCTCCAGCCAGCGGCGATGGACGCCATCGCCGGCGCGATACAGATCGCAACCGGGAATACGTTCGTGACTTTGCACCAGATCGAAGCGTTCTCCTTGCCACAGCTGACGCGCGGCAGCGGCAAAACCGCGCTCGCGGCTGATACGCCCCCATTTCCGTGGGTTGCAGATATGGATCTTCCAGTCGGGCTTCACCGGCCCCTGCCATTCGCGCGTAATGACGTTCAGTTCAAGATTGCTGCTATCAAGGGCTTCCAGCGCGCGGGAGACAAAACGCTCCGCGCCGCCGTCCGGGCGATATTTCTGTCGCACCAGGGCCAGCCTGAATTTGCTCATGCCAGTACCTTTTTCGCCGCCGTGATGACGGCGTCGGTGGGAATGAAATCGAGATAACGCTCCTGCGTCCCGGTATCAATGTCGTCAGGGTCGGGGAGCGGGCCAAAATCGCCGGCCCAGATGACTTCGCCTTTTGCCTGCCACGGGCGCCAGAAGGTCAGTTTCGACGGCCCGAACAGCGCCACCAGCGGGGTACCAAGGGCCGCCGCCATATGCATCGGCACGGAGTCCACGCCGATAAACAGACGGGCGTGATCGATGACCGCCGCCAGCTGGCGCAGGGTCAACCGCCCGGCCAGGGAGTGTAACCGGGCGTTTGGGCTGCCGGCGATAATGGCGTCCACCATGTTCTTCTCTTTGGCATCCGGCCCGGAGGTCAGCACGATAGCATAACCGGCGTCAGACAGCGCGTTAATCACCGCGCTCATGCGATCTTCCCGCCAGCATTTAAAGAACCAGCGGGAGGTGGGTTGAATGACGATATAGTGGTTTTCAAACCCTTCCGGCAGCAGCGCGCGGCTGGTGGCCCAGTCCTCTTCGCTGTAGCCCATCCGCGCCGGGGCATCATCGATAGCCAGGCCGAGCGGGGCCAGAATAGAGAGGTTTTGCTGCACCGTATGCAGCTGTTTATGTGCCTGGGTCGACGCCAGCTCGCTGTGACAGAAACGCCAGGCCGGCTGGCGGCGTTTCGGGAAGTCAAAACCGATACGCGTCGCCGCGCCGGTCAAACGGGTAATGATGGCGCTTGGCCACTGGTCGGCAAGATTGAGCACCAGATCGTAGCGCTGCTGACGCAGCGTGCGGATCAGCCTGAACTCCATGCTGAGCTGATGCCTCTTGCCCTGCTTTTTCCAGCGCCGGTCGATGGCGTAAATCTGGTTGATGTCAGGGTTTGCCGCGAGCATATCCCGGGTTTCTTCATAAAGCAGAACATCGACGCTGGCGGCGGGATAGTGCTGTTTGAGGGTGTGAATGAGCGGCGTGATCAACAGCATATCGCCATGGTGGCGCAGCTTAATGACCAGGATTCGCGCCGGGGTCACACGGCCGGGAGAGCGGGTTTCAGGCGTCATACTCTGTTCTTCATTCAATATCAGGTTTCCGATTCTAGGGGATCAGACAGATTGAGAGAAGCGTTGTATTGCTCTACCATGACCCGATACGTAGGCTCTGAGGACGTTTTCGTGCACAATCCCGCATTTCTCATCACGATTGATACAGAGGGCGATAACCTCTGGCAAAAACATGACAGCATTACCACCGAGAATGCGCGCTATTTACCGCGTTTTCAGCAGCTTTGCGAAAAGTATGGTTTCAAACCTGTCTATCTGACCAACTATGAAATGGCGATTGATCCATTTTATATCGAATTCGCCAACGATGTGATTGCCCGGGGTACCGCGGAAATCGGTATGCACCTCCACGCCTGGAACAGCCCGCCGACGGACCCTCTGACCGCTGACGACTGGCGGTATAAGCCCTACCTGATTGAATATACCGACGCGGCGATGCGTGAAAAAGTGGCGTATATGACCCACCTGCTGGAAGATACCTTCCAGACGAAAATGGTCAGCCACCGCGCCGGACGCTGGGCGTTCGATGAGCGCTATGCGCGTCTGCTGGTGGAACACGGCTATCGGGTGGATTGTTCCGTCACTCCGCGGGTCAACTGGAAGACGGCGAAAGGCGCCCCGCAGGGCGACGGCGGCACCGACTACCGTCACTTCCCGCAGCACGCCTATTTCCTCGACGAGAACGATATCAGCCGCGAAGGCCGCTCTCCGCTGCTGGAAGTGCCGATGAGCATTCAGTATAAGCACTCCGCATGGATGAATAGCGTCAAGCAGGGCTACGATCGGCTGCGGGGGAAAGTACGCTCGCCGTCCGTCCACTGGCTGCGCCCGATGGGCGGCAATGTCGACACCATGAAGAAAGTGGTACAGCAAACATTGACTCAGGGTAATGATTACGTCGAATATATGCTGCACTCTTCTGAGTATATGCCCGGCGGCAGTCCGACATTTAAAAATACACAGGATATCGAGCAGTTATATGCCGACCTGGAAGCATTTTTTAACTGGCTGGCGCCGCAGGTAAAAGGGATGACGTTGGCAGAATATTACCAACGGAAACACACACAGCAATAAAAGGCCTCCTAAGGTACCGTATGCGTATCCTTAAGCAACTGACGCGGAAGAAGAATGCTTTCTTCCGCGACATTAAGTTTAATTTAATTAACTTTCGTTATAGAAATAAAGCCGAGCGCCAGCCGTTTGATCCGGCCCAGGTGCAACGCGTTTTATTATTACGTCTGGATGATAAAGTCGGTGACATGGTGGTGACCACAGGCTGTGCAAAGCTTCTCGCCGAGCGCGGCTATAAAGTTTCTGTCCTCACCGGTCCTGTCTGCATGCAAATATTAGCAGGCTCAATATTTCTTGAGAATATATATTTGTATCAGCCGCGCATGTCACTCGATGCGTTACGTGCACTTAATTTTGATGCCGTCATCGATTTTGATGATGTGAAGACCTATGAACGGTTTAAATTTCTCTCCGATTTACGCGCACCCTGCGTTATTGGTTTTAATAAAGAGAAATATAAGCTGTATGACCATTCAATCGCCTTTTTTGATAGTACAAGACATATTTCCGCGCGTTATAAACAGGTGGTTAAGCTTTTTGGCGTGATGGACGAGCATTATCATTATCATATTCCCGGTGATATTCGTGAGCGCGAAAGAGTGGAGACGTTACTGGCGACAGAAAGTGATACGCAGCTGCGCGTCGCCATCAATCCATTTACCGCATCAACCGATAAGGACTTCTGCCGTCATCAGGTCGCCGCGCTCATTGAACGGCTCCGCCAGTTGCCCTATAAAGTGAGCGTGGTGATGGTCGGTCGCAGTGAGAAAATCCGTCAGCTTGAGCTGGATATGGCGCTGTATCTGGCCGACAGTAATATCAACTCGGCGGTAGAAGTTGTCCGCTGCTGCGATCTGGTGATTACCGCTGACACCGCCATTGTGCATATTGCCCGGGTGTTTGATAAGCCGATGGTGGCGGTCTATAACAAACGCAAGCTTAAGGATACCGGCCTGCCGGGCTATACCATCTGGGCCCCAGGTTATGCCAAGGCCAGACAGATTGTCTGCGAGGAAGAGAACGTGGCGGATGTATCGATTGACGCGATATGGCCGGTGATCAAAGAACAGGCTGATAGCCTGGTTGCCACGCGCTTGCGGCAATAAAAAAGGGCCCGGACGGGCCCTTCTCTTTTACGGTCGTTTTGCCGGCAGGTTATGGCTTAACGCAATCCCGAGCGGTAGCCAGAACAGCACCCAGGTTTCTCGCGGATTGCTGACGATAAACATCCCCTGCGACGCCATAAAAATCAATGCGTACATGAAAATAGCCAGGCCGTATCGGCTGTCGCCCTGGCGTTTGCACCATGCCCGCCATAACCCGCTGGCAATGACCGCCAGCAGCAGCAGCAGGCCGATAATGCCGCCTTTCAGCAGCGAACCGAGGTAGACGCTGTGGGTGGTGGTGATATGTTCGCCGCTGTAGTTAATAAATTCGAGTCCATAGTCGAACCCCCGGCCCAGCCAGGGCTGGTTCGCAATTTCCGCAAGCGTATGGCGCCAGATGCTGATACGCAGGCCGCTCTGGGTACCCATCTCTTCAAAGCGGGCTAACAGCAGGTCGCCCACCGGCGTCAGGAAGAAGACCAGGCCGAGCACCACCGCCAGCGCGGCGACGATCGATAAGTTCCGCCGCGTAACCACCTGGAGATGCAGCGTGCAGCAGAAGGCCAGCGCCAGGGCGATAATCGGCCCGCGGCTCTGGGTAAAGACCATCATCACCAGCAGGATAGCGATCGGTAGATAGAGATAATGGCGGGCTTTTTCTTTCATCAGCAGGCAGCAAATTAAGATGGCGATGCCGCAGTATCCCGCCAGGTCGATGACGTTGGTTGGTCCAGGGTTGCCCGGCGAGACTTCGCGCAGGGTCAGAACCCGCGTATGGTCGATCGCCAGCGTCCAGACCGACAGCACGGTGACTCCGGCAACCACGCTAAGCAGCGCCAGATGCCGGGTCCGGGGATCGCCCAGCAGAGTGGTGAGCAGCAACAGATAGAAGATGAGATAGGTACCGTGGGTCAGCGGCGAGTCAATATACTGCGGCGTATGGCCCCAGAGATTGCTGAGCGCATAGTACACAAAGAACACCACCAGCAGCGCATAGGTCGGCCATTGCTGGCGGATGCTCTCCGCCAGCGCCTGGCGACGGTCTTTGCCCAGCAACGACAGCAGGAACAGCAGAATCGACAGGTGGAGCAGGTTGTTCGTCCGGGTGGAGATGCAAAAAATAGCGCTGAAAAATAAAAATAAGGGAAAGAAAATGGCGTAACCCTGACTGGCATAGTTACTTATTTTTAAAGTACGCATCGAAAGAAACCTTTGCAAAAATCGATTCCGGCACCGCGCTCTCCTGAGAGAAATTGATGACCCGAATATGGTTTTGTTGTAGCACGCAAGCGGCGTGCGAAAAGGACGGCATCACCAGGTCATCCACCTTGTTTGCCAGGTAGGAGGGCAGTTTATTCTGTTGTGTTTCGTAGAACCGCGGCTGGTTGAAATTATTCATGTCCAGACCGCTGATCAGAATGGTGTCGAACCCCAGCCAGGCGAGGATCTGTAAGGACCAGTAGACGACGGTTCCGGCATCAAAGACGCCGTGGCGGATATCGGTGCTAAAGCAGATATCCTGGCGCTCAGGGTGAAAGCGCAGCGCTGCGATATGCTGATAGGTTTTCTGCATTACGCTGCTGGCGACTTTAGGCTGGTAAATTTTATAGCAGCCGTCCTCAATCAACGCCAGGCGGCAGCGCAGATCGGCCGCATGGCGATCGTAGATTTTGGCGATCCCGTGCATGGTGGTAAACAGCACAAGATCGGCTTGACCGATCACCGCGCGGATAATGTCAGGTTTTTTGTCGTAAAACTCCATATCGACAATGGTGTAGAACGAAAACCTGAGCTTCTCCGAGAGAAACCAGGCGCCGTTCACCCCCATCACCGGCACGCTCTCCGGCAGGCGTGAAAAATCAATACCGCGGGTGGAAGGGCCGGTCGCCGTCAGCAAAACCTCGCCATGGGCGCTGTTTTTCAACGCGCTCAGATTGACCAGCGGAACGTTTTGACCTTTGTACCGCAGCGTGCGGATCTCACCGCTTTCGGCGCGGGTGATTTGGGTATAAGGCCAGAGATTTTCGTTGTGGCGCAAGGCTCGCGGGCGCGTATAGCGGTAGATTTGCTTAAACAGTGAACCCATTAAACCAGCCCCTGAGATTGCAGCAGCTGCGCGACGCGATCGGCGGTAATATCCCCGGTTCGGTTGCCGGCTTCCGGGCGCACGACGTACTGATTTTGACCATAGCCGCCAATCAACCCCGGATCGGTGGGGCCGTACAGCGTAAAATTGGGTTTATCGAGCGCGGCGGTCAGATGGCTCAGGCCGGTGTCGACGGCAACCACGCCTCTGGCGCCCGCCAGCACCTGGGCGACCTGCTCCAGGCTCATCCGCGGCAGCACTTCGACAAAGTCGTGGCCTTCCGCCAGCCGTCTGGCGCGCGCTTCCTCATGCGGCGCCCCCCACGGCAGCTTAATGCGTACACCGCGTTCGGCCAGCTGGGCGATAAGCGCCTGCCAGTTGCTCTCCGGCCAGTGCTTATCATCGCGGGTCGTGGCATGCAGAAAGACCAGATATGGCGCGGCGGAGGCCGCTTGCTGACGGCTAAAGTGCCGGGCAATGGCGTAGTCACCCTGAATCTCTGGTCTGGCATAGCCCAGACTTTTGGCGAACAGTTCCCGGGTGCGCTCAACGGCATGCTGCTGCTTAGCGATATGGTGGCGGCGGTTATAGAACAGGCTGGCCAGCGGCTCGCGGGCGGTTTGCCAGTCCATGCCGTGTTTCACGCCATGCGCCAGGCGGGTGACCAGAGCGGCGCTTTTGACCAACCCCTGCGCATCGATAATGGCATCATAGCGCAGCGCCTGGACGGCCTGACGAAAGGCCTGGCGTTCGGCCTTGATCGGCGCGGAAAACCAGGCTTTACGCCAGCGGCGAATAGCCACCGGAATCACCCGATCGACGCTGTCATGCCAGGAGGGAATCTGGGCGAACCCCTCCTCGACCACCCAGTCAAAACGAATGCCGGGAAGGGCCTGCGCGGCATCGGTCAGCGCGGGCAGCGTGTGCAGTACGTCGCCCATAGACGAGGTTTTTACAATCAATACCCGCATCCGTTACGCATCCTCATGCTGCGGTTTTTCCAGCAGCAGCGCGTTCAGCTCTTCGAGGACGCGCTGTGGCGTGATGTCGATCAGGCTCTGATGATAGCCTTCCGCGGCATCGCCCTTACGCACCTTGTGGTAGCCGCTAATCAGGCGGATAACCCGCGCCTTGTGCGACAGCGGTGGGGTGAAGTCGGGGCTGCTCGGGCCATACAGCGCCACCAGCGGGCGGTTCAGCGCCGCGGCGACGTGCATCAGGCCGGAATCGTTGCTGACCACTGCTTTACAGGCGGCAATCAGCACTACCGCCTGTTCAAGCTGGGTTTCCCCGGCCAGGTTACGGCACCACGCCTGCTGCTGGGTGTTCAGCGCGGCAAGGATGTCGTTGCCGGCTTCATGGTCCTTGGTCGAACCGAACAGCAGCACCTGAAAACCTTCGTCGATTAGCTGCTTTGCCAGCTCGGCGTAGTGGTAGTGCGGCCAACGCTTGGCAGGGCCGAACTCCGCGCCGGGGCAGAAGCCGATCATCGGCCGGTCGGATGGAAGATTGAAGGCGTTACAGACCTGAGATTTTTCACCTTCGTGGACCTGCAGCTGCGGCCACAGCAGCGGCTGCGGCAGGTCTTTGGCGCTGCGCATGACGCCATTATCGTAGGCCAGCGCAACGTAGCGCTCGACCATCAGCGGCCAGGCTTCTTTATCCAGCACCCGCGCGTCATTCAGCAGTCCGTAGCGCATTTCACCCCGCCAGCCGGTGCGGTGCGGGATGTTGGCAAAGAAGGGGACCAGCGCCGATTTAAACGAGTTCGGCAGCACATACGCGCGGTCATAACGACGCTCGCGCAGGCTGTGACCGAGCTTACGCCGTTCGCCGATGGCCAGCGCGCCGTGGCCGAGCGGCATCGGGATCGCTTCGTTAACCTCCAGCATACGCGACAGCAGCGGACGGCACCATGCTGGCGCCATCACGTCGATGATAGCCTGGGGATAGCGCGCCTTGAGCGTGCGATAGAGACTTTGCGACATCATCATGTCGCCCACCCATGACGGGCCAACCACCAATATTTTCATTCACTTCATCCTTCAAGCCGTCTCTGCGTTGGCTGCCTGCGTTCACCCCGGTCGCTGACTTCAGTAAGCTCCCGGAGATTTACTTAGTTGCCGCCTTGATATCGCTTGAATGATTTTGTGACCCGGCGTCAGTTTCGCGGTTCAGCCAGGCCATATATTCCGTTACGCCTTCGGCAACGGTCTTAAACGGTTTATCGTAACCTGCGGCGCGCAGATTGGTCAGATCCGCCTGGGTAAATGCCTGGTAACGACCTTTCAGCTTATCCGGGAACGGGATGTATTCGATGCTGCCTTTCTGGTGGTAAGCCAGCGCGGCATCGGCTACCGCCTGGAAGGATTCCGCGCGGCCGGTGCCGAGGTTGAAAATGCCGGATACGCCGTTTTCCCAGAACCACAGGTTCACCGCCGCCACGTCGCCCACGTAGACGAAATCGCGTTTGAAGCCGTCGCTGCCTTCGAACAGTTTCGGACTTTCGCCATTATTCAGCTGGGTGTTGAGGTGGAAGGCCACGCTCGCCATGCTGCCTTTGTGGCCTTCACGCGGCCCGTAAACGTTGAAGTAACGGAAGCCGACGATCTGCGAATCCGCTTCCGGCAGGATCTGGCGAACGTATTCGTCAAACAGGAATTTGGAGTAACCGTACACGTTCAGCGGCTGCTCATATTCGCGGGATTCGATAAAGTCGCGGGTACGGCCGCCGTAGGTCGCCGCAGAAGAGGCGTAGAGGAACGGAATTTGACGCTCCAGGCAGTAGTGCAGCACCTCTTTTGAGTACTGATAGTTGTTATCCATCATGTACTTGCCGTCCCACTCCGTGGTGGAAGAGCAGGCGCCTTCGTGGAACACCGCTTCAATTTCGCCGAACTCTTCCCCGGCCATCACCTGGATCAGGAAGTCTTCTTTATCCATGTAATCAGCGATATTCAGGTCTACCAGGTTGGCAAACTTGGTACCGTCTTTCAGATTATCTACCACCAGAATGTCGGTAATGCCTTTGTCATTCAGGGCCTTAACGATGTTGCTGCCGATAAAGCCTGCGCCGCCGGTAACGATGATCATAACTGTAACCTTTGAAGTATGGAGTCCAGAGACAATCCGGACATGAATACTCATATCATATCACCACATGAGAAAGGCTTCAGCCATTCACCGAAAAGGGGGTGGCGAGCGTGATTTATGCTGCAAATAATTCATTCAGGCATGCATCATCTCGTATCAGCGTATAGCTTTGGGTAATATGTGCCAAATTTTGCCGAATCTGGAGAGTTGCAATGCGTGGTGATTTTTACGAACAGTTAGCCAATAACCTGGAGACCGCGCGCGCGGAGGGGTTGTTTAAAGAAGAACGCATTATTACCTCGGCGCAGCAGGCGGATATTACCGTCGGCGGCAGCAGCGTGATTAACTTCTGCGCCAATAATTATCTGGGGCTGGCTAACCATCCGGAGCTGATCGCCGCGGCGAAAGCCGGGATGGACAGTCATGGTTTCGGGATGGCTTCCGTGCGTTTCATCTGCGGTACCCAGGATAGCCATAAAGCGCTTGAGAAGAAGCTGGCTGAGTTCCTCGGCATGGAAGATGCCATTCTTTACTCCTCCTGTTTCGATGCCAACGGCGGCCTGTTTGAAACGCTGTTGGGGCCGGAAGACGCGATTATTTCCGATGCCCTTAACCACGCTTCGATCATCGACGGCGTGCGCCTGTGTAAAGCGAAACGCTACCGTTATGCCAATAACGATATGCAGGAGCTGGAAGCGCGTCTGAAAGAGGCGCGTGATGCGGGCGCCCGTCATGTGCTGATCGCGACCGACGGCGTGTTCTCGATGGACGGCGTGATTGCCAACCTCAACGGCGTCTGTGATCTGGCAGACCGGTACGATGCGCTGGTGATGGTCGATGACTCCCACGCCGTCGGTTTTGTCGGTGAGAACGGTCGCGGCACCCACGAATACTGCAATGTGATGGAGCGGGTGGATATTATCACCGGCACGCTGGGCAAGGCGCTGGGCGGCGCATCCGGCGGCTATACCGCCGCGCGTAAAGAAGTGGTTGAGTGGCTGCGTCAGCGCTCACGTCCGTATCTGTTCTCCAACTCGCTGGCCCCGGCTATCGTTTCCGCCTCTATCAAAGTGCTGGAGATGCTGGCGTCCGGCGCTGAGCTGCGCGATCGCCTGTGGTCCAACGCGCGTCTGTTCCGCGAAAAAATGACCGCGGCGGGCTTTACGCTGGCCGGCGCCGATCACGCGATTATCCCGGTGATGCTGGGTGAAGCGGTGGTCGCGCAGAACTTTGCCCGAGAGCTGCAAAAAGAAGGGATTTATGTCACCGGGTTCTTCTATCCGGTGGTACCAAAAGGCCAGGCGCGTATTCGCACCCAGATGTCGGCGGCGCATACCCCTGAACAAATTGAACGTGCGGTGGCAGCCTTTACCCGCATCGGAAAACAACTGGGCGTGATTGCCTGAGGGTGTGAGATGAAAGCGTTATCCAAACTGAAAGCGGAAGAAGGCATCTGGATGACCGACGTACCGGAACCGGAAGTCGGCCATAACGACCTGCTGATTAAAATCCGTAAGACCGCGATTTGCGGTACCGACGTACACATCTATAACTGGGATGAGTGGTCGCAAAAAACCATCCCGGTGCCGATGGTAGTAGGGCATGAATACGTGGGTGAAGTGGTGGGTATCGGCCAGGAAGTGCGCGGCTTTAAAATTGGCGATCGCGTTTCCGGCGAGGGGCATATTACCTGCGGGCACTGTCGTAACTGCCGCGCCGGGCGGACTCACCTGTGCCGCAATACCATCGGCGTGGGCGTTAATCGCCCGGGCTGCTTTGCCGAATATCTGGTGATCCCGGCTTTCAATGCCTTCAAAATCCCTGACAATATTTCTGACGATCTGGCATCGATTTTTGACCCGTTTGGTAATGCTGTCCATACCGCGCTCTCCTTCGACCTCGTGGGTGAGGATGTGCTGGTTTCCGGCGCCGGGCCGATCGGCATTATGGCCGCGGCGGTCGCCAGGCATGTTGGCGCGCGCAATGTGGTGATCACCGACGTCAACGAGTACCGCCTGGGGCTGGCGCGCAAGCTGGGTGTGACCCGCGCGGTCAATGTCGCGCAGGAGAGCCTGAGCGACGTGATGGCGGAGCTGGGGATGACCGAAGGGTTCGACGTGGGCCTGGAAATGTCGGGCGCGCCGCCGGCATTCCGTACCATGCTCGATACCATGAACCACGGCGGCCGGATTGCCATGCTCGGTATTCCACCGTCGGATATGTCCATCGACTGGACCAAGGTCATCTTCAAGGGGCTGTTTATCAAAGGGATTTATGGCCGTGAAATGTTCGAAACCTGGTACAAAATGGCGGCATTAATCCAGTCTGGTCTGGATCTGTCGCCGATCATCACCCACCGTTTCGGCATTGATGAGTTCCAGCAGGGCTTTGACGCGATGCGCTCCGGTCAGTCCGGTAAAGTGATTCTGAGCTGGGATTAAGCCCGACGGAGACGGCAGCCGGGATCGCGCGTTTGACGCCGCGAGCCCGGGCTTTCGTTGCCGGTGCGCTAGCAGATGGATAGCGGTTTTGCCAGCGCGAACGTCTTAGCGCCTGCGGGCGCTTTTTTTATTTCGATTTGGATAACATTTCTACGATCCTTCCTCGCAAATGCACTATTTCTAAATCGATTTTTTGCCTATTCGTTTATACAGTTTGTTTACGCACCGTTTAACCTTATAAACACTATGTTTAAACTCTCCGTATGCTTACTGACCTGTAATTCCGCGCGTCTGCTGCGGGAGGTTGTGCCCCCGCTACTCAAGGTGGCGGATGAATGCATTGTCGTTGACTCAGGGAGTACGGATGCGACGCTGGATATCTGCCAGCAATTTGGGTTAACGGTGCATCATCATCCCTATACTACCCACGGGGCGCAGATGAACTATGCCACGGCGCTGGCCAGCCACGACTGGGTGCTGTGCATGGATAGCGATGAAATCCTCGATAGCGAAGTCGTCGCCGCCATTCTGCGGCTCAAGGCCGGGCAGGGTAGCGATCCAGGCTGTGCGTGGCGTCTGCCGCGCTACTGGTATGTGCTGGGGGAGGCGGTCAGAACAATCTATCCCGTCTCTTCGCCGGATTACCCGGTTCGCTTGTTCAATCGTACGGTGGCGGCTTTTAATGACCGTCCGGTCGATGATCGGGTGGTCGGCCACTCCCGCTCAAGCAAACTGCCGGGCCGCGTCCGGCACGATACCTTCTATTCGCTGCATGAAGTGTTTAATAAGCTCAACAGCTATACCACCCGGCTGGTTCAATACCAGAAGGTCAGGCCGTCGCTAAGCCGCGGGATCGTCAGCGCGACTGGCGCGTTTTTTAAGTGGTATCTGTTCAGCGGGGCGTGGCGAAACGGAAAAGTGGGGGTTGTTACCGGGCTCTATGCGGCTTTGTACAGCTTTCTGAAGTATTTTAAAGCCTGGTATGCCGATCAGGATAAACGGGAACCCGTGGCGGATAAACACCCGGATTCCCGCTCCGTTTAGTTCGTCGGATTGTCCCAGCCCTGCCATTTCAGCTGGTAGTACTGCACCAGCGTGCTCTGGCTAATGCTTTCGCTCAGGATGCTAAAGAAGCGGCTGGCGTAAACCGGCTCCGGCGGATGCTTCGGTTTACAGAATTTCACGCCGCGGAACGGGTTACGCGGCTGCGTTGGCGGTACGGCTTTCGACGGCGGCAGCCCGCTGTCTGGCCTTGAGGTATCGACCTGCGGCTCGTTCAGCAGGTTGCTCGGACGCACGAGGGTGATATCCGGCGGCAGGTTATAGACCATTTGCTGCAGGACGCGCACCGTGGTGGGGTGCGGATGACCGATGGCAATGGCGGAGCCGTTACGGCGCGCCAGCGCGATAGCCCGGTTAAACTGGACGCGGATATCGGCCTCATTCTGGGTATCGTCGAGGAACACCTTACGCTTGATCACCTTCACCCCGGTGCCCTGCGCGGCGCGCATCGCCTGAGTATTGCCGATGGTGACGCTATCGAGGAAATAGAGGTTGTAGCGCTCCAGCGCCTGCATCACCTTTTGCATCCCGAACAGGCTGGAGGTCATCGCGCTCCCCATATGGTTGTTCAGGCCAACGGCGTACGGCACTTTGCCATAAGCGTCGCGAATGATGCGTTCGATCTCAGCGCTGCTCATATCAGGACGCAGGGTGTCTTTTTCCAGCGGCTGTTTGCTGAGCGGCGCCATCGGCAGGTGAATAAGCACCTCGTGGCCGAGATTGTGCGCCCTGGTCGCCATTTCACGAGCGTGCGGCGCGTTGGGTAATACGGCGACGGAGAGGGTCGCTGGCAGCGCCAGTACCTGATTTTCCGTCTGTGGACGATAGCCAAAGTCGTCAATAACAATGGAGAGTTTGCCGGCAAATGCCGGCGATGCCATAGCCAGCGTACCGGCTACCGCGAGTGCAATTCTGCGAAATTGAAGCAAAACTAAACTTCCCAACAACGGCTGTGGAAAGAACGCCTGACCCTGGCGACGAATTTCGAAATAGAGCGACGGACGGCCCTGACCGCC
>NZ_JBJDNH010000054.1:0-31788 GCF_044900465.1 Klebsiella sp. NPDC088457 | reverse complement strand
GTCGATCTGCTGCAGTCCCACGGCGCCAGTAAGATCATGCTGGCCAAAGGCAACCGCAGCCAGCAGGTGACCGATGCCTGCCATCAGCACGGCGGTTTCTACCTCGGCAGCATCGGCGGCCCGGCCGCGGTACTGGCGCAGCAGAGCATCCGCAGCCTGGAGTGCGTGGCCTATCCGGAACTGGGGATGGAAGCCATCTGGAAGATTGAAGTGGAAGATTTCCCGGCGTTCATTCTGGTGGATGACAAAGGCAACGACTTCTTCCAGCAGATTCAGACCTCACAGTGCGCACGCTGTGTGAAATAATCATCGCCGCCCTCCGGGGCGGTTTTTTATGCCGCTTAGCGGCACGAACGAGCAATAAAAATTAAAAATCTGACCAATACTTAACGCGTTAAAGCAGGTGAGCCTTGTCGACATTGCATACTTTTTTTATTCAAGGAGACAGGAATGACAACGCATCGCAGTGAAAAAGACTCTATGGGCGCCATTGAGGTGCCTGCCGACAAACTCTGGGGCGCGCAGACCCAGCGTTCGCTGGAACATTTCCGCATCTCGACGGAAAAAATGCCGGGCGAACTGATAGCTGCCCTGGCGCTGACCAAACGCGCGGCGGCAAAGGTTAACGAGGATCTCGGGCTGCTGGCGGCAGAGAAGGCCGGGGCTATCATTCAGGCCGCCGATGAAGTACTGGCGGGCAAGCATCCCGCGGAGTTTCCGTTGGCCATCTGGCAGACCGGCTCCGGTACGCAAAGCAACATGAATATGAATGAGGTGCTGGCTAACCGCGCCAGCGAGCTGCTGGGCGGCGTGCGGGGAATGGAACGTAAGATTCACCCTAACGATGACGTCAACAAGAGCCAGAGCTCCAACGACGTTTTCCCGACGGCGATGCACGTGGCGGCCATTATCGCCCTGCGCGACAAGCTGATTCCCCAGCTCAACGTGCTGAAACAGACGCTGAGCGATAAATCCATCGCCTTTAACGACATCGTTAAAATTGGTCGTACCCATCTGCAGGACGCCACGCCGCTGACCCTGGGTCAGGAAATTTCCGGCTGGGTGGCGATGCTTGAGCATAACCTGAAACATATCGAGCACAGCCTGCCGCACCTGAGCGAGCTGGCGCTGGGGGGAACCGCGGTCGGCACCGGGCTGAACACGCACCCGGAGTATGCCGTACGGGTGGCGGCAGAGCTGGCGGCGATCAGCGGTCAGCCGTTCGTTACCGCGCCGAATAAGTTTGAAGCGCTGGCTACCTGCGACGCGCTGGTCCACGCGCACGGCGCGCTGAAAGGGCTGGCCGCGTCATTGATGAAGATCGCTAACGATGTGCGCTGGCTGGCTTCCGGCCCGCGCTGCGGTATTGGCGAAATCGCCATTCCGGAAAATGAACCCGGCTCATCCATTATGCCCGGCAAGGTGAACCCGACGCAGTGCGAAGCGCTGACGATGCTGTGCTGTCAGGTGCTGGGCAATGATGTGGCGGTGAATATCGGCGGCGCTTCCGGCAACTTTGAACTGAACATCTACCGCCCGATGGTGATTCATAATTTCCTGCAATCGGTACGGCTGCTGGCTGACGGCATGGAAAGCTTTAACGCGCACTGTGCGCTGGGGATCGAACCGAACCGCGAACGCATCGGCCAACTGCTCAACGAATCCCTGATGCTGGTGACGGCGCTGAATACGCATATTGGCTACGACAAAGCGGCGGAAATTGCCAAAAAGGCGCATAAAGAGGGGCTGACGCTCAAAGCGTCGGCGCTGGCGCTCGGCTACCTGACGGAAGCCGAATTTGATAGCTGGGTGCGCCCGGAAGAGATGGTCGGCAGTATGGCTACTCGCTAGCCAGCCACAGGTGCAGCCGCGGGATCAGCAATCTGAGCGACTGCGCCTGCGGTTTATAGCGGTACTGGACATGGTCCGCATCGTAATTCAGTAACTCACCGATATCCGGCACGCTGACCCCCTGGGTGCCGGATATCAGCGTAATCAGCGGCCCCGGGCAGGCGTACTGCACCTGTTTTTGCTCGCCGGCGTACCATACGCGGGCGATGGGCTGAACCTTCACCGGCCGTTTAATCTTCAGCTTTGCCCGCTGCGGCAGGGCGGCAATATCCTGATATTCTCGTTCCAGCTTGCTCTGCCACTGTTCGCGCGTCCAGGGCGGCACCGCGCGCGGGGATTGCAGGCTCTTTTCCAGCTGCATCAGCACCTGATCCCGGGTGAGGTTCTTAATCACGTGTTTATTGGCCCAGCCGAAGCGAATGGTGCTGGGATCAAACAGCGGCGTTAAGGTGCGGTAGGCGCTAAGGGTTATCAGCCCTGGCAGATGGCGGTGTACCCACTCAAAACGCGCGGCGACGGGCAGGCCGGAATCGACGGTAACAATTTTTTCGAAAGCGGCTTTCAGCGCATTGATATGGCTAATTTGCTGCCGGATTGCGGCCTGCTCCGCGTGGCTGGTGTGCAGGCAAATGGCGCCGGGAAGGCGGACGGCCGCCTTGCTGCTGCGGCTTTCCGATTGCTGCTGAATGAACAGATGACGGTAGTGTTTCAGGGCCATTTCCAGCGCCGGTTGACCGATGTGCTGAACCACCTTGATGGTCTCCAGCGGCTGGTGCTCCGCCTCTTTACTGATGGCCGGCAGCGCGAACACCCGGGCGGCCAGCAAGCGGCAGGCGCGCAGGCTATGCTGAAGTTCCTGTAGCTCGCGCTCCAGCTGGCGGAAGGTATCATTGAGACGTTCAACGAGGTCGTAGCTGGCCATATCCATCACCTTAGTTACAACATACTATTTGATTTTTAACTATACGCAGACCGAAGCGCCTGCGCAAGGAGGTCAGGTAGAGCTAAAATTGGGCAGCTGGTGGTAGATTGGCCAGCTAAAACTAAACCGGGCGCCGCCCAGCGAACTGGCGCCGCAGCTCACTTCTCCGGACATCGCCTGGGCAATGCTGTGGACAATAGCCAGCCCCAGTCCACAGCCGCCGGTGGCCCGGTCGCGGCTGGGGTCGAGGCGGACAAACGGCTCAAATACGCGCTCGCGTTCCGCCGGATCGATACCCGGACCGTCATCCTCAACCTGTAGCGTGGCCCGCGAGCCCTGAAGCGTCAGGCTAACCTGAATACGCTGGTTGCTGTAACGCAGGGCGTTGTTTACCAGGTTATCCAGAACGCGCTCCATCAGACGCATATCGAGGGCGCCATAATCGCTGGCCACCGCCTCGCGCAGCGTCACCGCGCGCTGGGGGTTCACCATCTGAATTTCTTCAACATGGGCGTCAATCCAGGCCGGGAAGTCGGGGGTGGTCAGGTTCAGTTCATTCTGCGGACGATCCAGCCGCGCGTAGGTCAGCAGCTCTTCGATTAACGCTTCCAGCTGGCCGATGTCGCGATTCAGGGCTTGCGATTCCGCCCCGGTCAGATTCTCACTCATCTCCAGGCGATAGCGCAGGCGCACCAGCGGGGTTCGCAGCTCGTGGGCAATCCCATCAATCAGCTGCTTTTTGCTGGCGATCAGGGCATTGATGTTGTCGGCCATCTGGTTAAAAGCCACCCCCAGCCGTTCGAAGCTGGACATACTGTCGAAGTGAATCCGCTCACTAAAATGTCCTTCGCCAAAGCGCTGAGCGGCGGTCTCCAGGCGCAGCATATCCTGCCAGTGGGGACGCATCCAGATAAACACCGGGAAGGCGAGCGAGATGGCGATAAAGGCCATCAATGCCACATCCAGCAGGCGCATCTCATGGAGAAAATAGAGATAGGGGACCGGGCCGACCGACAGGACATAGTGACTGCGTGGAATACGCTGGATGAACGTGTACTCGTCATCGAGGGCGACAATATCGCCGGCGCGCAGATGCTGCATCGAGTTTTCCGACAGTTTAAATTTACTCAACGGCTCGATATGCAGATCGAACGACAGGTTAAGATCCAGCTCCTTCAGCGTCTTACTCCAGTCGCGGGGAGGAATTTCCCGCAGCTCGCTGCGCATCAGATACAGCGAGCTCTTCATCAGGTCGTCCAGCGACTGGCGGCCGGCGCGCTCGGCGGTGAATTTGTACACCAGGCCAACCAGCATCGTCATCACCAGGAAGCAGACAAACAACAGAAGGTAGAACTGCACAAACAGCTTTTTCATTAAATATCACCTAAAAAATCAATGTGTTAACTATCTGTCTTTTACCTTCAGGGCGCTATGGAGGCATGGGTATATCCGCCAGGGCGCTGATGCAGAAACGAAACCTGATCGCTGTCGAGGGCATCCTTCGCAGTCCGTGATTGAGCAAAACGTCCGCACATGGAAACCGGCAGGTTGTCAGACTGAAAGCACAGGGCTGGGAGAAAACACGTTTTTTCACCCGACGGTGTGTTCAGCAAAAAGCCACCGTTGGGTGGCTTTACGGGGCGGTTTGTGTGCCTGCGCGACCGGTTAATTGTCCCAGGCGTGCGGGGCGAACAGGTAGCCTTTGTTGCGCACCGTTTTGATCCGATAGGGTTCTGTGGCGCTGTCGAGCAGCTTCTTGCGCAGTCGAGAGATAGCCACATCGACGCTGCGGTCCATCCCATCGTAGCTGACTCCGCGCAGGTTTTTCAGCAGCGCATCGCGATCCATAATCTGCCCGGCGTGGGTGGCCAGTTCCCATAATAGCTCAAAGTCTGCCGTCGACAACGCCACGCTCTCGCCGCCGAGTAACACCTGACGGTTAACCGGGTCGATCGACAGCGAACCAAAGGTGATGGTTTTATGCGGCGTCAGGGCCGCCGGGGCATGGGGCGTGGGAACGGCAACGTGCTGGCGCAGATGCAGGCGCAGGCGCGCCAGCAGTACGGCGGGCGGGGTGGTCTTCAGAATGTAATCACTGGCGCCCATTTCCAGTGATAAAATATGGTTCATATCGCTATCGAGCGAGGTGAGCAACACGATGGGGCCTTGCCACTGGCCGCGCAGATCGCGGCAAAGGGTCATCCCGTCTTTGCCTGGCAGCATGATATCCAGTAATACCAGGTCAGGTTTTTCCCGCGCAATCACCTCTTCTGCCCGGTCACCGCGGGGCTCAACCACCACGTCCATATCGTGCTTTCCGAGATAGGCGGCGATCAAGGCGCCAACTTCGGGATCATCCTCAACAAAAACGATCTTATTCATATCTGACTTGTATAAGAAAAAGAATTAACATACACCGCCCTCTGACTGCCTGCCATTAATCTTTTATAAACAAATGTTCTTCCGTTATGCTGGATCAACACGTTATTTCACTGTTAAGGCTAAAGGAATGGGGCTGTTGATTAAAGCGCTGCTCGGGGCGCTGGTGGTGGTACTGATTGGCGTACTTTCCAAAACCAAAAACTATTATATCGCCGGGTTAATTCCGTTATTTCCGACTTTTGCCCTGATTGCACATTACATCGTCGCCAGCGAGCGCGGCATTGAAGCGCTACGCACGACCATCGTATTTGGCATGTGGTCAATCATTCCCTATTTTATCTACCTGCTGTCGCTATGGTACTTCACCGGAATCATGCGCCTGCCGTTAGCGCTGGCGGGCGCGGTAGGGTGCTGGAGCCTGTGTGCCTGGCTGCTGATCCTCGGCTGGAGCCGGTTTCACTAGCGCAGATGCCGCCCGCCATCCACGGCGAATGAACGCCCGGTGACAAACCTGCTGGTGAACAGATAATCGAGCAGTTCGATAATTTCTTTTTCACCCGCCGCGATTTTCATCAGCGACTTATCGAGCGCCTGTTTACGGTATTCGGCATCGTCGCCCTCATTAAACATGATCAGCGAAGGGGCGACGGCGTTGACCTTAATCTCCGGCGCCAGCTTGCGGGCAAAGGAGCGGGTCATATTATCCAGCGCCGCTTTGCTGGCGGCATAGGCGATATGTTTATCGCTGCCGCGTTCCACCACGTAGTCGGTGATATGAATAATATCGCTGGCGGCATGGCCGTGACCGCGCAGGAGGTTTTCCAGCGCATGGTTGAGCAGGTAGGGAGCATTGACGTGGATCTGCATCATGCTGGCCAGCACCGTAGTCAGGGGGATACCCGGTTTTTCCGCCATCCAGCTGCTGGCATTGTGAATGACGGCGCGCAGGCCACCGCTGGCGTGGGTTTTCACCGCTTCGGCGAAAGTCAAAATCCCGTCGTCGCTGCTAAAGTCGGCCGGCAGACAGAGCGCCCCGGCTTCGCGCAGAACGTCAATGGCCGGGTAGTGCGTGCGATAGCTGACGATAACCGGCTGCTGCTGATTGAGAAAATGGTGCGCCAGCGCGAGGCCGATGCGGCGGCCTCCACCGGTAATCAGAATGGGGCGAGGCTGTCGGACATCCATGGGTATCTCCTTTCAATTCAGCGGCAGGGCAACCGCTTACCCCACCAGCATCCACGTTGCCGGGATAGCGGCAACCAGCAAAAAACCAATTAAGGCTAATTCACGGCGTTTAAGCATGCGATCGTGCTGGTGCGTACGGCGCGCGTACAGGAAAACCAGAAGACCCGGAGCGTAAAGTACCACCGACAACAGTAAATGCACAGGGCCCGACGCATATAATAACCATAAGCCATAAAGACATGCGCCGATACCCACCGCCTGATGCAGCGGCCGCACGGCAATCTTCAGCAGAAAGGCGCCGACGAGGAAATAGGGCACCAGAATCATCTCGGATGCGATAGCCAGCAGCGTGTTGTAATCCGAACCGGTCAACCAAATCAGTACCAACGACGCCTGGACGCTGATATTGGTTAACCACAGGGACGCCGACGGGGCATTGTTTTTATTCTGCCGGGCAAACAGTCGTGGAAACGCCTTATGGCTGGCCGCCAGCCAGGGGACTTCCGCCGCCATAATGGTCCAGCTCAGATAGGCGCCGCAGACCGAGATAATCAGCCCGGCGGCAATCACCACTTCCCCCCACGAACCCATCATTTTTACCATTAATCCGGCCATCGACGGGTTACGCATCCCGGCCAGCTCCGGTCGGGCGACAACGCCTAACGACAGCAGGGTTACCAGCAGATAAACCACCAAAGCGGAAAGGACCGCCAGCAGCGTGGCGCGCCCGACATCCTGTTTGTTGCGCGCGCGGGCGGAAACCACCACCGCGCCTTCGACGCCAATAAACACCCACAGGGTGATCAGCATCGTATTCTTCACCTGTTCCCAGACCGGTACGCCGAGCGCCAGGCCGCTGAAGTCGAGGCTGAAGGTTTCAAGACGGAAGGCCGCCACGGAGAGAACGATGAATGCGCCGAGAGGGATCAGTTTGGCAAGCGTGGCGATGAGGTTAATCCCGGCGGCCGTTTGTACCCCCCGCAGAACCAGAAAGTGTACCACCCACAGCAGTAGCGAGGCGCCAACGATCGCCTGCCAGGTATTGCCGTCGCCGAAGATAATGGTGTCCGGGGTATCGGTGAAGAAGCTGAGCGCGGCAAAGACAATCACCAGATAAGAGACGTTGGCGATCACCGCGCACAGCCAGTAGCCCCAGGCGGAGCAGAAACCGATCAGCTCGCCAAAGCCTTCGCGGGCATAGGTGAAAATGCCGCCGTCCAGATCGGCGCGAATGCGGGTCAACAGCAGCATCGCGAAGGCGAGGAATAAAATCCCGACCCCGGTAATCCCCCAGCCAATCAACAGCGCCGATGGGCTGGCCACCACCGCCATGTTTTGCGGTAAGCTGAATACGCCAGCGCCTAGCATTGAACTCAGTACCAGTGCGGTCAAGGCGCTGAGGCCCAGTCTCTTTTCCATTGTATTCCCGAGGTGATGGCGGTGAATAAAGAATATTTATTTGGCGAAATCGCATAAAAATGGAGGATTACGCTAAGGCGCGGGATTTTACGGAGTGTTTTGTACGCATGCAATGGCGGCGGGTGAAAAAAAGTAAAAAGGCGGCATTATGCCGCCTTTTTGTTCAGCTCAGAGGCGATTACTTATACAGATCGGCGCTGATGGTGATGTTACCACCACGTTCCTGCCATTGGCGGGTGATGTGGTAGTACTTAGCCCCTTTCTTCGCCGCACGTTTCGCGGTCTGATAAGAGATTTCGGTCATGTTGCCGTAGTTGCCGGTGAACTTGATGCTGTCGAACGGGGCCATCTGAGCGGCGGTAATCTTGTTCACTTCTTCGACTTTGGTGCCGTCAGGAAGCGTGACAGTGTAACGCCCGCCTTTGGATGACTGGGTTTCAAAGAAGCGACCCACGCCGGTACCAGAGCCCACGGCAGAGGTCGTTGCTACGCCCGGGATTTCAACATTTTTAGCCGCCGCGCCGCCTTCTGCCAGCGCCGCGCGTCCTGCGTCAGAATCTGCCGGAATCGCATCAGGGCTCTGCAGAACGCGTTTCTTCGCGTCGGCTTTATAGATATACGCGGTGATGCGCTGATTGCCGCCCTGGTTGGCGTCAACCTGACGGACGATAAAGAACGAGGCCGCGCCTTTCGCTTTCGCCGCTTTGGCGATCGCGTCGTTCACTTCCGGCTGGCTGCGATAGAAGCCCTGGACGGTTACGGTATCATACGGTTCCAGCTCGACGGCCTGATCTTTCGGCAGTTCCATCACGCCGCTGATCACCCGGTTTTGCGGGGCATCCGCCTGCGGAGCGTTGTTTTTATACAGGTCGGCGGTCACGCGCCAGTTACCGCTGTTGCCTAAATCAGACGTGTCGACAACGTAAAAAGAGGCTGCGCCGTCTTTGTCCGCTCTGCGGGAGACGGCTTTGACCGCATCGCCAATCGCGTTAAAACGACCGGTGACCACCACGCGATCGTAGGGCTTCAACGCCGCCGCCTGCTCCGGAGTCAGCTCGGTCGCCGCATGGGCTGACAACGCGGTTGTAGCCAGAAGAGCAGACGCCAGGAGTGAGTTCTTAAGCTTCATAAAAATAATCCTTTGCCTTGCGCAAACCATGTACTGGTATTGTTGTTGACTGATAACGCTCGATTATTGCATTTAAAAGGCGTAACTGTCTGCGTCATTTTTCGCTTACCGCCCGAAACGTGCGTCACAATAATATAACATTTTCCGATATGTTGAAAAAACAGCCTCTTGACCAGCAAAATTGATAATCAATACCACTTTTATAAGTTAACGTAATGTTAATGTGATGTTCTAACTGGCGATTAATGGCGTATTAGCGCTTCAGCTAAGCGAATTATCAGGCCTGGCTATAAAATTAAGGTAAATATTGCTGCCTGACACTGTTCGCAGTGAGTTTTACCAATAAAATCAAAATTTCTGTTTTATCGCAGTAGATCACAATCGGTATTTTCAGTAGGTTATAAAAAGTTTGTTACTGTTTCATTTTTTCAGCCGAAGGGAGAGAAAGGGCACTTTTTGCCGCTTTACCGTCGTCTGTGAGAAAAGAAAACCATCATCAAAAACCGATGGAAGGGAAAACTATGCGTATCGGGGTACCAAAAGAACGGTTTGCCAATGAAACCCGTGTAGCTGCCACGCCGAAAACGGTGGAACAACTGCTCAAGCTGGGTTTTACCGTCGCAGTTGAAAGCGGCGCGGGTCATCTGGCAAGTTTCGATGACGAAGCATTTGCTCAGGCTGGTGCTGAGGTTGTGGATGGCGCCGAAGTCTGGCAGTCGCCCATTATTCTCAAGGTCAATGCGCCTGAGGAACATGAAATTGCCTTGCTCAATCCAGGCACGACGCTGGTGAGCTTTATCTGGCCCGCACAAAATCCACAGTTAATGGAGAAACTCGCGGCCCGTAATATCAACGTGATGGCCATGGATTCGGTGCCGCGTATTTCGCGCGCCCAGTCGCTGGATGCATTGAGCTCCATGGCCAACATCGCCGGCTACCGTGCGATTGTCGAGGCGGCCCACGAGTTTGGTCGTTTCTTTACCGGGCAGATTACCGCGGCGGGGAAAGTTCCGCCGGCGAAGGTCATGGTCATCGGCGCAGGCGTTGCCGGACTGGCGGCCATCGGCGCGGCGAACAGCCTTGGGGCGATTGTCCGCGCGTTCGATACTCGTCCGGAAGTGAAAGAACAGGTGCAGAGTATGGGCGCCGAGTTCCTTGAACTTGACTTCAAAGAAGAGGCGGGCAGCGGCGATGGCTATGCCAAAGTCATGTCCGAAGCCTTTATCAAAGCGGAAATGGCGCTGTTTGCGGCGCAGGCGAAAGAGGTCGACATCATCGTCACCACGGCGCTGATTCCAGGTAAGCCGGCGCCGAAACTGATCACCCGCGAAATGGTTGACTCAATGACGGCAGGTAGCGTGGTGGTCGATCTGGCCTCGCAGAACGGCGGCAACTGTGAGTACACCGTACCCGGCGAGGTGGTCACCACCGCCAATGGAGTGAAGATCATTGGGTATACCGACCTGCCGGGCCGTCTGCCGACCCAGTCCTCGCAGCTGTACGGGACCAACCTGGTCAACCTGCTGAAGCTGCTGTGCAAAGAGAAAGACGGCAACATCACCATTGATTTTGACGACGTGGTGGTGCGTGGCGTGACGGTCGTGCGCGAAGGCGAAGTGACCTGGCCGGCGCCGCCGATTCAGGTCTCCGCGCAGCCGCAGGCCGCGGCCAAACCGGCGGAAGCGCCAAAAGAAGCAGAAAAACCGGCCTCTCCATGGCGTAAATACGCGCTGATGGCGCTGGCGATTATTCTGTTTGGCTGGCTCGCCAACGTGGCGCCGAAAGAATTCCTCGGCCACTTTACCGTTTTCGCGCTCTCCTGCGTGGTCGGTTACTACGTGGTGTGGAACGTTTCTCATGCGCTGCACACGCCGCTGATGTCGGTGACGAACGCCATTTCCGGGATTATCGTCGTCGGAGCGTTGTTGCAGATCGGCCACGGCGGCTGGGTCAGTTTCCTGAGCTTTATCGCGGTGCTGATCGCCAGCATTAATATTTTTGGTGGTTTCACCGTCACTCAGCGCATGCTGAAAATGTTCCGCAAGAACTAAGGGGTAGCACATGTCTGGAGGATTAGTTACAGCTGCATACATTGTTGCCGCTATTCTGTTTATTTTTAGCCTTGCGGGGCTGTCAAAACACGAAACCTCAAAGCAGGGTAACCTGTTCGGGATGGCCGGGATGGCCATCGCGCTGATTGCGACCATTCTGGGGCCGGATACTGGCAACGTGGCGTGGATCATTCTGGCGATGGTCATCGGTGGCGCAATTGGTATCCGCCTGGCGAAGAAGGTCGAAATGACCGAAATGCCGGAGCTGGTTGCGGTGCTGCACAGCTTTGTTGGCCTGGCCGCGGTGCTGGTGGGCTTTAACAGCTACCTGTACCACGAAGCGGGGATGGAACAGATCCTGGTGAATATTCACCTGACGGAAGTGTTCCTTGGCATCTTTATCGGGGCGGTGACCTTTACCGGTTCAATTGTGGCATTCGGCAAGCTGCGCGGAAAGATTTCATCTAAACCGCTGATGTTGCCGCATCGTCATAAGCTGAACCTGGCGGCGCTGGTGGTCTCCTTCCTGCTGCTGGTGGCGTTTGTCCGCACCGATAGTACCGCTACCCAGGCGCTGGCGCTGCTGGTGATGACCGTTATCGCGCTGGCCTTTGGCTGGCACCTGGTGGCTTCGATCGGCGGGGCAGATATGCCGGTCGTGGTTTCGATGCTGAACTCCTACTCCGGCTGGGCGGCGGCGGCGGCGGGCTTCATGCTCAGCAACGACCTGCTGATTGTCACCGGTGCGCTAGTGGGTTCTTCGGGGGCGATCCTCTCTTACATTATGTGTAAGGCGATGAACCGCTCATTTTTCAGCGTGATTGCCGGCGGTTTCGGCACCGATGGTTCGTCCACCGGTAGCGATGAAGAAGTCGGCGAACACCGCGAAATCAGCGCGGAAGATACCGCTGAAATGTTGAAAAACTCCCATTCGGTGATCATCACCCCGGGCTACGGAATGGCGGTCGCGCAGGCACAGTATCCGGTGGCTGAAATCACGGAAAGGCTGCGCGCGCGCGGCATCAAGGTGCGTTTTGGTATTCACCCGGTCGCCGGTCGTTTACCTGGGCATATGAACGTGCTGCTGGCGGAAGCGAAAGTGCCGTATGACGTGGTGCTGGAAATGGATGAGATCAACGATGATTTCAGCGATACCGACACCGTGCTGGTTATCGGCGCGAACGATACCGTTAACCCGGCGGCACAGGACGATCCGAAGAGCCCGATCGCCGGTATGCCGGTGCTGGAAGTGTGGAAAGCGCAGAATGTGGTGGTCTTTAAGCGTTCGATGAATACTGGTTATGCCGGCGTTCAGAACCCGCTGTTCTTCAAAGAGAACACCCATATGCTGTTCGGGGATGCCAAAGCCAGCGTTGACGCTATTCTGAAAGCGCTGTGATGAGCCTGTGACCGTAAATAATGTTTGAGTCTGAAGCCGTCTCTGCTGAGACGGCTTTTTTATATATCCGGTCAGGTCATGAATTGCTCATAAAGTCAGCACCCGGGAGTGTTATACTAAGCCTGTTTTTTCATCACTCTGAGGATATTATGGATACCGAATTAACTCCCACGCAAATGGCCATCGAGTTTCTGCGTCGTGACCCAACCGCTTTAACCCCCGCGCAGTACCTGAAAAAATTCAAACTTCTCGAGCTGGAATTTGCGGATTTGATGTCGCTTTCTTCCAATGAGCTGAAAGAAGAGATCGATCACGCCTGGCGTTTAGGTATCCATTAAAGCGTTGTTGCTGTCTATATGTTGCTGATGACGGGGCCGAAAGGCCCTTTATTTTTACCTGAGGCAGGCCGGCGCTAAAAAAATCCCCCGCGCGAGCGGGGGACAGGGGTAGAGAACGGAGTGCTAGCCGGCGGATTAATCGTCGTCTTCGTCATCCATTTCGACCGGGGTTTTATACTGTTCCGGTTTGAGCACCAGCAGATCGCAGCGGAGATGGTCGATGACCTGCTCGGCGGTATTGCCGAGGAAGGCCGCCGACAGCCCGGTGCGCCCGACGGTGCCGAGCACGACAATCCCCGCCTGCAGATGCTCTGACAGGTCAGGAATCACTTCCTCCGGCAGACCTTTCTCTACATGGGTGCGATTTTCATCAATGCCGAATTTTTGCCGCAGCGCTTTCATTGCCAGCAGGTGCTGACCGCGAATTGCGTCGTTGTAGATGCTTGGGTCAAAATCGGGAAGCTCGATAGCGATATTGATCGGCGTGACCGGATAAGCGCCAACCAGATGGACTTCGGTATGGTTAACCTGATCGGCCAGCTCGAGGGTCTCTTTAACCAGCTTTTCGTTTAACGCGTCGTGATAATTCTCTTCGCTGGCCAGGTTAACCGCCACCAGCGCCTTACCGCCTTCCGGCCACGGCTGGTCCTTAACCATCCAGACCGGGCACGGACATTTGCGCAGCAGATGCCAGTCGGTAGGAGTGAAAATAACGGCTTCCAGCTTGTCATGCTGGTGCGCCATCTTCAGCAGTAAGTCATGCTTGTCGGTGAGGATTTCCTGAATAATGGCTTCGAAAGGGCGATTATGCCACACCACTTTAATATCAATGGGCACGCCGGACTCAATATAAAAGCGGGCCTGCTCTTTGATCCAGGCGCTGCGTTGGCTGATCACGCCCTGGCGCATCGCCGTCCGCTCATCGGGCGACAGCAGGGTAGTCATCTCATAGGAAAAATCGTAGATCGGCAAAAAGGCTTTGATGCGTCCACCAATCCGTTGGTGCAGATACACCGCACGCCGCAATGCAGGCTGGTCATCCTGATTGGGGTCGATTACTACCAGCATGTTCTGATACTTTGCCATACAGGGTCTCCTTACAACTGTAACTACAGTCTGTCATTAAAAAGATAACCTATATGGATGAAATGAAACAGGGGATGACCCTGGCCAGATCAACAAATCAGAAAAAAATTCGCGATCTGGCGGAGGGATTAGGGGGATCAGGCGACGTTGCGGGCCTGGCCCGCCAGCTCTGAGAGCAGCTCGCTATTCTCGATGGTGATATATTTACCTTTCACCGCCAGCATGCCGCTTTTCTGGAAACGACCCAGCAGACGGCTGATGGTCTCGACCGTCAGGCCCAGATAGTTGCCGATATCGCCACGGGTCATTGTCAGACGGAACTCGCGAGGCGAAAAACCGCGCTGCGCGAAACGGCGGGACAGATTATAGATAAAGGCCGCCAGACGCTCTTCCGCGTTCTTTTTGGAAAGCAGCAGAATCATATCCTGATCGCCTTTAATCTCGCCGCTCATCAGACGCATCATCTGCTGACGCAGATTCGGCATCTTACCGGAAAGGTCATCCAGCGTTTCAAACGGAATTTCGCAGACCATTGAGGTTTCCAGCGCCTGGGCAAAGCTCGGGTGAAGACCGGTACCGATGGCGTCAAAACCGACCAGATCGCCCGCCAGGTGGAAGCCGGTAATCTGCTCGTCACCCTGCTCGGTGATGGTATAGCTTTTGATGGTGCCAGAACGAATCGCATACAGTGATTTCAGCTCATCACCGGCTTTGAACAAGGTCTGTCCTTTCTGGATAGGCTTTTTACGCTCGATGATATTATCCAGCTGATCAAGCTCATGCTCGTTCAGAGTAAAAGGGATGCAAAGCTGGCTAATGCTGCAATCCTGACAATGAATTGCGCAACCGCCAGACTGAATGCGTCGAATAATTCTCTTTTCTGGGATCATAGGTCTGCTCAAGCCTTAATTGATATTGGTCAATTTTAACATCTTTTTGGAGAGCAGGTAAGTCTCGAACCGAGGAAACACGTAATATTAAAAGGGGAAATCAATAGTCGCGCTTATGCTGTTGATAAACAATAACATGTCAGTTCAGACTGGATTGTAAAGTTACCCGATGCTTCCGATAAAAGGCACGTAGCGTCAAAGCAGCAGATACCCCTCATGGCGCAATAACCACTCTTTGCGCTGCACCCCGCCGGCGTATCCGGTCATGGTGCCGTTACGTCCAATCACGCGATGGCAGGGCACCACGATACTCACCGGATTGGCGCCGTTAGCCGCGCCAACCGCGCGTGCGGCGCCCGGACGGCCGAGAGCTTCAGCCAGCTGGCCGTAGTGCATCACCTGTCCGCAGGGAATCGTGCGCAGGGTTTGCCAGACTTCACGCTGAAAAGGCGTGCCCGCCGTGGCGGTGGGCAAGGTTGCAATGATGCTGAGATCGCCGGCGAAATAGGCATCAAGCTTTTGACTCAACCCGCCGGGGTCACGCGAAGCAACGCGTTGATAGCCTTCGCGGCGGTAATGCACTTCAAGCAGCTGTTCCATCCGGTCGCTATGCTCTTCCCACTCAACGGCGCGTAGACGGAACTGTTCGTCGCAAAGAATCCATAGCGGCCCCAGCGGGGTGTCGATTTTGTCCTGCAGCAGTACCAGCATCTTGTCTCCTTGTCGCCTGATTCAACAGATAATATTGCCGTAGATCGACAAGATATCACGCCTGTCGGGTTGCCAACTATACTCCATAAAGATAAACGCCGGGGGACGCTGGTATCGGTTTTCGTCGCCTCGTGGGTGAGCTTTTCTGGACGGAGGAGCGTTCAGTTCACCTCCCGAAATCGTTTGTCAGTCGTGCCCGGGTGAGCGGGCATCAGCTCAGCTATCGGCGACGCCATGAGTCATCTGTACAGGCATTCTTTGGGTCAACGACTTGCCGGCTCCGGGCGCAGTTCCGGCGTTGGCGAACCCTGGAGGTATCGATATGCAATATATTCTGACTGGTGTTTTGATGTTGATTATCAGTGGGTTATTGTTAAATGCGGCCGCTTTGCTGATCGAGTCTGTGTATAAGCAGGTGAAAGAGATGCAGTTAAAGAAAAAACCGCTGTAATCGTGAAGAATGCCGCGTCGCGTTGCGCGGAGGGTGGCCAGAAGCTGGCCACCCGGTTCCTCTAGTGCAGGCGCGGATAAATGCCCGGGCCGATCGGCAACCCCAGCAGATACCACGCCACCAGCATCAGCAGCCAGACGGCGAGGAAGATCAGCGGATAGGGCAGAACGAGGGAATAGTAGGTTCCGAGTCTGGCATCCGGGCGATAGCGTTGCAGGAAGCCAAGAAACAGCGGCACAAACGGCGAGACCGGTGCCAGCGGCAGGACCGAAGAATCGGCGATACGAAACAGAATTTGCGCAAACGCCGGGTGAAAGCCGAGCAGCATAAACATGGGCACAAAGATTGGCGCCAGAATGGACCAGATCGCCGAACCGCTGGCGATAAACATGCACAGAAATGCCGACAGCAGTGCCAGACCGACAAAAGCCGGCACGCCGTTTAGCCCCGCCTGTTCCAGTAAATCCGTCAACCCGACCGCCATAAATTTCCCCATATTGCTCCAGTTAAAAATGGCGACAAACTGGGCCAGCGGAAACACCATCACGATAAATCCGGCCATCTCTTTCATCGGTTCGATCATTAAGGGCGGTAAATCCGCCTGACGGCGAATCTTGCCAGTGGCGATACCGTAGGCCAGCGAAACGAAGATAAAGAAAAAGATGATGAGCGGCACAATGCCTTTAATAAAAGGCGAAGGCATCACTGTGTGGGTGAGCGGGTCGCGCAGAATACCGTTTTCCGGCACCACCATTGCGGCAATCAGGGCAATAAACACCAGCGCGGCGATACCGGCAACCCGCAAGCCGAAACGTTGCTCAGGCGTCAGCGTCTGTAATCCGTCCTCGCTGCACCTTGCCATTGACCCAGCCGGGGTTCGACAAGTTTATCGGTGATGAGCCCGCCGACCAGCGTCAGGACGATCACCGAACTGGCCATAAAGTACCAGTTATCGATCACGCTGACATGCAGCGCGCTATCCAGCGTCTTTGCCGCTTCGCTACTGATGCCGGAGAGCAGCACATCGGTGGTGACGATCAGCAGATTGGCGGTAAATCCGCAGCCGACGCCGGCAATGGCCGCCAGTAACCCCGCCACCGGATGACGACCGACGGCGAGGAACATCAGCGCGCCCAGCGGCGGCATAATGACCAGCGCGGCATCGGAGGAGATGTGGCTAAAAAAAGCGATAAACAGCACCATGTAGCTGGCATAACGCGCGCTGACGTGCGAGGCCATTTTGACCATCAGCGCCGGCAGCAGCCCCACGCGCTCGGCAAGCCCGGCGCCGAGAACCAGCGCCAGAATCGCCCCCAGCGGGGCGAAACCGCTGAAGTTCTTGATAACGTTAGGCAGAAACCAGTGCAGCCCCTCGATGCTGAGCAGGTTCTTTACCACCACGGTTGACCCATCCGTCGGGTTGATTGCCCCAACGTCGAAGGCGGAGAGTACCGCGGTGGCTATCGCCAGCGCGACGATCAAATAGATAAAAAGCAAAAAAGGATGCGGAACCTTATTACCGATCTTTTCAACCCAGCCATACAGCTTTCCGCTGGGGGAAGGCGACGGTATGGATGACATACTCATGGGCATTCCTCAGTCGTCGTTGTGTTAGTTGTTGTAGTCGTTGTAGTGTTCGTGATGGTTTTATTATTTTAAAGGTGACGGTGTCACGTTTTCCGGGGTTGGGCATTGATAGGCCCGTTCCGCCAGCTGCTGCGCCAGTTCTTGTTGACCGGCTTGCAGCAGCGTCTCATCGGTAAGCAGACGGATAGCCGTCGCGGCAAGAACTTTCCCCGCCAGCAGCATCCCCTTATGAGCGATAGAGGTTCGCCCCTGGCTGACCAGCTGCCAGGTAAGCAGCGGCGTGCCGACGGCAAAGCAGGGACTGAAACATTGGGCGACCGGGATCTTCCAGCTGACGTCGCCGACATCGGTTGAACCGGCCAGAATGTTATCCGTCGCCGCCCACGGGGCTACTTCGTCGATAAGCACCGTTTCACGATGGCGGCGGGCGAAGCGTTTGCCCTCGTCACCGCCGGTTGCGGCAATATTTTTCAGGCTGTTGCTGAGGTCATTTTCGCTCAGGGTGGCGCGAATCTCGCTGGCGAAAGCGCGTTCTTCATCGCTCCACTGCGGGGTACCATAGTGGCAGACGGCCTGATACATCGCCGCCTCCAGCGTGCGGTTGGGCAAATAGCTGGAGCAGGCCTTATCGAAACGACAGCTGACCGTGGTTTCGGTCATCAGCGCCGCGCCCTGGGCGATTTTCTCAATACGCGCATAGATTTGCTGCGCATCGGCCATCTCCGGCGCGCGAATCAAATAGAGCACTTCCGCCTGCGCCTGGACCACGTTGGGCGAAATGCCGCCGCTATCGGTAATCGCATAGTGGACGCGGGCTTTCTCAATAATGTGTTCGTTGAGAAAATTGCTGCCGGTGGTCATCAGCGTCACCGCATCCAGCGCGCTCCGGCCAAGGTGTGGGGAATTGGCGGCGTGGGCGGCGGTGCCGCTAAAACGCCAGGCCGCCTGGATATTCGCCAGCGTGCTGGTGCTGAACATCCCGGCGTAGGCTTCCGGGTGCCAGGTCAATGCCGCATCCACGTCATCAAACAGTCCTTCGCGCACCATAAAGGTTTTACCGGAACCGCCTTCCTCGCCCGGGCAGCCGTAGAAGCGAATGGTCCCGCCGCCGCCGTGCTGCTGGAACCAGTTTTTACTCGCCACCGCGGCGGCCAGCGCCGCGGTTCCCAGCAGATTATGCCCGCAGCCGTGGCCGTTTTCTCCCGGCGTTGCGCTGGTCGGCCGCGCGCAATGCGCCTCCTGACTGAGTCCGGCGAGCGCGTCATACTCTCCCAGCAGGGCAATGACCGGCTGGCCGCTACCGTAGCTGGCAATAAAGGCGTTCGGGATGCCGCCCACCTCACGGCTGAGCTGAAAGCCTTCCGCCTGCAGAGCATCGGCTAAGCGTCCAGCGGACCAGAACACTTCAAAACGGGTCTCCGGATGATCCCAAATCTCATCGGCAATGGCGCTAAATTCAGCTGCGCGTGAGGCGATCGTATCATCGACAAAGCGGTAAATTGTCTCCATTAAACACCTCGCTGCCACGGAAAGTTGAGCGCGGCGCGGGCCAGCGTTTCGACCGCCATCGCCATCACGCTCTCATCGAAATCGAATTTCTCGTTGTGGTGACCGGCGCTGAGTTCGGTGCCGAAAATCATGTAGGAGGCCAGGCCGTTGCGCTGCTGCACCCGGGCCATCATCAGGGTGGCATCTTCGGAACCCGCGGGGGCGGCGATGCGGTCGATAGCCTGCCTGACGCCGGGCACCAGGGCTGCCTGTTCGCGCAGATAGGCCACCCACGTCGGCGACGGCGCGCTGGCGGTGGCCGCGCCCATCAGACGCAGGTCGACGCTGGCGCCGTACATCGCCGCGGCGCCTGCGATAACGGACTGCGCGCGTTCAAAAACGTATTGATTGATGGCTTCGGTTTCGCCACGGGTTTCCACTTTCAGCAGCGCGCCGGAAGGCACCACGTTCCGGCCGGTTCCCGCCTGCATGACGCCAACGTTAACCCGCGACGCGCCTGCGCTGTGCGGCGCTATCGCGTGCAGACCAAGCGCCGCCTGCGCGGCGGCCAGCAGGGCGTTGCGTCCGTCTTCCGGCTTGCCGCCGGCATGGGCCGCGACCCCGGTGAAGGTCACGTCAAATTTGGTGGTGGCCATAAAGTTATCGCCGCCGCAGACGACCGTTCCGGCGGGGACGCCGGTGCCGATATGGATCGCGGTAAAATAATCGACGTTATCCAGCACGCCGGCGGCTACCATCGCCCGCGCGCCGCGGGTGCCTTCTTCCGCCGGCTGGAAAATCAGCTTGATCGTCCCGTGTAAACGATCGGCATAGTGCTTCAGCACATGGGCCAGTCCCAGGCCAATAGCGGTATGGCCGTCATGGCCGCAGGCGTGCATCATCCCCGGGTTGCAGGAGGCAAAGTTATCGCGAAATGGACGATGCTGGCTATCGGTGTCTTCATTCAGATCGAGGGCATCCATATCAACCCGGAAGGCGAGGGTCGGGCCCGGGCGGCCGGTATCCAGCGTGGCGACGACGCCGGCGAACCCTCCTTCAAATGCGCTAAGCCACGGCTCCGGGGCGCCCTGCTGGCGGGCCCGCGCAAACTCATGCGCCAGCGTGGCCTCATCCGGTAGGCCCATCCGGCTGTCGGCATCGATAACGTCGCGGCCCAATGCCAGATCGTAGCCTAGCCGGTGGAGTATCTCCGCGACTTTACTGGCGGTACGAAACTCGACCCAGCCCGACTCGGCATAGTGGTGTAAATCGCGACGCCACTGCGTCATTTCCGGCATCAGCTGGTGGATGTATTGCGTGAGTAACGGCATAACCTGTCCTGTCATAGTTTAAATATGTGATGTGCTTCACGGTGTGATAGCTTTTGCTTATCACTGATGGGTTTTTACGCATCGGATTCTTACGTTGCCACAACGCTATGCATTACAGTAGATGCCAGTTTCTTCTGTCTGATAAACAATGGTTATCACTACGACGATGTCTTTTCAGATCAAATTTCATCAAATTCGCGCCTTCGTTGAGGTGGCGCGTCAGGGCAGCATCCGCGGCGCCAGCCGGGCGTTAGCGCTGTCGCAACCGGCGTTGACCAAGGCCATTAAAGAGCTGGAAGAGGGGCTTTGCGCCCAGCTGTTCGTGCGCCGCAGTCAGGGGGTGGCGCTAACGGAAAACGGCGAAAGCTTTTATCAGCACGCCAGCCTGATTCTCGAAGAGCTGCGGGCGGCGCAGGAGGATCTGCTGCAGCGCCAGGGGGAGTTGACCGGGCAGATCAATATCGGCCTCGGGGCGAGCGTGGCGCGTTCGCTGATGCCATCGGTTATCTGTCGTTTTCACCAGCAGCATCCGCTGGTGAAGGTACGGATTATGGAGGGCCAGCTGCTGTCGATGATCAACGAACTGCGTCAGGGCGAACTCGACTTCACCATCAATACCTATTACCCCGGGCCATACGATCATGAATTCAGCTTTGAAAAGCTGTTTGAAAAGCCTTTCGCGGTGTTTGCCCGGGTGGGGCATCCCGCGGCGAAGGCGACGTCGATCGATCAACTGCTGGACTATAGCTGGACCATGCCAACGCCGCGCGGCAGCTATTTTAAGCAGTTACAGGATCTTTTTAGCCACCGTGCGCAAATCCCCCACGTCGGTATCGTTTGCGAAACCTTTTCTTCCTGCATCAGTCTGGTGGTGCAGAGCGATTTTCTGAGTATTTTGCCGGTTGAACTGGGCAACGATCCGATGATCGCCGATAAGCTGGCGATGGTTGCGGTGAGAGAGCCGTTGCCAAAAGCCACCTATTATCTGATTCAACGGCGGGACTCGCGCCAGACGCCGCTGACGGCCTCGCTGATCACGCAGTTTCGTCGGCAAAGTCGCCATCAGTTTCCGTCCTGAAGTCCGACGGTTTAAATTGTCGCCGCTTGCCGACAAACGCATTGAGGCGGGGGAGCGCGGCGGCTATAGTAGCCTGCGGTAGCAGCCGGAGGAGTGCTCATGAATCTTGACGACAAATCGCTATTTCTTGGCGCCATGGAGGACGTCCAGCCACTGAAACGTAATACTGACGTTCATTGGCATCCCGAGCGGAATACCCGCCCGCCGCAGCGCATCGATCCCCTGCAGCTGGATAACTTTCTCACCACCGGTTATCTCGACGTACTGCCGCTGGCGACGCCGCTGGAATTCAAGCGTGAAGGGCTGCAGAACGGCGTGCTGGAAAAGCTGCGGCTGGGCAAATATAGCCAGCAGGCGAGCCTTAATCTGCTGCGCCAGCCGGTAGAGCAGTGCCGACAGATGCTGTTTGCCTTTGTGGTGCAGGCGCGAAAAGAGGGGTTGCGCAATCTGCTGATCGTACATGGTAAAGGGCGGGAAGATACCTCACACGCCAATATCATTCGCAGCTATCTCGCCCGCTGGCTGGTGGAGCTACCTGAAGTTCAGGCGTTCTGCGTGGCCTCTGCGCACCACGGCGGCAGCGGCGCGTGTTACGTTGCGCTGCGCAAATCCGCCGAGGCCAAACAGGAAAACTGGGAGCGGCACGCCAAACGTAGCCGCTAGCGCAGCAACAATGTCAGCTCCCGGGCCGCTTTTTGCAGCTCGGGCAGCACCCGATCCAGCATCTCGCGGGTGGACACCTGCCCGGCATGCACGCCGACGTTCAGCGCGGCCTGTACCTGCCCCTGCGGGTTGAATAACGGCACCGCCAGGGAACGTAACCCCATCTCCAGCTCCTGATCGTTGAGCGCGTAGCCCTGCTGGCGCACCCGCTTCAGCTCGGCGCGCAGCTTATTGACCGAATCTACCGTCTGTGGGGTGTAGTGAATCATTGTCACCCGCGCCAGCATATCGTTCAGCTTCTCTTCCGGCTGATGGCTTAGCAGCACGCGGCCCATCGAGGTTGCCCACGCCGGCAGGCGGCTGCCGATATCCAGATCGATGGTCATAATCCGCGAACTGGAGGCGCGAGCGATGTACAGAATATCGTCGCCGTCGAGGGTGGCGATAGAGCAGGATTCGTTAAGCATCTCGCTCAGGTGCTTGAGTACCGGCTGTGCCGAACGCGCCAGCGGCGTTGAGGCTAACCACGCGTGGCCGAGGGCCAGAATGCGCGGGCGCAGCTGGAAATTCTTGCCGTCTTCCGCATAGACAAACCCCAGTTTTCCCAGGGTATACAGGCAGCGGCGGACCGCCGCGCGCGGAATACCGGTCTTCTGACTGATTTGCGAGATCGACAGCACCGGGCGCTGCGGAGTGAAAGCCTGAATCACTTCCAGCCCGCGGGCCAGCGAGGCCATAAAGTTCGGATCGCCCTTAAACGGATCGCTATCGCCCGTCAGTAAATCATCTGGATGCTTCTCCATTGTCCTCTCCATATTTGCCATCGATCACATTCTTTCGCTAAAGATATACGATGTTCGATTATCGCACCATATTTCGATTATCGCCCTTGACCCACATCGTTAAGCGGGTCACATTTTGTGCGAACAACGAATAAAAGTGCGATTACCGCACATAAAGGAGCGACCTGATGATTGATAAAAGCGTGTCGACGCTAAGCGATGCCATCGCCGGGATCCACGACGGCGCGACCATCATGATTGGCGGTTTTGGTCCCGCCGGTCAGCCAACCTATCTGATCGATGCCCTGATTGAACAGGGCGCCCGCGATCTCACCATTATCAACAACAACGCGGGCAATGGTGAAGTGGGCCTTGCGGCACTGCTGAAGGCCGGACGGGTGAGAAAAATGGTGTGCTCTTTCCCGCGCCAGGTTGACTCGCAGATTTTTGACGATCTGTACCGTCGCGGCAAAGTCGAACTGGAGCTGGTGCCGCAGGGCAACCTCGCGGCGCGAATTCAGGCCGCCGGCGCCGGTCTGGGGGCGATATTTACCCCCACCGGTTACGGCACGCCGCTGGCGGAGGGGAAAGAGACCCGCGAAATCGACGGTCGGCATTATGTTCTGGAGTACCCGATTAAGGCCGACTTTGCGCTGATCAAAGCGCATCAGGCGGATCGCTGGGGCAACCTGGTGTATCGCAAAGCGGCGCGTAACTTCGGCCCCATTATGGCCACCGCCGCCAAAACGACCATTGTTGAAGTTTCTCGTCTGGTGAGCCTGGGCGACCTTGACCCAGAAAATATCATCACGCCGGGGATTTTTGTCCAGCGCGTCTTCTCGCTGGAAAACCTGACCATCGCCCGGAGCGCCTGAGGAGTCTGCCATGCAAAAATTAACCCGTGATGAGATGGCCCAGCGCGTGGCCCGCGATATTCCGCAAGGAGCCTACGTGAACCTGGGGATTGGTTTACCGACGCGTATCGCGAACTATCTCCCGGCCGATAAAGAAGTGTTTTTACACAGCGAAAATGGCCTGTTGGGAATGGGCGGCAAACCGCAACCGGGCGAAGAGGACCCGGAGTTGATTAACGCCGGTAAAGAGTACGTGACCTTGCTGCCAGGCGGATGTTATTTCCACCACGGTGACTCCTTCGCCATGATGCGCGGCGGCCATCTTGATATCTGCGTGTTGGGGGCCTATCAGGTTTCCGCTCGCGGCGACCTGGCTAACTGGAGCACCGGCGCGCCGGATGCGATTCCGGCCGTGGGCGGAGCGATGGATCTGGCCATCGGCGCGCGGCAGGTCTTCGTGATGATGGACCATCTGACCCGCGACGGCGAGTGCAAGCTGGTTGAGCATTGCAGCTATCCGCTGACCGGCGTCGGCTGCGTCAGCCGGATTTACACCGATCTTGCGGTCATTGATATCACCCCGACGGGGCCGGTGGTGCGGGAAATCTTTAACGGCCTCTCTTTTGAGGAACTGCAGCGCATCACTCCGGTGGCGCTGACCTTCGAACATCTGGCGGAAAGCGCATAAGGAACCTATGATGAATCAGGCATTTATCTGTGATGCGGTGCGTACACCGTTTGGTCGTTTTGCGGGAACTCTGGCGGCGGTACGCGCCGACGATCTGGCCGCACTGCCGCTGAAAGCGCTGCTGGAGCGTAATCGAGGGCTGGATCCCGCGCGTATCGATGATGTGATTTACGGATGCGCCAACCAGGCCGGGGAAGATAACCGCAACGTCGCGCGGATGGCGCTGCTGCTGGCCGGGTTCCCGGAAACGGTGCCGGGCAGCACCATTAACCGCCTGTGCGGTTCGAGCCTGGATGCCATCGGTATCGCCGCGCGCGCGATTAAGAGCGGTGAAACTCAACTGATGATTGCCGGCGGCGTGGAGAGCATGTCGCGTGCGCCGTTTGTGATGGGCAAGGCGGAGAACGCCTTTAGCCGCAGCATGAAAATGGAAGATACCACCATCGGCTGGCGCTTTATCAACGCGCAAATGAAAGCGCGGTATGGCGTTGATTCCATGCCGGAGACCGCCGAGAACGTGGCGCATGATTTTGCCATTTCACGGGCCGACCAGGATGCTTTCGCGCTGCGTAGCCAGCTGCGTACCGCCCAGGCGCAGGAAGCCGGGCGCTTTGCCGATGAGCTGATTGCGGTCTCCATCGCGCAGCGTAAAGGCGACCCGCTGCTGTTTACCCGCGATGAACACCCGCGCAGTACCTCCGCGCAAGCGCTGGCTAAGCTTAAAGGCGTGGTGCGTCCGGACGGCTCGGTGACCGCCGGGAACGCCTCCGGGGTTAACGACGGCGCCTGCGCGTTGCTGCTGGCGAGCGAACAGGCGCTGAATGCCAACGACCTGCAGCCGCTGGCTCGCGTGGTCGGCGTGGCGACGGCCGGGGTAGCGCCAAGAATTATGGGCTTTGGCCCGGCGCCGGCGGTGCGTAAAGTGCTGACGCAAACCGGGCTAACGCTGGCGCAAATGGACGTGATTGAACTGAACGAAGCGTTCGCCGCGCAGGCGCTGGCGGTTACCCGCGATCTCGGTTTGCCTGACGATGCGCCGCACGTCAATCCGAACGGCGGGGCGATTGCCTTAGGTCACCCTTTGGGGGCCTCCGGCGGGCGTCTGGCGATGACCGCCGCCTACCAGCTTCGGCGCACCGGCGGGCGCTATGCGCTGTGTACCATGTGTATCGGCGTCGGCCAGGGGATTGCGCTGATTATTGAACGTGTTTAAGGAGCCGAAATGAGTTTGTTGACCCCGATGTTGCGCACCAGTCCGCTGACCGCCTGGTTTAGCGATGCGCAACGGGTGCAGAGCATGCTGGATTTTGAAGCGGCGCTGGTCCGCGCCCAGGCGGCCTGTGGCGTGGTGCCGCAGGCCGCCGTCGCGCCGATCGTCAACGCCTGCCGGCATTCGGCGATCGATTTTCCCGCCCTGGGGCAGGCGGCGGCCAGCGCGGGCAATCTGGCTATTCCGCTGGTGAAACAGCTCACGGCCTGCGTCAAGGCGCAGAATGACGAGGCGGCGCGCTATGTTCACTGGGGCGCCACCAGCCAGGATGCCATTGACAGCGGTCTGGTTTTACAGCTGCGCGGAGCGCTGGATGAGACGGCGCTGCTGCTGCAACGGCTGATTGACGGATTCGCCCTGCAGGCGGAACGCTATCAAAATACGGTGATGCCAGGGCGGACGTGGATGCAACACGCGCTGCCGGTGACCTTTGGCCTGAAGCTGGCGGGCACTCTTGATGCGCTGCTGCGCTGGCAGCAGCGTCTGCGGGAAATGCGCCCCCGGGCGTTGGTACTGCAGTTTGGCGGCGCGGCGGGAACCCTGGATTCATTGAAAAAAGACGGCCCGCAGGTTGCTGAACAGCTGGCGAAAGCGCTCGGCCTGGCTTTACCGGATACGCCGTGGCACAGCCAGCGTGACCGGGTGCTGGAAGTCGGCGCCTGGTTCGCCGGCGTCTGCGGCACGCTGGGGAAGTTTGCCAACGACTTCGCGTTACTGATGCAAACCGAAGTGGCGGAGGTCGGCGAACCGGTGGCAGAAGGGCGCGGCGGTTCGTCAACGATGCCGCACAAACGTAACCCCATCGCCTGCAGCGCGATTTTAACCGCCGCCCAGCGTACGCCTGGCCTCGTGGCAACCCTGTACGCCAGCCAGATTCAGCAGCACGAACGCGCCCTCGGCGGCTGGCAGGCCGAATGGGAGACCCTTCCGCAACTGATAACCCTGGTCGGCGGCGCGCTGGCGCAAAGCGAGGCGTTGGTCCGCGAGATGCAGGTTTTCCCGCAAAAGATGCGTGCCGATCTGGATCTGACTCACGGTTTAATTATGGCGGAAGCGGTGACCTTGGCGCTGGCGGAGTTTATTGGTAAAGCCGAAGCTCATCATTGCATCGAGGCGCTGTGCCGGCAGGCTATCGACCAGTCTCGCCCGCTGCTGGCGCTGCTGAAAAGCGATCCGCAGGTCAGCCAGTATCTTTCCGTTCCCCGTTTAACAACGCTGCTGGACCCGGCGACGGCTACCGGCAGCGCCGAACTTTTTGTGCGCCAGGTCGTGGCGCGTTACAAGGAGCAACGTCATGAACCTTGATTATCAACTCGACGGGCCGGAAGGCGCGCCGGTGATAGTTCTTTCCAACTCCCTGGGGACCACCCGGGCGATGTGGCAGCCGCAGCTGGCAGCCTTAACCCGCCAGTTTCGCGTGCTACGCTACGATAGCCACGGCCATGGCAAGACCCGCAAATCCGGGAAGGTGACCCTCGCGCAGCTTGGCGAGGATGTGATTGCGCTGCTCGATCATCTGAATATCGCCAAAGCCTGTTTCTGTGGCATCTCAATGGGCGGCCTGACCGGGCTGTGGCTGGGCCGTTTTGCCCCTGAGCGTTTTGATGCAATTGTCGTGGCCAACACCGCGGCACGCATTGGCGATCAGGCCAGCTGGCTGTCCCGCGCGCGGGCCGTGCGTCAGGAAGGGATGACGGTGGTGGCGGCCGGGGCGGCGGACCGCTGGTTCACCCGCGCCTTCCGCCGCAAGGCGCCGGACGTGGTGGAGACGCTATGTCATCAGCTGACCCACAGTGATGCGGAAGGCTACGCGGCGTGCTGTGAAGCGCTGGCGGCGGCGGACCTGCGTGGGGAGGTCGGGCAGATTGGCATGCCGACATTGATTATTGCCGGGGAAAGTGACCCTGTCACTACCGTGGCGGACGCGCACTTTTTGCAGCAGCAGATCCCCAACGCGCAAATGGTGGTGCTTCCCGCCTCGCATCTCTCCAGTATCGAAGCGCCGGCCGCTTTTAGCGCCGCCTTACTGCAATTTTTAAGCGGAGAACACCATGGACGATAAAGCACGTTATCAGCAGGGCATGAGCGTGCGCCGCAAAGTTCTGGGCGATGCACACGTTGACCGCACCTTGCAAAATCTGACGCCGTTAAATGAAGAGTTTCAGGATCTTATTACCCGCTATGCCTGGGGCGAAACCTGGACCCGACCGGGACTGGACCACCACACCCGCAGTATGATCACCATCGCCATGCTGATTGCTCTTAACCGCGAAGCGGAGCTGAAAATGCACCTGCGCGCGGCGTTCAATAATGGGGTGACCCGCGATGAGTTAAAAGAGCTGATCATGCATTCCGCGCTGTACTGCGGCCTGCCGGCGGCAAATGCGACGCTGCACCTCGCCCAGCAGGTGTTTGCTGAACTTGATACCAAAGAGGCGTGATCTCCTCGCTTCCCACCGGGCGCGCAACAGACGCTGCCCGGTGATTCCGCCGCCGCATTGCATCCCACGTCCCACTCCCGGCCTGTCGCTTTCATCGCTCTCATAGACCGTTACGCTGACAAAACGTGCGATCTTCTTGACACCATGTTGACAAATAACTGCCTGGTCAGTAATTTCATTTGCAATTATTGACCAGGCAAATAACATGACGCATCGTCCGGGTATGATTAATAATAAATTCCACTTAGGTTTGTTGATTCACCTGGCAAACCAGTTCAAAGACCAGCTGATTAGCCAGTACTTCTCCGGCATGGATATCACCGCCGCGCAGTTTAAGGTGCTGATCAGTATCTACAAAGGCGTTACCAGTCCGGTTGAGATCAGCAAAAATCTGGTCATGGACGCCGGCGCCATGAGCCGGATGGTGGCTCGCATGGTCAAGCGCGATCTCATCAGCCGCTCGCCGCATCCACAGGATAAACGCCAGGTCATCCTGGCATTAACCGACAAAGGGCAGCTGATCTGCGAGCGCTTTGTCAATGAAGCACTGGCCTCGATCATCAGCGATCTTACCGCCCGTCTTACCGCCGATGAATCTCGCTTACTGGTAGAGCTACTGACAAAAATGCTGCCGGACGAGATCGTCGCTCCTCATCGCTAACGTATTCAATAAGGTCCTGACAAGATGGAAACCACCGCTGCACAACAGGCTGAGCGCGGCAGCAAGCGCAAACGCAACTTTATTATTCTGCTGATTATTCTGCTTCTCGCCGCCGGGGGCGGACTGGCGTGGTATCTGCTGTATGCCCGCTTCTATGAGTCCACCGACGATGCCTATGTCAACGGCAACCAGGTGACGCTGACTCCGCAGATCGCGGGGACGGTGACTCAGGTAACCGTCGATGAAGGCGACTTCGTGCAGAAAGGACAGCCGCTGGTGCTGCTCGACCCGAGTGATACCGAAATCGCGCTGCAGCAGGCGGAAGCCAACCTCGCCAATACGGTACGCCAGGTCCGCGGGCTTTACAGCACGGCGGATAACTACCGCGCGCAGGTGGCGGCGAAGAAGGTGGCACTGCAGACGGCGCAAAACGACTACGCGCGTCGTCAGCGTATTTTCCAGAGCGGCGCGATTGCCGCCGAAGATCTCGCGCATTACCGCGATGCGGTCACCAGCGCGCAAAGCGATTTAACCGCCGCGCAGGAGGCGTTGCGCACCAATACCGCGATGGTGGATGACACCGTGATCGACAGCCACCCGGAAATCAAAAGCGCCGTCGCCACGCTGCGTCAGCGCTATCTGGATAATTCGCGTAGCACCATCGTGGCTCCGGTTAGCGGCTACGTGGCGAAGCGAGCGGTCCAGCTCGGGATGCGCGTCGATTCCGGCACCACGCTGATGGCTATCGTGCCGCTGAACGAGGTGTGGGTCGACGCTAACTTCAAAGAGAGCCAGATGAAAGAGATGCGTCTGGGGCAAAAGGTGACCCTCAATGCCGATCTCTACGGTGACGACGTGGAATACCACGGCACCATTGAGAGCCTGGGGATCGGTACCGGCAGCGCGTTCTCGCTGTTGCCGGCGCAGAACGCCAGCGGCAACTGGATTAAAATCGTCCAGCGTCTGCCGGTGCGTATTACGCTGGATCCGCATGACATGCAGAAAAACCCGCTGCGCGTGGGGCTGTCAATGAACGTCAGCGTCGATATTCGCGATGCCGGGGGACACCTGCTGCCACAGCAAACCGTGAGCAGCCCGCGTTTCACCACCGATGTGTATCAAAACCCGCTGGCGGAAGCGGACAAACTGGTGGCTAAAATCCTTCATGACAACAGCAAAGCGGTAGCCGCAGGCGCCCGTTAAGAGAGACGTTATGCAAGATAAGGCCGCTTTTACCCCGCCCAGTATGTGGCTGGCGGTGCTCGCGCTGTCGCTGGCCACGTTTATGCAGGTGCTGGACTCGACCATCGCCAACGTCGCGTTGCCAACCATCGCCGGCAACCTCGGGGTCAGCGCCGATCAGGGCACCTGGGTTATCACCTCCTTTGCGGTGTGTAATGCCATTGCTCTGCCGCTGACCGGCTGGTTTACGCGCCGCTTTGGCCAGTTAAAACTGTTTATCGGCTCGGTGGTGATGTTTACCTTCACCTCATTTCTGTGCGGCTTCGCCCACAGCATGACCGAGCTGATTATCTTCCGCGCCCTGCAGGGGTTCTTTGCCGGGCCGATGTTTCCGATGTGCCAGACGCTGCTGCTGGTTATCTTCCCGTCGAGCAAACGCAGCATGGCGCTGGCGCTGCTGTCGATGGTGACGGTGGTGGCGCCGATTGTCGGGCCGATTACCGGCGGCTGGATCACGGATAACTACTCCTGGCCGTGGATCTTCTATATCAACGTGCCGATCGGCATTTTCGCGACGCTGGTGGTCTGGACGCAGATGCGCGCGCGCGAGGAGACCACCACCCATGCGCCGATTGATTATATCGGCATCGCGCTACTGGTGCTGGGCGTCGGTCTGCTGCAGGTGGTGCTGGATAAAGGTAACGACCTCGACTGGTTCGCCTCCACGCACATTGTGGTGATGTCGACGATATCGGCTATCTCGCTGGTGGCCTTTGTTATCTGGGAGCTGGGCGAGCGCCATCCGATCGTGAATCTGCGCCTGTTTAAGGACCGAAACTTTACGATTGGTACGCTGTCGCTGACGCTGGGCTACGCCGCCTTCTTCGCCATCAACATTATCCTGCCGCAGTGGCTGCAAACGCAGATGGGCTATACGGCGATCTGGGCCGGTCTGGCCGCCGCCCCGATGGGGATCCTGCCGCTGATGATGACGCCGATTATCGGTCGCTACGCCAACAAGTTTGACCTGCGGATCCTGGCCTCGCTCTCATTCCTGACGATGGGTGCCTCCTGCCTGATTCGTGCGCAGTTCAATACCGACGTCGATTTCCGCACCATTGCGGAAGTGCAGCTGTTTATGGGGATTGGCGTGGCGTTTTTCTTTATGCCGATCACCACGATTGTGCTGTCGAACCTTAACGGTGCCGAGGTGGCGGAAGGCTCCGGCCTGGCGACATTCTTCCGCGTGCTGGGGGGATCATTTGCCTCATCGCTCACCACCTGGATCTGGTCGCGTCGGGAAGTGTTCCATCATGCCAATCTGACGGAGAGCGTGTCCGCATACAATCCCGCGGCGGTGGACTATGTCGAAAAGATGGGCGGGGCGACGCAGCAGCATATGGCGCTGATCGATAAAACCATTGAGCAGCAGGCCTATATGATGTCGACCATCGACTACTTCTGGCTTTTGGGCTGGGGGTTTATGGCGCTGATTGTGGTTATCTGGTTTGCCCGTCCGCCGTTCAGCCGCGCCGGGGCGCCGGGCGCGCCCTCTGCCGGCCACTAGCCGTCAGCGATGGCAATATCAAAAGGGCCGTAACCTGACGCGTTACGGCCCTTGCGCTTATCGCGCGGGGAGATTAGCGCGACGAACAGCCCGCGCACTGCCGGTTCTGAATCTGCTGGAAGAAGTCGTTGCCTTTGTCATCCACCAGAATGAACGCCGGGAAATCTTTCACTTCAATCTTCCAGATGGCTTCCATCCCCAGTTCCGGATAGGCCACGCACTCCAGGCTGCGGATGCTCTGCTGCGCTAGTACCGCGGCCGGGCCGCCGATGCTGCCGAGGTAGAATCCGCCGTGCTGATGGCAGGCATCGGTCACCTGCTGGCTGCGGTTGCCTTTGGCCAGCATGATCTTACTGGCGCCGTGGGACTGCAGCAGATCGAC
>NZ_JBJDNH010000053.1:0-33693 GCF_044900465.1 Klebsiella sp. NPDC088457 | reverse complement strand
AATTGCGGCATAAAGAGCGCCCCGAAGTGTCCACATACTGTCCACGCTTCGGGAAATTTGAAAGTGCTCCAAACCTTCACAACTCTTTTTAAGTCGTTGTTTTGGCTTGAATGCAGAGGTAAGTGATTGATAAAAAAAACCCCTCCATCATGGAGGGGAAGACAGGGATGGTGTCTATGGCAAGGAAAACAGGGTTTACTACTGGGGTTGCACGGTATTGCTACTACTCGACAGCATGGTTGCTGAACCTTTTTGCATCCTTACAACCTCACGCAACTGATCCATTCGTTGCTGGTGTTTCGCATTGAGAACCGCTTGCTGCTCCGGCGTTAGCAGGTGATACATCTGGTTGCGGACCTTCGCCATTTCAATCTGGCGAGCAACCTGCTCCTGAGCCATCTTATCGGCCTGAGCGCGCACAGCGTTCTCATCAAAATTTTCTGCGGTGACAAGGCGATGCATTGTCTCCATTTCGCTAACATTAATGGGTTGCCGGTCATGGCGTGCCCGTTGCATAAGATCTCGTAACTGCTGTCGTTGCTGTTCGGTTAGACTTATGCCGTCAAACATATGACTCTGGCTGCTGCGCTGTGCCCCATCGTCTCCGGGGAGCCAGTTAACGCTGGTAACGACTTCAGCGGCCTGGCTATATGCACTTAGCGCCAGCGTTGAGGCCATGACGGCAGCAATAACATTGCGCATCACATACTCCCAAAACGTTTGTGTCGCGATTCAACGAGAGCCAGTCTACGATTCGGGCTGCAAACATGCGTCAGGGGGTGTAAAACAACGTAAAGTCATGGATTAGCGAGCCTTGATGACGTAATTTCTGCCTCGGAGGTATTTAAACAATGAATAAAATCCTGTTAGTTGATGATGACCGGGAGCTCACCTCCCTGTTAAAAGAGCTGCTCGATATGGAAGGATTTAACGTGCTCGTAGCCCATGACGGGGAACAGGCGCTGGCCCTTCTGGACGACAGCATCGATTTACTTTTACTTGATGTGATGATGCCGAAGAAAAACGGTATCGATACGCTTAAAGAGTTGCGTCAGACACACCAGACCCCGGTTATCATGCTAACTGCCCGCGGCAGCGAGCTGGATCGCGTTCTCGGCCTTGAGCTGGGCGCGGATGACTACCTACCTAAGCCGTTTAACGATCGTGAACTGGTGGCGCGCATACGCGCGATTCTGCGTCGTTCTCACTGGAGCGAGCAGCAACAAACCACCGAAGCCGGCTCACCGACGCTGGAAGTTGACGCGTTGAGCCTCAACCCAGGCCGTCAGGAAGCCAATTTTGACGGGCAAACGCTGGAGCTGACCGGTACCGAGTTCACCCTGCTCTACCTGCTGGCGCAGCATCTTGGTCAGGTGGTGTCACGTGAACATCTGAGTCAGGAGGTGTTGGGCAAACGCCTGACGCCATTTGACCGCGCCATCGATATGCATATTTCCAACCTGCGGCGTAAGCTGCCGGAGCGTAAAGACGGTCATCCGTGGTTTAAAACCCTGCGCGGCCGTGGCTACCTGATGGTTTCAGCTTCATGATTGGAAGTTTAACCGCACGCATCTTCGCTATTTTCTGGCTCACGCTGGCGCTGGTGTTGATGCTGGTTCTGATGTTGCCCAAGCTGGATTCGCGCCAGATGACCGAACTCCTGGAAAGCGAGCAGCGCCAGGGCACCATGATCGAACAGCACGTCGAGGCCGAACTGGCGACCGATCCGCCAAATGACCTGATGTGGTGGCGGCGTCTGTTCCGCGCCATCGATAAGTGGGCCCCGCCGGGACAGCGTTTACTGCTGGTCACCAGCGAAGGGCGCGTTATCGGCGCAGAACGCAACGAAATGCAGATCATTCGTAACTTTATCGGCCAGGCCGATAATGCCGATCATCCGCAGAAAAAACGCTACGGGCGCCTGGAAATGGTCGGGCCGTTTTCCGTCAGGGATGGGGAAGATAATTACCAGCTCTATCTTATCCGCCCTGCCAGCACCTCCCAATCCGATTTTATCAACCTGCTGTTCGACCGCCCGTTACTGCTGCTGATTGTCACGATGCTGGTCAGTTCACCGCTGCTGCTGTGGCTCGCGTGGAGCCTGGCCAAGCCGGCGCGTAAGCTGAAAAATGCCGCCGATGAGGTCGCGCAAGGCAACCTGCGTCAGCATCCTGAGCTGGAAGCCGGCCCGCAGGAGTTTTTAGCCGCCGGGGCCAGTTTTAACCAGATGGTGACGGCGCTGGAGCGGATGATGACCGGCCAGCAGCGTTTGTTGTCCGATATTTCCCACGAACTGCGTACGCCGCTTACGCGCCTGCAGCTCGGCACCGCCTTGCTGCGCCGTCGCAGCGGCGAGAGCAAAGAGCTTGAGCGTATTGAGACGGAAGCCCACCGGCTGGACAGCATGATCAACGACCTGCTGGTGATGTCGCGCAACCAGGCGAACAACGCCCTGGTGAGCGAAACGGTGAAAGCCAATCAGCTATGGGGTGAAGTGCTGGATAACGCCGCATTCGAGGCTGAGCAGGTTGGCAAATCCTTCACCGTGGAGTATCCGCCGGGTCCCTGGCCGCTGTACGGCAACCCCAATGCGCTGGAAAGCGCGCTGGAGAATATCGTGCGCAACGCGCTGCGCTACTCGCATACCAAAATTTCGGTCAGTTTTTCGGTGGATAAAGACGGCATCACGGTTAACGTCGATGACGACGGTCCGGGCGTCAGCCCGGAGGATCGCGAGCAGATTTTCCGTCCGTTCTACCGTACCGACGAAGCGCGCGATCGCGAGTCTGGCGGCACCGGTCTGGGACTGGCGATTGTCGAAGCGGCGATTCAACAGCATCGCGGTTGGGTCAAAGCCGATGACAGCCCATTAGGCGGTTTACGCCTGACGATCTGGCTGCCGTTGTATAAGCGCACCTGATACGTTCATCCCCGGCTCGCGCTGCGCTTAGCCGGGCTACACGTAGTGAACTGCGCAACCCTCGTAGCCCGGATAAGGCGTTGGCGCCTGTGGGGAAATTATTTTCCCCACAGGCGGCGCGAAGCATCCTCGATTTTTCCGCTCAGACGTCGTTTCTGCATGGTCCGGGTCCAGCTCGCCGACAGTCCTGCCGCAGACAGCAGGCGATGATACTGCTCATCGTCGAACGGCAGGTGCCAGGCTATCGCCCCGGCTTCCTGAACGCTCACGTCGCTCACCCGGGAGACCCGTTCCAGCGGCGCATCGCTGGAGACCTGCCCGCCCGCCACCACGCGATACAGCCAGCCTGTTTGGCCATTGTTCTGCATCAGCTGCGCCATATCGCTGATGCCAAAATGGAAATTGAGTTTAAAACATGGCGATCGGGGCTGCGTAACCTGAATCAGCGCCTCGCCCCAGCGGAAGATATCGCCGATATTGACGTTTTTCTCGGTCAGCCCTTCGGTAGAAAGATTTTCGCCAAAGGCCGGGGAGCAGAACAGATCGGCCTGCTCGGGGAATTCGCGGATCCAGTCGGCATAGTGCTCGCGCGGGTAGTGGCACAGCGCGCGATCCGGCCCGCCATGAATTTTCTTTTCCGCCTGCTCATCGCCTTCCAGCCCAAGCTCGCCGAGGGTTAACTCGCCATCGACCTGAATTTTATCAATCGCGCTCGGGCGGCTGCCGGGATAGTCGCGGACGCGACCGATGTAGACATTTAGCGGATAGTGCATCTGCTGCTCCTTGTGCCGATACAAAAAAAGCGAGTCATCAGACTCGCTTCTCGTTCAGCACAATGCAACCTTATTTTTTGGCGGCAAAACGCGCTGCTGCTTCGTCCCAGTTAACCACGTTCCAGAACTCTTTGATGTAGTCCGGGCGACGGTTCTGGAATTTCAGGTAGTAAGCGTGTTCCCATACGTCCAGGCCCAGAATCGGGAAGCCGGAAACGCCAGAAATAGCTTCACCCATCAGCGGGGAGTCCTGGTTTGCGGTAGAAACCACGGCCAGTTTGTCGCCTTTCAGTACCAGCCACGCCCAGCCGGAACCGAAACGGGTCGCTGCCGCTTTTTCAAACTCAGCTTTGAAGTTATCAACGGAACCGAAATCACGTTCGATCGCGGCTTTCAGGTCACCCTGCAGGGTCGTGCCGGTTTTCAGGCCTTTCCAGAACAGGCTGTGGTTCGCGTGGCCGCCTGCGTTGTTACGCAGAACGCCTTTTTTGTCAGCCGGCAGCTGATCCAGTTTAGCGATCAGTTCTTCAACAGGCAGGCTGGCGAATTCTGGCAGGCTTTCCAGCGCCGCGTTGGCGTTGTTAACGTAGGCCTGGTGGTGTTTAGTGTGATGGATTTCCATCGTCTGCTTATCGAAGTGCGGTTCCAGGGCGTCATAAGCGTACGGCAGGGCTGGTAGTGTATAACTCATAATCCTCTCCATTATTGTCAAGCGGCAGGAAGTGTTAAGGCCGCGTAAGCAGTTGGTTCATTATAGTTAATTAAATGATATTGAAAACGCTTATCAATGCCGTATTTTTAATAAGGTTATAACTGCAAGGCATAGGCGCATTTTTGTGAGCTGGAACAAGTAATTAAGCCGTTGATTGCCAGGGTTCAACATCACATGGCAACAGCCTGAAGGTGAAAAAACTGACCGATTTTTACACTCATCGTGTCGGAAGAAGATTTATCCGATAAAAAAATAGATGAGGATAAAATCAATGAGTCACGCGATTACGATGGGTATTTTTTGGCATTTGATAGGTGCGGCCAGTGCAGCCTGTTTCTATGCCCCGTTCAAACAAGTTAAACAGTGGTCATGGGAAACCATGTGGTCTATCGGCGGGATTGTCTCCTGGCTGGTTCTTCCGTGGGCCATTAGCGCCATGCTGCTGCCCGATTTCTGGGCCTATTACCGCTCTTTCAACGCCTCCACGCTGCTGCCGGTATTTCTGTTTGGCGCCATGTGGGGGATCGGCAACATCAATTACGGCCTGACGATGCGCTACCTCGGTATGTCGATGGGGATCGGTATCGCGATTGGTATCACCTTGATTGTCGGCACCCTGATGACCCCGATTATCAACGGCCAGTTCGCGATATTAATTCACACCCAGGGCGGCCAGATGACCTTGCTCGGGGTGCTGGTGGCGGTGGTTGGCGTTGCCATCGTCACGCGGGCAGGCCAGCTGAAAGAGCGCAAAATGGGCTTTAAAGCCGAAGATTTCAACCTGAAAAAAGGGCTGATGCTGGCGGTGATGTGCGGTGTTTTTTCCGCCGGCATGTCTTTTGCGATGAACGCCGCCCGGCCGATGCACGATGCCGCGGCAGCATTGGGCGTCGATCCGCTGTACACCGCCCTGCCCAGCTACGTGGTGATTATGGGCGGCGGCGCGCTGGTCAACCTTGGCTTTTGCTTTATTCGCCTGGCGAAAGTGAAAAGTCTGTCGCTCAGAGCCGACTTCTCGCTGGCCAAACCGCTGATCGTGGCCAACGTGCTGCTGTCGGCGCTTGGCGGCCTGATGTGGTACCTGCAGTTCTTCTTCTATGCCTGGGGTCACGCCAGCATTCCCGCGCAGTATGACTACATGAGCTGGATGCTGCATATGAGCTTCTATGTGCTGTGCGGCGGCCTGGTCGGGCTGGTGCTGAAGGAGTGGAACAACGCCGGCCGTCGGCCGGTCAGCGTGTTAAGCCTGGGCTGCGTGGTGATTATTATCGCCGCCAATATCGTCGGCCTCGGGATGGCGAACTAACCCTCCCAGGCGGCAACGCGGCTGCGTTGCCGCCACTGTCCGGGGGTCATGCCAATTTCCCGGTTGAACACCACGGAAAAGTAGTTGCTGTCTTCAAACCCGCACTGCATGGCGATTTCGCCAATCAACCGCTCCGTATGCTGCAATAAATACTGCGCGTGGCAAATCCGCAGCTGCCGCAGATAGTGGTTAATCGTCATCCCGGTCTGCTGGCGAAACTGCTGGCGTAGCGCGCGTTCGCCGCACCCTTCCCGCAGACAAAAGCGGTCGAGGACAAAAGGCCGGTTCAGGCTGCCCGCCAGTTCGGTCAGCAGTTTATCGAGGAGCGTTTCGCTTTGGGTCGCCGCCAGGTTATCGGTGGCATAGCGGTGACGCTGGAGAACCAGCACCAGCTGCGCAAACAGCAGCTCGGCCATGTTATTCGCCTGCGCGTCGCCGCGGGAGCTCTCCTGCTCGAGCTGGGTAATCACCTGGCGCACCTGGGTCATACCGGAGCTGCCGATCCGCCAGTGCGGGATCCACGGCGTGCCAAACAGACCGGGAATATGAGCCGCCCAGTCAAAATTCAGCCGCAGCCGGTCCGGGCAATAAATCACGTTTTGCAGGACTAAATCGTTAACCGAAGCATAGGAGTGTTTATCTTCGGCGCGAATGTAGAACAGATCGCCACGGGTGATGCGCCAGGGACGATCGTTAAGGACGTGCAGGCCGTTTCCACGCCACACCAGCACCAGCTCACAGAACTCGTGGGTATGCTCGGCGAAGACATTTTGCGGGTAACGATCGGCGACCGCTACCGCCTGAGAAGGAGAAGCAAAAAACTCATCTTTGCGAAGAATCAGCTGACCGGCCACGACAAGAACTCCACCGCCAAAAAACATTTTATTATTGGCGTTTTTGCTGGCTAAAACGTTGACTGCTCTCGCGTTACTGAAGAATAGCGTCCCGCCCCTGGCGAATATCGCGCGGCGACCATGAAAACTCCCGGCGAAAAAGCGTCGAAAAGTGGTTACTGTCGCCAAATCCGCAGCGATAGGCGATTTCCGTCACGCTTTCATCGCTATGGCGCAGCAGGTGACGCGCCTTCACTAACCGCACCCGGTTGAGGTAGCGCTGCGGCGTCAAACCCGTTTGCTGCTTAAGCTGACGATGCAAGGTCCGCAGCGACAGTGAAAACTTCGCCGCCACCTCCTCCCAGCACACCTCGTCGGCGAAGTGATCTTCCAGCCAGGCCAGCAGATGATTGAGCCGCGCTTCGTTGTCCGCCGCCTCTTCCGCAAGGCTGCTTTTACGCAGCAGCACCAGCAGTTGCATAAACAGAATCTCGCGGCCGGCGATGGTATGCATATCCGCTTCGTGGCCGGCATGGTCCAGCCGATCGACAATCTGCCGTACCTGCTGCAACACCGTCTGATTCACCCGCCAGTGGGAGAGATAGTTTCCCTCCTGCTCCTGGGGCAACAGCTGATTAACCCCGTTGAGAAAGCGAAAGGCATCCGGCGCGCGATACAGCACGTTGGTCAGACACAAATTGTCGGTGTGCTCATAGAGATGACGGTCGTGATCGCGAATAAAACACACCGAGCCACCGCTGATGGTATAGGGCTGCCCGTTAAAAACGTGGATCCCGGTGCCGTGCTCAACGATGACGATTTCATGGAAATCGTGGTGATGTTCCGGAAACGCCGACTGAGGAAGGCGTGGCTCAATGGCAACAGCAGAAGTCCCGGACTTAAAGAAATCCACACTGTGCAATATGGTCATAGCTGCGCCCTCGAAATGAGAAATGTTATCAATCAGTGAAGCAAATAGTAATTAAGGGTTAGCATTCCGGCCTTCAATTTTTGACCGCAAAATTCGTAAAGCCTGCCGCATTTTCAAGAAATAGCCGGAAAGATCGGGAACTGCGGACAACATCACATCCCTGACCGTCCCGCTGATTAAGCGAAATTGTGACCTCTCTCACGGTCACCTTTGCTTTGTTGCCAGCCGCCAATTTTCCCTGTCCGTGGCAAGAAGGTCGGCGGCGCATGACTTTTTTAGACTGCTGACAATGATTTTCACAAGGATCTCCCCATGAGCTTTCGTCATTGTGTAGCCGTTGATTTAGGCGCCTCCAGCGGGCGGGTCATGCTTGCCCGCTACGACCGCGCGCAGCGTGCGCTGACGCTGCGTGAGATTCATCGTTTCACCAATAGTCTGCGCAAGGTGGCGGGCTATGACTGTTGGGATATCGACCGTCTGGAAGGCGAAATTCGCCGCGGGCTGGCAAAGGTCTGCGAACAGGGAATCGCCATCGATAGCATCGGTATTGATACCTGGGGCGTGGATTATGTGCTGCTGAACGAGCAGGGGCAACGCGTCGGCCTACCGATCTCCTACCGCGACGCTCGCACCCACGGTCTGATGCAGCATGCTGAAGAGCAGATAGGACGCGCCGAGATCTACCGTCGCAGCGGCATCCAGTTTATGCCCTTCAACACCCTGTATCAGCTGCGCGCACTGGTTGAACAACAGCCTGAACTGGTCAGCCAGGCCGTGCATGCGCTGCTGATCCCCGACTATTTCAGCTTCCGTCTGACCGGCAGGATGAACTGGGAATACACCAACGCCACCACCACCCAGCTGGTCAATATTGATAGCGATAGCTGGGATGACGACCTGCTGAGCTGGACCGGGGCGCCGCGCGCGTGGTTCGGCACGCCGCGTCATCCGGGTAACGTGATCGGCCACTGGACGTGTCCGCAGGGGAACGCCATTCCGGTGGTCGCTGTCGCCAGTCACGATACCGCCAGCGCGGTGATCGCCGCGCCGCTGTCCTCTCAGAACGCCGCTTATCTCTCTTCCGGCACCTGGTCGCTGATGGGCTTTGAAAGCCGAACGCCTTACACCAGCAGCGAAGCGCTGAAGGCCAATATCACCAATGAAGGCGGTGCCGAAGGGCGCTATCGGGTGTTGAAAAATATCATGGGGCTCTGGCTGCTACAGCGGGTGTTGCAAGAGCAAAACATCGGTGAACTCTCTACGCTGATCGCCCGCGGCGAGCGGCTTCCGGCCTGCCGCTTTGTGATTGATTGCAACGACGACCGTTTTATCAATCCGCCCAATATGAGCGGCGAAATTCAGGCCGCCTGCCGCGAATCCGGGCAGCCGGTACCCATGGAGGCCGTCGAACTGGCGCGCTGCATTTTCGACAGCCTCGCTCTGCTCTACGCCCGCGTGCTCAACGAACTCATCCGGCTGCGCGGACAGCCGTTCAGCCAGCTGCATATCGTGGGCGGCGGCTGCCAGAACGCGCTGCTCAACCAGCTGTGCGCCGACGCCTGCGGCATCACGGTGGTCGCCGGCCCTGTCGAGGCCTCTACGCTGGGCAATATCGGTATCCAGCTGATGACGCTGGATGAGCTGAATAACGTCGACGATTTCCGTCAGGTGGTGCGCCACAACTCTGCGCTCACCACGTTTACCCCCAATCCTGAAAACGAAATTGCCCGCTTCGTGGCGCAGTTTCAGTCGCAACAGAATAAGGAGCTTTGCGCATGACCACTCAACTTGAACAAGCCTGGGAGATTGCTAAACAGCGCTACGCGACCGTCGGCGTAGATGTCGAGGAGGCCTTGCGCCAGCTGGACCGCCTACCGGTGTCAATGCACTGCTGGCAGGGCGATGACGTCGCCGGCTTCGAAAACCCGGAAGGAAATTTAACCGGCGGCATCCAGGCAACGGGCAATTATCCGGGCAAAGCGCGCAACGCCAGCGAACTGCGCGCCGATCTTGAGCAGGCGCTGAGCCTGATCCCCGGACCAAAACGCCTGAATCTGCACGCCCTTTATCTGGAATCGCAGACGCCGGTTGCGCGCAATGAAATCAAACCGGAACACTTCAGAAACTGGGTTGAGTGGGCCAAAGCCAACAAACTGGGGCTGGATTTTAACCCGTCCTGTTTCTCACACCCGCTGAGCGCCGACGGCTTTACCCTGTCGCACGCCAATGATGAGATCCGCCAGTTCTGGATCGATCACTGCAAGGCCAGCCGCCGCGTCTCGGCGTATTTCGGCGAACAGCTCGGCACCCCGTCGGTGATGAATATCTGGATCCCGGACGGCATGAAGGACATCACCGTTGACCGCTTCGCGCCGCGCCAGCGTCTGCTGAATGCGCTGGATGAAGTGATTAGCGAAAAACTCGACCCGGCGCACCATATCGATGCCGTGGAGAGCAAGCTGTTTGGCATCGGTGCCGAAAGCTACACCGTCGGCTCCAACGAGTTCTACATGGGCTACGCTACCAGCCGCCAGACCGCGCTGTGCCTCGATGCCGGTCACTTCCATCCCACGGAGGTGATTTCCGACAAGATCTCCGCCGCCATGCTCTATATCCCGCGCCTGCTGCTGCACGTCAGCCGCCCGGTCCGCTGGGATAGCGACCACGTGGTGCTGCTGGACGATGAAACCCAGGCGATCGCCAGCGAAATCATCCGTCACAACCTGTTTGACCGCGTACATATCGGCCTCGATTTCTTTGATGCTTCCATCAACCGCATCGCGGCATGGGTTATCGGTACTCGCAATATGAAGAAAGCGCTGCTGCGCGCGCTGCTGGAACCGACGGCACAGCTGCGTCAGCTGGAAGGCGATGGCGATTACACCGCCCGTCTGGCGCTGCTGGAAGAGCAAAAATGCCTGCCGTGGCAGGCGATCTGGGAGATGTACTGCCAGCGTCATGACACCCCGGCCGGTAGCCAGTGGCTGGATAGCGTACGGGCTTACGAAAAAGCGGTTCTGAGCCAGCGCGGATAATGCCGGATTTTCCCCCGGGTCGCGGCTGACGCCTGACCCGGGCTACGGATCGGCGCATTCTGCTCGTCCGGATAAGCCGTTTGCGACGCCATCACAGGACCCACGGCAGATAAACAACCTATTTACGGTGGGGGCAATCTCCGCACCGAATGAACAGGAAACACAAGACTATGCATAACATCATCCATTCCTGGTTCGTCCAGGGCATGATTAAAGCCACTTCCGATGCCTGGCTGAAGGGCTGGGACGAACGCAACGGCGGTAACCTGACGCTGCGCCTGGACGAAGCGGATATCGAACCGTTTACCGCCGATTTTCACGCCAGGCCGCGCTATATCGCCCTCAGTCAGCCGATGCCGGCGCTGGCGAACCAGCCGTTTATCGTGACCGGTTCCGGCAAATTTTTCCGCAACGTCCAGCTCGATCCCGCCGCCAATCTAGGGGTGGTCAAAGTCGACAGCGACGGCGCGGGTTATCACGTGTTATGGGGCCTGGAGGAGGATGCGGTACCGACCTCGGAATTACCGGCGCATTTCCTCTCCCATAGCGAGCGCATCAAACTGACCCACGGTAAAGACCGCGTAATCATGCACTGCCACGCCACCAACCTGATCGCCCTGACCTATGTGCTGGAGAACGACAGCGATCTGTTCACCCGCAAACTGTGGGAAGGCAGTACCGAATGCCTGGTGGTCTTCCCGGACGGCGTCGGCATTCTACCGTGGATGGTGCCGGGTACCGATGAAATCGGCCAGGCCACCTCCCAGGAAATGCGCCAGCATTCGCTGGTGCTGTGGCCCTTCCACGGCGTCTTCGGCAGCGGCCCGACGCTGGACGAAACCTTCGGTCTGATCGACACCGCCGAAAAATCCGCCGAAGTGCTGGTGAAAGTCTATTCCATGGGCGGCATGAAGCAGACCATCACCCGCGAAGAGCTCATCGCGCTGGGCAAACGCTTTGCGGTACAACCCATGCAGTCCGCCTTAGATCTGTATCAATAACAACATCGCGCCCCGCTCACGGAGACGGGGCGAACTCTGTCACCTGCAAATCATTCCCTGAGTATTGCGCCATGCAGGAAGGCGGCGTCGCAGCTCCCCGGAGCTGACAAATCGGCAAGAAGCCGATTTGAACGCCGCTTGCAGCAGTCCCAAAGGGGCGAGGTCCACGGACAGACCGGGTACGACAAGCCAAGGCATCTGCAAGGCGCAAGACGACGGGAAGCTAACTCAATCATGTGGAGTAAAAGCAATGAAAATAAAACCAAGCTTGATCCTCACCGTTGCCGCCCTGGCGCTGTCCGGTTCCGCTTTAGCAGAAGTCAAAATCGCCCTGGTGGCGAAATCGTTGGGAAATGGATTCTTCGAAGCAGCGAACGTCGGCGCACAGGAAGCGGCCAAAGAGTTAGGCGATGTGAAAGTGATCTATACCGGGCCGACCACCACCACGGCGGAAGCGCAGATCGAAGTACTGAACGGATTGATCGCCCAGGGAGTGGATGCGATCGCTATCTCCGCCAACGATCCTGACGCCGTGGTCCCGGTACTGAAAAAAGCCATGCAGCGCGGTATTAAGGTCGTCTCCTGGGACTCCGGCGTCTCCCCGGCGGGGCGGCAGATTCATTTAAATCCCTCCAATAATGCCTTGATTGGCGAAACCAACGTTAAGCTTGCCGCCGATGCCTTAAAAGCGCTGAATGTTGAAAAAGGGGAGGTGGCCGTGTTAAGCGCCACCCCGACCTCCACGAACCAGAATATCTGGATTGCGGAGATGAAAAAGGTGCTGCCGAAGTATCCGTCCGTCGATCTGGTCACCGTCGCCTATGGTGACGATCTGTCTGATAAAAGCTACCGCGAAGCGGTGGGCCTGCTGAAGTCATATCCCGATCTGAAAGTCATCGTTTCCCCTTCATCGGTAGGGATCGTTGCCGCCGCGCAGGCGGTGAAGGATCAGGGCAAAATCGGCAAGGTCTACGTGACCGGGCTGGGGCTACCGTCGGAAATGGCCGGGGCGATTAAGTCCGGCGCCAGCAAAAGCTTCGCTATCTGGAACCCGATTGACCTTGGCTACGCCGCCACCTATCTGGCCGACGACTTAGTCAAAGGCACGGCGACGAAAACCGAAGCCAGCATGGGCAAGCTGGGCAAAGTGATGCTGGATGCCGACGGTAACGGGGCGATGGCCGAGCCGTTCGTCTACGATGCCAGCAACATCGATAAATTCTCAAAAATCTTTTGACCCCGCTCCCCTCTCCCTGCGCGGGAGAGGGGAAAAACTGGAGAATTATCATGACGGCATCCACTCCTCTGCTGTCGCTTAAGGGCATCACCAAGGTTTTTCCTGGTGTACGTGCCCTTGAGAACGTACAGCTCGATCTCTGGCCCGGCAAAGTCACCGCCTTAATTGGCGAGAACGGCGCGGGCAAATCCACGCTGGTCAAAGTGATGACCGGCATTTATCAGCCCGAAGAGGGCGAAATTCTCTATAAAGCGATCCCAATCCAGCTACCGAACCCGGAGTCGGCACATAAGGTCGGGATCACCGCCATTCATCAGGAAACCGTGCTGTTTGACGAGCTCTCAGTCACCGAGAATATTTTCGCCGGCCAGTATCTGCATACCGGCCTGCTGAAAAAGCTCGACTGGCCCGCCATGCACCGTAAAGCCAGCGAGATCCTCAACCGTCTTGAGGTGCAGATTGACCCGCGCGCTACGCTGAAAACCCTGAGCATCGCCCAGCGTCATATGGTAGCCATTGCCCGGGCGCTCTCTTTTGCAGCCCAGGTGGTGATTCTTGATGAGCCGACCGCCGCGCTTTCTCAGCATGAAATCCTGGAATTTTATCAAATCGTTGAGCGTCTGAAACAGGAGGGGAAAGCGATTCTGTTTATCTCGCATAAGTTCGACGAGATTTTCGAACTGGCGGACTACTACACCATTCTGCGCGACGGCGCTTACGTCAGCTCCGGCGCGATTAACGACATCACCGAAGAGCGGATGGTAGCGATGATGGTCGGTCGCGCCATCACTCAAACCTACCCAAAAGTCGACTCGCCCCCCGGGGAGACGGTGCTGGAGGTGAAAGACCTCAGCCATCCCACCGAGTTCGCGCATATCAACTTCAACCTGCGCAAAGGGGAAATTCTCGGCTTTTACGGCCTGGTCGGCGCCGGGCGTACCGAGCTGATGCAGGCGCTGTCCGGGGTTTCGCATCCCTCTTCCGGCGAGATCGTACTGAAAGGCAAAAGCATGCGCTTTCGTCAGCCTGCCGATGCCATCAGCGCCGGTATCGTCTGCGTCCCGGAGGAACGGCAGAAGCAGGGGGCGATTATTGCCCTGTCGATCGCCCAGAACATCAGCCTGCCGCAGCTGCGCAAACTCAACCCCCGCGGCGTGCTTAACGCCGCGCGCGAATGGCGGCTGGCCGATGAATACGCCTCGCGCTTACAGGTTAAAGCCTTTAGCTGGCAGCAGGCGGTCGAAACCCTCTCCGGCGGTAATCAGCAAAAAGTGGTGATCGGCAAATGGCTGGCCACCCATCCGGAGGTGATCATCCTTGATGAACCGACGAAGGGGATCGATATCGGTTCCAAAGCGGCGGTACATCAGTTTATGTCCGAACTGGTCAGCCAGGGGCTGGCGGTGATCATGGTGTCGTCAGAGCTGCCGGAAGTGATGGGGATGGCGGATCGCATCATCGTGATGCACGAAGGGCTGATGGTTGCCGAATACCGCGCGGGTGAAGCGACGGCGGAAACCATCGTCAGCGCCGCCAGCGGCATTGGTCAGGAGGCAGCGTAATGTGGCGACAACTGCTTAACCACCGCGAAGCGCTGCTGGCGGCGGTCATCGTGTTGATGATCGGCGCCATCGGCAGCCGGGCGCCGTCGTTTATCGCCCCGGAAAACCTGGTGGAAATGTTTAACGACACCTCGATTCTGATCATTCTCGCGCTTGGCCAGATGATGGTGCTGCTGACGAAAGGTATCGATCTGTCGATGGCCGCCAACCTGGCGCTGACCGGGATGATCGTCGCTCTGCTCAACGCCCACTATCCCGGCGTACCGGTATGGGCGCTGCTGATTCTGGCCACCGTACTGGGGTTGCTGATGGGGGTAATCAACGGCCTGCTGGTCTGGCGTCTCGGTATTCCGGCCATCGTGGTTACGCTCGGTACCATGAGTATCTATCGCGGCATTATCTTTCTGCTCTCCGACGGCGGTTGGGTTAACTCGCACCAGATGAGCGCCGATTTTCTCGGCCTGCCGCGCGCTTCGCTGCTGGGCCTGCCGCTGCTGAGCTGGTGCGCCATCGGCGCGTTGCTGCTGGTCGGCTATTTCTTACGCTATAGCCGCACCGGGCGAGCCCTGTACACCGCAGGCGGCAACGCCACGGCGGCGTATTACACCGGAATTAACGCCGGAAAAATGCAGTTCGTCAGCTTCTGCCTTTCCGGCGCGCTGGCCGGATTCTGCGGCTATCTGTGGATCTCGCGTTTTGCCGTCGCCTACGTCGATGTCGCCAACGGTTTTGAACTGCAGGTGGTCGCCGCCTGCGTTATCGGCGGTATCAGCACCATGGGCGGTACCGGTCGGGTGCTCGGCTGCCTGTGCGGCGCTTTGTTCCTCGGCGTTATCAATAACGCACTGCCGGTAATCGGTATTTCGCCGTTCTGGCAAATGGCGATTTCCGGCGCGGTGATCGTCATTGCGGTGCTGCTTAACGAGCGCGGCAATAGAGGCCACGGACGGTTAATCCTGCGTAACGCGGCGTTAGCCCGGCAGAAACAGGCGGTGAAATCATGAGTAAAATGATGATGTCTGAAGAGATGAAAAGCGCCCCGGTCGCGTCGTCGCCGCTGAGCCGCCTGCTGTGCTGGGAAGGCTTCCTGCTGGCGGTCACCCTGGCGGTATTCGCGGTAAACGCCCTGGCGTCGCCCTACTTCCTCAATATCTGGAATCTGTCGGACGCCACGTTTAACTTCACCGAAAAAGCGATTATCGTGCTGCCGATGGCGATGCTGATTATCGCCCGCGAAATCGACCTCTCGGTGGCCTCAACGATGGCGTTAAGTTCAACGGTCATGGGCTTCTGCGCCGCGGCGGGGATAGACACGCCGCTGCTGGTTGTCATCGGATTGGGCGTCGGCCTGCTGTGCGGCCTGTTTAACGGCATTCTGGTGACGCGCTTTAACCTGTCGTCGATCGTGATCACCATCGGCACCATGAGCCTGTATCGCGGTATGACCTACATCCTGCTGGGCGACAAGGCGCTCAATCACTATCCGGACAGCTTCGCGTGGTTCGGCCAGGGCTACGTGTGGGGGGCGCTGTCATTCGAGTTCGCGCTGTTTATCCTCCTCGCCGCCGCCTTTACCTTCCTGCTGCACAAGACCAACTTCGGCCGCCGGACCTACGCCATCGGCAATAACCCGACCGGGGCCTGGTTTTCCGGGATCAACGTGAAGCGCCACAACCTGGTGCTGTTCGCGCTGGTCGGATTGATGGCCGGGCTGGCCGCGGTACTGCTGACTTCCAGGCTCGGCAGCACCCGTCCAACGCTGGCAATGGGCTGGGAGCTGGCGGTGGTCACCATGGCGGTTCTCGGTGGCGTCAATATTCTCGGCGGTTCCGGCAGCATGGTGGGGGTGATTATCGCCGCCTTCCTGATGGGTCTGGTGACCTTCGGCCTGAGCCTGCTCAACGTACCGGGCATCGTGATGTCGATCATCATCGGCGCGATGCTGATCGTGGTGATCTCGCTGCCGATTATTACGCGGCGGATGATGCAGCGAAGACGGAGTTAATTGCCCCCTGCCCCGGCCCTCTTCCAGGAGGAACGGGGCGAGGGAAAACGGATTTCACAAAATAGAGATCAAGGAGAATTATCATGAGCTTTATGCTGGCACTACCCAAAATCAGCCTCCACGGCGCGGGCGCCATTGGCGATATGGTCAATCTGGTCGCAGGTAAACGGTGGGGCAAGGCGCTGATCGTCACCGACGGCCATCTGGTAAAAATGGGCCTGCTCGACAGCCTGTTCGCCGCGCTGGACGCCCGGCAGATGTCTTATCATCTGTTTGATGACGTCTTCCCTAATCCGACCGAAGCGCTGGTGCAAAAGGGCTATACGGCGTACCGGAAAGCAAACTGCAACTTTATTATCGCCTTTGGCGGCGGCAGCCCGATTGATACCGCCAAAGCGGTGAAAATCCTGACCGCCAACCCGGCTCCGTCCACCGCCTACGCCGGCGTCGGTAAGGTGAAAAACGCCGGCGTACCGCTGGTGGCGATCAACACCACCGCCGGAACGGCGGCTGAGATGACCAGCAATGCGGTGATCATCGACTCTGAACGCCAGGTGAAGGAGGTCATTATCGACCCCAATATTATCCCGGATATTGCCGTGGACGATGCCAGCGTGATGCTGGATATCCCGGCCTCAATCACCGCCGCCACCGGCATGGACGCGCTGACCCACGCTATTGAAGCCTTCGTTTCCGTTGGCGCCCACCCGCTCACCGATGCCAACGCGCTGGAAGCGATTCGCCTGATAAACCTGTGGCTGCCGGAAGCGGTTGCCGACGGGCATAACCTCGAAGCCCGCGAGCAGATGGCTTTTGGTCAATATCTGGCGGGAATGGCATTCAACAGCGCCGGTCTCGGCCTGGTCCACGCGCTGGCCCACCAACCGGGGGCAACCCACAACCTGCCGCACGGCGTGTGCAACGCTATCCTGCTGCCGATCATCGAAAACTTTAACCGCCCGAACGCCATCGCCCGCTTTGCCCGCGTCGCGCAGGCGATGGGCGTCGATACCCGCAGCATGAGCGATGAAGCCGCCAGCATGGAGGCCATCAACGCCATCCGCGCGCTGAGCAAACGCGTCGGTATTCCGCAGGGCTTCAGCCAGCTCGGCGTCAGCAAAACCGATATCGAAGGCTGGCTGGACAAGGCGTTGGCCGACCCCTGCGCGCCGTGCAATCCACGCGCCGCCAGCCGCGATGAAGTTCGTGAGCTGTATCTGGAGGCATTATGATTCGTAAAGCTTTTGTGATGCAGGTGCATCCCGAGGCGCACGAAGAGTATCAGCGCCGCCACGCTCCGATTTGGCCGGAGCTGGAAGACGTGCTGAAGGCCCACGGGGCGCATCATTACGCGATTTATCTCGATAAAGCACGCCACCTGCTGTTCGCCACGGTGGAGATTGAATCGGAAGAGCGCTGGAATGCCGTCGCCGGTACCGAAGTGTGCCAGCGCTGGTGGCGACATATGCGCGACGTGATGCCTGCTAATCCGGACAACAGCCCGCTCAGCGCGGAGCTAAAAGAAGTGTTTTATCTCGACTGAATCACACAATCTACCGCCTGAACAAACGACGCCCTGGCTTTCGGGACGTCGTTTTGCTGCGCCATCGCCCGACAACATACTTCCACGTCCCTCCGCGGAAACCGCATGCCCAAATCCCGGCAGCAGGCTAGTTTTGCTCGGCAACCAGGATGGCCTGGGTATCCGGCTCCAGCGCCTGGAAGAGATGTTCCTGATCCGCCGGATAGCAGATGTAGTCCCCCTCACCCAGCTCTTCCGGGGCTTCGGTCAAGCCAACCCGCGCCCGCCCCTGGGTGATAATGATGTGTTCAACCGAACCCGGCGGATGCGGGTGCGAGACCCGGTCAGCGCCAGGCTGGGTCAACAATAAATAGATATCGCGACGGGCGCCCGGCGGGCAGGTAGCCAGCAGGATGGCCTGATAGTGGGCCTGTTCAGCCACCACTTTTGTTCCTTCACCGCGACGCAATACCTGCGTTTTTTGCGTCTGCGGCTCCAGCAGCCGGGCAAAAGGAATATCGAGCGCGACACAGAGCGCCCACAGGGTTTCCAGGCTCGGGTTGCCGTTAGCGGATTCCAGCTGCGATAACGTTGATTTGGCAATCCCCGCCCGGCGCGCGACTTCTGCCAGCGAGAGACCGGTTCTCGCACGCTCGCGCACCAGACTTTTGGCAATCAGGCTGATTGGCGGTGTCATACACGGCTCCGTGTTTTTTATATCGAACGATTCGTTCGACTTGAAAGTCGATAGTGTTGCGTTCATTATAATGGAAATTCGTTCGATATGGCTAAAATGTATGCGGCAATATTTCTCTCGTCTCAAAGGAGACACGCTAAAAGCGATATTTTTAGTATGCCTGGCGGTCGGCATCGTCGGCATGTCCTATGGCTCGCTGGCGATGGCCTATGGTTTCCCGCTGTGGGTACCGTTCGTGCTCTCTGTTTCCGTGCTGGCAGGCGCATCGGAATTTATGTTTATCGGCATCGTAGCCAGCGGCGGTAACCCGCTGGCGGCCGCTGCCGCAGGCTTACTGGTTAACGCCCGGCATGTGCCGTTTGGCGTCACGGTACGCGACCTGGTCGGCAAGCGCGGCGCCAGCCTGTTGGGCTGCCACATTATGAATGATGAAAGCGTGGTGTTCGGCTTATCACAAAAAACGCCGGAGCAGCGTAAAGCCGCCTACTGGCTGTGCGGGCTGGGCGTGGCGATTTTATGGCCCGCGGGAGCGCTACTCGGCGCCATGGTCGGCAAACTGTTGCCCGCCCCGGAAACCATCGGCCTGGATGCGGTGTTCCCCGCCATTCTGCTGGCCCTGGTGGTACCGGCGTTTAAAAACCGCACGACCCTGATCCGGGCCTGTAGCGGTGCCGCGTTATCTCTCGCCGCGGTGCCTTTTGCCCCGCCAGGCTTGCCGGTACTGCTCTCTCTGCTGGGCTTAATGACGAGGAAAAAATAATGGCTCACATCACGCTGTTGATCGTCGGCATGGCGATTCTATCGGGAGGGACCTATTTGATGCGTCTCGGCGGGGCGAAACTCGGCAATCGCTTAGCGCTCTCTGAACGTTCTCAGGCGCTACTGTCTGACGCCGCAACGGTATTGCTGTTTTCGGTCGCCCTGGCCACCACCTTTTATGAGGGTGAACATTTTGCCGGCATGGCACGGGTGCTGGGGGTCGGCTGCGCCGTTTTTCTCGCCTGGCGTAAGATGCCGCTGATCGTGGTGATTATCGCGGCGGCCGTAGCCACAGCGCTGCTGCGTCTGGCGGGCATTCACTAAAAAAGCGCCCGTAGGCGCTCTTTCGACTGGAGCAATACTCCCTCTGGAATACGCTTATTTGTTCAGTTCTGCCGTCATATGTACACGGTTACCGGTGAAGGCTTCGGTGATGGTGTAAGACGATGCACCTGCGGCCTGAGCCTGGGCGGCGATTTTCGCTTCTGCACCGTCCATTGTCGACGCGCTAGCGCTGACAGACTGCGCAGCGAAGGAGCCAAAAGAAGCGGCCAGAGCGATAACTTCGACAAAAGTTTTGATGCTTTTCATGAGATAAACCCTTTACGTTAGTTGTTTGGATAAGGCGCTGTGCCTTGATGTGATAAATAATAGCCCTCACATCGCCGAACAAAAAGCAGAAGGATTTGTTGTCATCATTCAAAAAAACTGACTTAAATTTAAGCCGCGATTAACCGCTGCGGATGGGTGTAAATCGTTGCCCTGCCTGGCTTGCAAAAACCCACCAGCGTCAGGTTACAACGTTCCGCCACTTCTACCGCCAGAGCGGTGGCAGCGGAAACGGCAAACAGAATCTCGACGCCGCACATCGCCGCCTTCTGCACCATCTCGTAGCTGGCACGGCTGGAGACTAACGCCGCCCCGTGCTGCCAGTCGTCCCCCTCCTCCACACGCCGGCCAAGCAGTTTATCCAGCGCCACGTGACGACCGACATCTTCATGCCCGCCCGCCAGCTCACCGGACGGACGCAGCCACGCCGCCGCATGAGTACATCCGGTCACCCGACCGATCGGCTGAACATCATTCAGATGCTCCAGCGCGCGATCGAGATGCGCCAGGTTGAAGGTTTGTGTAAAAGGTAATGGTTTCACCGGCCTGCCGATATCATTTAACTGCTCAACGCCACATACACCGCAGCCCGTTCGCCCGGCCAGCGCGCGCCGACGCTCTTTAAGCCCCATAAAACGGCGGCTGGAGAGCTCAATCTGCACTTCCAGACCGTTGCATGCCTGCACCACCTCCATCCCGTAGATCTCTCGTCGGTTTTCGATAATCCCTTCGGATAACGAAAACCCCACGGCAAACCGTTCAAGATCGCTGGGAGAGGCCATCATCACGACGTGTGAGATGCCGTTATAGACCAGCGCAACGGGAACCTCCTCCGCTAACTCGTCAGACTGAGGATGTTGCAAATTCTCGCGCTTCCAGAGCGTGACCTGACGGTAACCTGTGATATTCGTCACATTTCCAACTTGTTGATGAGGGTTCTTATTCACTTTGTCTTAACCGTATTGGAACAGGCATACACACAATGTGGTATTCTTTACATACCCCTTCAAGTAAAAGGGTGATCACCCCCAATTCTGAACCTTTGCGACCCTTACCGCAAAGTAAATAACTACATGTGACAATGTCGATACAAGGAGTGAACCATGCAGGTCAGCAGAAGGCAGTTCTTTAAGATCTGCGCTGGCGGTATGGCAGGCACAACGGCTGCAGCGCTGGGTTTTGCCCCAGGCGCTGCGCTCGCGGAAACCCGGCAATATAAGCTGCTGCGTACCCGTGAAACCCGTAACACCTGTACGTACTGTTCTGTCGGTTGTGGGCTGTTAATGTATAGCCTCGGTGACGGTGCAAAAAACGCCAAAGCATCCATATTTCATATCGAAGGTGACCCAGACCATCCGGTCAACCGTGGTGCGCTCTGCCCGAAAGGGGCGGGACTGGTAGACTTTATCCATTCCGAAAGCCGCCTGAAATTCCCGGAATATCGCGCGCCAGGCTCCGACAAATGGCAGCAAATCAGCTGGGATGAAGCGTTCGATCGCATCGCGAAGCTGATGAAAGAAGACCGCGATGCCAACTTTATTGCGCAAAACGACGCCGGCACCACCGTCAACCGCTGGTTGACCACCGGGATGCTGTGCGCCTCCGCATCAAGTAACGAAACCGGCTATTTAACGCAGAAATTCACCCGCGCGCTCGGTATGCTCGCGGTCGACAACCAGGCGCGCGTCTGACACGGACCAACGGTAGCAAGTCTTGCTCCAACATTTGGTCGCGGTGCGATGACCAACCACTGGGTTGACATTAAAAACGCCAACCTGATCGTGGTAATGGGCGGTAATGCCGCTGAAGCGCACCCGGTAGGGTTCCGCTGGGCGATGGAAGCCAAAATTCACAACGGCGCGAAGCTGATTGTTATCGACCCACGCTTTACGCGTACCGCGTCGGTAGCCGACTTCTATACCCCGATTCGTTCCGGGACTGACATTACCTTCCTGTCAGGCGTTATCCTGTACCTGTTGAATAACGAAAAATTCAACCGCGAGTACACCGAAGCCTATACCAACGCCAGCCTGATCGTGCGTGAGGATTACAGCTTCGACGATGGCCTGTTCAGCGGCTATAACGCGGAAAAACGCAGCTACGATAAGACCAGCTGGAACTATGAGCTGGATGAAAACGGCTTCGCCAAACGCGATACCTCTCTGCAACATCCGCGCTGCGTATGGAACCTGCTGAAACAGCACGTTTCCCGCTATACCCCGGACGTCGTGGAAAATATCTGCGGTACGCCAAAGGCCGACTTCCTGAAAGTCTGCGAGTTCATCGCCGAAACCAGCGCGCCGGATAAAACCGCGTCATTCCTCTACGCTCTCGGCTGGACGCAGCACTCTATCGGGGCGCAGAACATCCGTACAATGGCGATGATTCAGCTGCTGCTCGGCAATATGGGGATGGCCGGCGGCGGCGTGAACGCCCTGCGCGGTCACTCTAATATTCAGGGGCTGACCGACCTGGGACTGCTCTCCACCAGCCTGCCGGGTTATATGAACCTGCCAGGCGAAAAACAGGCCGACCTGCAAACCTACCTGACCGCCAACACGCCGAAACCGCTGCTGAAAGATCAGGTGAACTACTGGGGCAACTATCCGAAATTCTTCGTCTCGATGATGAAGGCCTTCTTTGGCGATAAAGCGACGGCTGAGAACAGCTGGGGCTTCGACTGGCTGCCGAAGTGGGATAAGAGTTACGACGTGCTGCAGTACTTCGACATGATGCACCAGGGCAAAGTGAACGGCTATCTGTGCCAGGGCTTTAACCCGGTCGCATCGTTCCCGAATAAAAACAAGGTCGTCGAGTCGCTGTCGAAACTGAAGTTTCTGGTGACCATCGATCCGCTCAACACCGAAACCTCTACCTTCTGGCAAAACCACGGTGAGTCGAACGATGTTGACCCGGCGAAAATCCAGACCGAAGTCTTCCGCCTGCCCTCCACCTGCTTCGCCGAAGAGAACGGTTCTATCGTCAACTCCGGGCGTTGGCTGCAGTGGCACTGGAAAGGCGCGGACGCCCCGGGGATTGCGACCACCGATGGTGAAATTCTGGCCGGTATCTTCTTACGCCTGCGGAAAATGTACGCCGAAGAAGGCGGCCCGACGCCAGAACCGGTGTTGAATATGACGTGGGACTACTCCACGCCGCACGAACCGGCTTCGGAAGAAGTGGCGATGGAGAGCAACGGTAAGGCGCTGGCGGACCTGACCGACCCGGTCACCGGCGCGGTGGTGGTGAAGAAAGGCCAGCAGCTCAGCTCTTTTGCGCAGCTGCGCGATGACGGCACCACCTCCAGCGGCTGCTGGATCTTCGCCGGGAGCTGGACGCCGGAAGGCAACCAGATGGCCCGCCGCGATAACGCCGACCCGTCAGGACTGGGTAATACGCTGGGCTGGGCCTGGGCGTGGCCGCTCAACCGCCGCATCCTGTATAACCGCGCCTCCGCGGACCCGCAGGGTAAACCGTGGGATCCGAAACGTCAGATTCTGAAATGGGATGGCGCCAAATGGACCGGTATGGATATTCCGGACTACAGCGCGGCAGCGCCGGGCAGCGATGTCGGGCCGTTTATCATGCAGCCTGAAGGGATGGGCCGCCTGTTCGCCCTCGATAAGATGGCGGAGGGGCCGTTCCCGGAACACTACGAGCCGTTCGAAACGCCGCTGGGTACCAACCCGCTGCACCCGAATGTCGTCTCCAACCCGGCCGCCCGCGTCTTCAGCGGCGACCTGGAACAGATGGGGAAAGCGGATAGGTTCCCGTACGTCGGTACCACCTATCGTCTCACCGAGCACTTCCACTACTGGACCAAGCACGCGTTGCTCAACGCGATCGCGCAGCCGGAACAGTTCGTGGAAATCGGCGAGAAGCTGGCGAACAAGCTTGGTATCGGCCATGGCGATACCGTCAAAGTCTCCTCCAACCGCGGCTATATCAAAGCCAAGGCGGTGGTGACCAAGCGCATTCGCACGCTGAAAGTGGACGGCAAGGATATCGATACTATCGGTATTCCTATCCACTGGGGCTATGAAGGGGTGGCGAAGAAAGGCTTTATCGCCAACACGCTGACGCCGTTCGTCGGCGATGCGAACACGCAAACGCCGGAGTTTAAAGCCTTCCTCGTGAACGTGGAAAAGGTGTAACGGAGACGACTTATGGCTTATCAATCGCAAGACATCATTCGTCGTTCCGCGACTAACGGTTTCACTCCCGCGCCGCAGGCGCGGGACCACCAGCAGGAAGTCGCGAAGCTTATCGACGTGACCACCTGTATCGGCTGTAAGGCCTGTCAGGTCGCTTGTTCAGAATGGAATGACATCCGTGATGAAGTCGGTCACAACGTCGGGGTGTACGATAACCCGGCGGATCTAACCGCCAAATCGTGGACGGTGATGCGTTTCTCGGAAGTGGAGCAGAACGACAAACTGGAGTGGCTGATCCGTAAGGATGGCTGTATGCACTGCGCCGATCCGGGCTGCCTGAAGGCGTGTCCCTCGGAAGGCGCGATCATTCAGTATGCCAACGGTATTGTCGACTTCCAGTCCGAGCAGTGCATCGGCTGCGGCTACTGCATCGCCGGCTGTCCGTTCGACGTGCCGCGACTCAACCCGGAAGACAACCGCGTCTACAAATGTACGCTGTGCGTAGACCGTGTTTCCGTCGGCCAGGAGCCGGCGTGTGTGAAAACCTGCCCGACCGGCGCTATCCACTTTGGCTCCAAAGAGGATATGAAAGTGCTGGCCGGCGAGCGCGTCGCCGAACTGAAAACCCGCGGGTATGATAACGCGGGCCTGTACGATCCGGCCGGCGTCGGCGGTACGCACGTGATGTACGTGCTGCACCACGCCGACAAGCCGAATCTGTATCACGGTCTGCCGGAAAACCCGGAAATCAGCGCCACCGTGAAGTTCTGGAAAGGCATCTGGAAACCGCTCGCGGCGGTCGGTTTTGCCGCCACCTTCGCCGCCAGTATCTTCCACTATGTCGGCGTCGGTCCGAACCGCGCAGACGAGGAAGAAGATAACCTGCATGAAGAGAATGACGAGGTGCGCAAATGAAAAGACGTGACACCATCGTGCGCTACACGGCGCCGGAACGCATCAACCACTGGGTGACCGCCTTCTGCTTCGTGCTGGCGGCAATCAGCGGGCTGGGATTCTTTTTCCCGTCCTTCAACTGGCTGATGCACATCATGGGTACACCGCAGCTGGCGCGAATACTGCACCCGTTTGTTGGCGTGATCATGTTTGCTTCCTTCATCATCATGTTTTTCCGCTACTGGCACCACAACCTAATCAATCGGGATGATATCTTTTGGGCGAAGAATATTCGTAAGATCGTCGTCAACGAGGAGGTAGGTGACACCGGGCGCTATAACTTCGGCCAGAAATGCGTATTCTGGGCGGCGATTATTTTGCTGGTTCTGCTGCTGGTGAGCGGGGTGATCATCTGGCGTCCGTATTTTGCGCCTGCGTTCTCAATCCCGGTAATCCGATTGGCGCTCATGCTGCATTCATTTGCCGCGGTCGCCTTAATTGTGGTTATCATGGTGCATATTTACGCCGCCCTGTGGGTGAAAGGCACCATTACCGCGATGGTGGAAGGCTGGGTTACCAAAACATGGGCGAAGAAACATCACCCCCGCTGGTACCGTGAGGTTCGCCAGAAACAGGAAAACAAGACTGAATGAGTATTCGCATAATCCCGCAAGATGAGCTGGGTTCGAGCGAGAAACGCACGGCGGAATACATTCCGCCGTTACTGTTCCCCAGGCTGAAAAATCTTTATAACCGCCGCGCGGAACGTCTGCGCGAACTGGCGGAGAGCAACCCGCTGGGCGATTATCTGCGCTTTGCCGCGCTGATTGCTCACGCCCAGGAAGTGGTGCTCTACGACCATCCGCTACAGATGGACCTGACCGCGCGCCTCAAAGAGGCGAACGAACGGGGCAAGCCGCCGCTGGATATTCACGTACTGCCGCGCGATAAGCACTGGCATAAGCTGCTGCATTCGCTCATCGCCGAGCTGAAGCCAGAGATGAGCGGCCCGGCGCTGGCGGTCATCGAAAACCTGGAAAAGGCTTCGGAACAAGAGCTGGAGCTGATGGCCAGCGCCCTTTTCGTCTCCGACTTTGCCTCGGTCAGTAGCGATAAGGCGCCGTTTATCTGGGCCGCTCTATCGCTGTACTGGGCGCAGATGGCGAGCCTGATCCCAGGCAAAGCGCGTGCCGAGTACGGCGAACAGCGCCAGTTTTGCCCGGTTTGCGGTTCGATGCCGGTATCCAGCATGGTGCAAATTGGCACCACGCAGGGTTTGCGCTATCTGCACTGCAACCTGTGCGAAACCGAATGGCACGTGGTGCGCGTGAAGTGCAGTAACTGCGAGCAGAGCCGCGATTTGCATTACTGGTCGCTGGATAATGAACAGGCGGCGGTTAAGGCCGAAAGCTGCGGCGACTGCGGGACTTACCTGAAGATTCTGTATCAGGAAAAAGACCCGAAAGTGGAGGCCGTCGCCGACGATCTCGCCTCGCTGGTGCTGGACGCCCACATGGAGCAGGAAGGCTTTGCCAGAAGTTCTATTAACCCGTTTATGTTCCCGGGTGAAGGGGAGTAAAACCCCTCGTAATGCCGGGTGACGCAGGTTACCCGGCATACCGCAACGCCTCGCACGCAAAGGCCACAGGAGAGTCGATGTGGCCCTTTCTCACCCTATCTCTCTCTGTCGCCAGCGTTCCCGATTTTCTTTTGCTAACAACCAGGCTATAAGGCTGTATATCCATACAGAAAAAAGGAGTGACAGATGGCACTGGAAAAAGGCATTAGCCAACTGGTTGACGAGTTTATTGCCGCGGGACGTCCCTCTTCGCGAGAACAGAATATTGATGACCGGAGAGCAGGCTATGTGGCCAGTACGGTGCTGGCCGGAGAGGCTGAAAGCCGCGTTCAGGTAGAAGATATCACGCTCGAAGACATGACTTTTCGCGTGGTATCGCCGCTCAATGCCGAGGGCGTGCTGCCAGCCGTCATCTACTATCACGGCGGTTGTTTTGTCAGCGGTGGGTTCGCCACCCACGATCGGCAGCTTCGGCAACTGGCGTATAGCAGCGGCTGCCGGGTGATTGCCGTGCAGTACAGATTGGCTCCCGAAGAGACCTTTCCCGCCGCGCATGATGATGCGGAAAAAGGGGCCTTGATTATCCACCGCTATGCCGGGCGGCTTGGGATCGACATAGCGCGTGTCACGCTCGCCGGCGACAGCGCGGGCGGGCATCTGGCCCTCATCACCGCACTACGGCTGAAAGCCGCGCAGGGCTGGCAGCCCGCACAGCTGATTCTGATTTACCCCATGCTCGATGCGACCGCCCGTTCGGCCAGCTACGTCAGCAACGGCAACGATTACATCATCACCCGGGATACGCTGCTGAGCGGCTACGAAATGTATCTGCCTTCCACGGCATTTTCGCACCCTGAGGCCAGCCCGCTGTGGCGTGACGACTTCAGCGGTCTGCCGCCCGTGCATATTCTGACCGCCGAATACGACCCGCTGCGTGATGAGGGTGAAACGCTGTACCAGCGGATGACGGAGCAAAACGTGGCCTGTACCTGCCAGCGCTACCTCGGAGTGATTCACGGTTTCTTTCAGCTGGCAGGCGTCAGCCAGGCGGCGCGCGATGCCATGCGGGATATCGCCTGGCGAGTCCGCTCGCCAGGCCAGCCCTCATGAGATGAGGGGCGGGCGTTACTCTTCTTCGTTACCGCCCTCTTCATACGAGCCAAACGGCTTCGCCGGCAGGACGATGTAAATGCCTTCAAAAATGGCGCCCAGATTCTCATCGCCAAACAGCTCGACCTGCAGCTGCACGCGCGCTTTGCGCCCGCGAGCCAGGCGATCGAGATCGCCGCTTAACGAGCCCAGATCGGCAACCGCGCTTGGGCGCCCGCTGATCGGCTGACTATAGCGAATATGGGCATCGGCGAGGATAATCGTGCCGCCTAAATGCCGCTCGCGCAGCATCAACCAGATCAGCCCCCAGCCGGTCAGCGTCGCCAGTGAAAACAGACTCCCGGCGAACAGAGTATGATGCGGATTCTGATTGCCGGCTTCAGGCATGGTGGTGATGAAATTTTTGCCGGTGTACTGCTGAATGCGCACGCCCATTTTTTCGCTGAGCGGAATGTGCTGATACCAGGCCTGCTGTAGCTGCCCGCACCAGTCGCCGCGATGCAGAATATCGTCCAGCGAGGCGATCGGTTTAATCATCAGGAAGTGGCGAATCGGCGTGGTGGTCGGCGTGGTAATCTCGCCCTGGTTAACAAAACCAAGCTTGGCAAAAAAATCCATCGCGTCTTCGCGAGCGCTACAGGTCACACGCTTAACCCCTTCCTGACGGGCGACGGACTCCAGCGTCATCGCCATCAGCGTCCCAAGGCCTTTATCCTGCACCGAAGGGTGTACGGCCATAAAACGTATGGAGGCTTCATTCTCAGCGTTGATATACAACCGCCCGACGGCAACCAGATTCCCCTCTTCATCGACCACCATCTGATGATGCGCCATCGCATCCCAGGCGTCGCGCTCCGACCCTTTAGGCTGATGCAGAGGCTTACGCAGCATCTCCCAGCGGAACTGATAGTAGCTCTCTAGTTCGTCTTCTGTTTGCGGTACACGAAGGTGATACATAGCTGTACTCTCTTTTGTTACCCGCAGCCGGCCCGGAAGCTGGCTCATACCTGCAACCAAAAGGTCACAGGACCATCATTAACCAGCGAGACCTGCATATCCGCAGCGAATCTCCCGGTCTGTGTATTCATCTCCTGCTGGCGGCAGCGCGTAACGAAATATTCATACAGCGCTTCCGCTTTGTCAGGGGCTGCGCCTTTGGAAAAGCCCGGACGCATGCCACGTTCAGTATCCGCCGCCAGCGTGAACTGTGAAACCACCAGTACGCTGCCGCCGGCCTGCTGAACATTCAGGTTCATTTTGCCTTCCGTATCGCTGAAAATACGATAGCCAAGCACGCGCTCGCACAGGCGATTCGCTTTTTGCTCATCATCGTCTTTCTCAACGCCCAGTAACACCAGAAGCCCCGGGCCGATTTCACCCGTCACTTCGTCCTCCACGGTAACGCTTGCACGGGATACGCGTTGAATTAATGCAATCATAGTTGTTGTGTTTCTTCTTTTTTAAGTTTGCGGTATTCCTCGAGAGTGACAGTAATTTCTGCCCCAAGCAAGACGATACACCACGTCCAGTACACCCAGACAAACAAAATAGGCACCACGGCTATCACGCCGTAAATCAGCTGATACGACGGGAAAGCGGTGATATATAAGGCAAACGCTTTTTTACCCGCCTCAAAGAGCAGCGCCGCCACCAGCGATCCCACCAGCGCATCACGATTTGCCACCTGCGTCGTCGGCACAATGCTGTACAGCAGCCAGAACGCCGCCCACGATAAAATCAGCGGGAAAATACGCAGCACGTCATCAATCACGCTGTTCAGATCGCTGGCCCAGCGTAGTGACAGCAGATAGGAGCTGATGGCCAGGCTTGCCCCCGCCAGCAGCGGCCCCAGCGTCAGAATCATCCAGTACACGGCAAAAGAGTAAATTTTCGGCCGGGTTCGCGCGCTGCGCCAGATGGTATTCAGCGCGCTATCGATCGAATACATCAGCAGCAGCGAGGTCACAATCAACCCAAAGGCGCCCACCGCCGTCATCCGGCTGGAGTTAGCGACAAACTGTTCGATGTAGCCCTGAATGACATCCCCCGTCGCCGGGATGAAGTTAGCAAAGATGAAGTGGCGAATCTGGGCACTAACCTCGGAAAACATCGGAAATGCCGAGAAAAGCGCAAAAATCACGGCGATCAGCGGCACCAGGGAGAGTAACGACACGTAGGCGAGGTTTCCCGCCAGCGTCGTCATATTGTCTTCATCAATACGCCGCCAGAGCAGTTTTAGCCAGGCCAGGAGGGGCCTGATCCAGTGCTTTGCTTTTTGATGAACGGTTTTTAGCATAGTTATTTCGCAAAGTAGTCAGGGATGGTCTCCTTCCCGGTCACCAGAATACTGGTAATCCCCAGCTGGTTAGCACCCGCGATATTATCGGCGTTATCGTCAAAAAAGACCGTGTCCGCCGGCGAAAAACCTTCCGACTGCAGGACGCTTTGATAGATCCGCAGCTCGGGTTTACGCATTCCCATCTCCTGGGAAAGATAGATTCGATCGGCAGCGGCACGTACCTGCGGGTATTCATCCGACCAGAAAGTGGTATGCAGACGGTTCGTATTCGACAGGACCACGACGCGATGCCCCTGCTCGCGCAATGTCTGCATGATGGTGATGACTTCCGGGCGCAGCGCAACAAAAACAGCCTGCCAGCCGTGGGAAAACTGCTCATAGCTCAGCGGCATATTCATTTCATGGCACATCGCTTCGGCAAAGGCCTCATCGCTGATTTCACCGCGTTCGTGCTGATGGAACGCTTCGCCCATCGTGAAATCCTGCTTCAGCGTTGCGAGCGGGATGCGGCTGAAATCGCTCCATGTCCCCAGCACCCGGTTGAAGTCGATGTCGACAATCACATTACCTAAATCAAAGATATAGAGCATTTGTGTCTCCTTGCGCACCGTGGAAGATTAACTGTAGCGGGAAAGGAGGGGTTTGACTATGAGGTGAGCGCTTTGCGCCAAAAAAAGAAACCCCGCCATCGAGGCGGGGTTCAGGCATCAACAAGCAGCGAGAATTAGTCTTCTTTCGCGCCGCGCATCGCGCGTTTACGATCGTTCTCGGTCAGGTGACGTTTACGGATACGGATAGAAAGCGGGGTCACTTCTACCAGTTCGTCGTCATCGATGAACTCCAGAGCTTGCTCCAGGGTCATCTTGATCGGCGGAACCAGAACCGTTGCTTCGTCAGTACCGGACGCACGCATGTTGGTCAGTTTCTTACCGGTCAGGCAGTTGACAGTCAGGTCGTTAGAACGACTGTGAATACCGATGATCTGGCCTTCGTAAACTTCTGCACCGTGTCCCAGGAACAGCTTACCGCGGTCCTGCAGGCTGAACAGGGCGAAGGCCACCGCTTTGCCCTGACCGTTGGAGATCAGTACGCCGTTGTTACGCTGACCAACGTCACCCGGACGAACATCGTCGTAATGGCTGAAGGTGGAATACAGCAGACCGGTACCGGAAGTCATGGTCATGAATTCAGAACGGAAGCCGATCAGACCACGGCTTGGGATCACGTAGTCGAGACGTACGCGGCCTTTGCCGTCTGGATTCATGTTTTTCAGGTCGCCTTTACGCTCACCCAGGGCCTGCATGACAGAACCCTGATGCTGCTCTTCAACGTCCAGCGTTACGTTCTCGAACGGCTCTTGTTTGCGGCCGTCGATTTCGCGGAAGATAACTTTCGGACGGGAAACCGCCATTTCGAAACCTTCACGACGCATGTTTTCGATCAGAACAGACAGGTGCAGCTCACCACGACCGGAAACGCGGAATGCGTCCGCATCCGGAGTTTCTTCAACACGCAGCGCCACGTTGTGGACCAGCTCTTTGTTCAGACGGTCGAGAATCTGACGAGAGGTCACATACTTCCCTTCTTTACCGCAGAACGGAGAGGTGTTGACGTTGAAGAACATGGTCACGGTCGGCTCATCAACGGACAGTGCCGGCAGCGCTTCAACATTCTGCGGGTCGCAGATGGTGTCGGAGATGTTCAGCTCGCCCAGGCCGGTGATCGCAATGATATCGCCCGCTTCGGCGATGTCGCTGTCGATACGTTCCAGACCCAGGTGGGTCAGCACTTTACCGACTTTACCGTTACGGGTTTTGCCTTCGCTGTCGATGATGGTGACCTGCTGGTTCGGCTTCACTTTACCGCGTTTAATGCGGCCGATACCGATAACACCAACATAGTTGTTGTAGTCCAGCTGGGAGATCTGCATCTGCAGAGTGCCATCCAGATCGACGTTCGGTGCCGGAACGTGGTCAACGATCGCCTGATACAGCGGAGTCATGTCTTCCGCCATATCTTCGTGGTCCAGACCCGCGATACCGTTCAGCGCAGACGCATAAACGATCGGGAAGTCCAGCTGCTCATCAGTAGCGTCGAGGTTAACGAACAGGTCGAAGACCTGATCGACAACCCAGTCAGGGCGCGCGCCCGGACGGTCAACCTTGTTGATGACCACGATCGGCTTCAGGCCGTGGGCAAAGGCTTTCTTGGTGACGAAGCGCGTTTGCGGCATCGGACCGTCAAAGGCATCAACCACCAGCAGCACAGAATCAACCATGGACATAACACGCTCAACTTCACCTCCGAAGTCGGCGTGCCCGGGAGTATCAACGATGTTGATACGGTAATCATTCCATTTGATTGCGGTGTTTTTCGCGAGGATGGTAATCCCACGCTCTTTCTCCAAATCGTTGGAGTCCATCACACGCTCTTGTGTTTCGGCACGTGCATCGAACGTACCGGATTGCTGGAGCAGCTTGTCAACCAGGGTAGTTTTACCATGGTCAACGTGCGCGATGATGGCGATGTTACGCAGATTTTCGATCACAACTTTGCCTCAGGCATTAGAAATAGCGCGTTATTGTACACGTAATAAGCGAAGGACTGAACAGGATCACAAACATCCTCCGCAAACAAGTATTGCAGAGTTTCTTTGTGATCGCTTTCACGGAGCGATAAAAGGGCACCGCAACAAAAACTGCACCAAAATAGTGCTCAATGTTCACACTAAGGCACTATTTTGGTGCATTATTTCCATCGTGGTGCAGTTCTTTTGCACTATGGTGCGCATGATACAGCGTTTTACCGCTAATTTAAAAGTTGGCACAGATTTCGCTTTATATATTTTAAGGCAACAACGCCACATTAAGTAGTAAAAAAGTTTTCGTTACCACGACGACAATGACCAATCCGGGAGAGTTTAAGTATGTCCGCTGAACACGTTTTGACGATGCTGAACGAGCACGAAGTGAAGTTTGTCGATCTGCGCTTCACCGATACCAAAGGTAAAGAACAGCACGTCACGATTCCTTCTCATCAGGTAAATGCCGAATTCTTCGAAGAAGGCAAAATGTTTGATGGCTCCTCGATTGGCGGCTGGAAAGGTATTAACGAATCAGACATGGTTCTGATGCCGGATGCGACCACCGCGCTGATCGACCCGTTCTATGAAGAACCGACGCTGATCATCCGCTGCGATATCCTGGAACCAGGCACCCTGCAGGGCTATGACCGCGATCCGCGCTCCATCGCGAAACGCGCTGAAGAATACCTGCGCTCTACCGGTCTGGCAGACACCGTCCTGTTCGGGCCAGAACCAGAATTCTTCCTGTTCGATGACGTCCGCTTTGGCGCCTCTATCTCTGGCTCCCACGTCGCTATCGATGATATCGAAGGCGCATGGAACTCCGCCACCAAATATGAAGGTGGTAACAAAGGCCACCGTCCTGGCGTGAAAGGCGGTTACTTCCCGGTTCCGCCGGTAGACTCCTCTCAGGACATCCGTTCCACCATGTGTATGATCCTGGAAGAGATGGGCCTGGTTGTTGAAGCTCACCACCACGAAGTGGCCACCGCTGGTCAGAACGAAATCGCGACCCGCTTTAACACCATGACCAAAAAAGCGGACGAAATTCAGATCTACAAATATGTGGTTCATAAAGTCGAACACCTCTACGCTAAAACAGCGACCATCATGCCAAAAACGAAGATTGGCGATAACGGTACAGGTATGCACTTCCACATTTATCTTTCAA
>NZ_JBJDNH010000052.1:0-35565 GCF_044900465.1 Klebsiella sp. NPDC088457 | reverse complement strand
ATCGAGGATCTGACCCAGAAAGTAGGCCAAAAAGCTGGCAGCGGCGATGCGGGCGACGAACAGGTTAAAATGGGTCAGCGCGGCCAAGCCTTGCCACTCGCCCATATAGAACAGGGACGAGACGCCATAGGAGATCAGCAGCGCCGGGGCCATTACCGCGAGGATAATCCGTCGCGCCAGCGGAGCGCCGAAAATCCGCACCGTCAGGTCGGTGGCGAGAAAGATGAACGGAAAACTGAACGCGCCCCAGGTGGTATGGAAACCAAAAATGGAGATCGGTAGCTGCACCAGATAGTTACTGGAAGTGATCACCAGCAAATGGAAAAGCGCTAGCCAGAACAGCGCTTTTTTACGCTGTGACGTAGTAAAGGGACTCATATTGTGACCTTTTTAGTGGTTGGGGTGAGGGAACCCAATAAATCAATACATGCCGCGCGACTTGCCAATGCGCATGTACCAGGATGAAGCGGCAGAATGATACTGCGTTGGGCCGGTAATGCAACGGTTGTTTTTCGCGCAAACGTTAACCTGACTTGCGTAGCGGAAAAGTGGGGGTAAACTAGGGCCGTTTTGTTGATGTGAGATGAAAATGACCGAACTTTTCTCCAGCCCTGACCACACTCTGGATGCTCAGGGTCTGCGTTGCCCGGAACCGGTAATGATGGTGCGTAAGACCGTGCGCACGATGCCGGTGGGCGAGACTTTGCTGATTATTGCCGACGATCCGGCAACCACCCGCGATATTCCGGGTTTCTGCCGCTTTATGGAACATGAGCTGGTGGCGCAGGAAACGCAGGCGTTGCCCTACCGCTATCTGATCCGTAAAAGCCACTGAGTCCCGGCGCCGGCTTTACCGAGACGGTGCTGCCCACCAGACCGCTTTCCCCGCAAAGCGCCGCGCGGCCGGGGAACACGCTATCATCAACTCTGGCAGAACCCGGATGGCGGCGCGATGCGCCTTATCCGGGCTACCGACTTGCAGGTCAGTCTTTCCGCTTACTTCTTACGCAGCAACCGCAGGGCGTTCGCGGTCACCAGCACCGTCGCCCCGGTATCGGCCAGCACCGCCAGCCATAGCCCGGTTAACCCGAGCAGCGTGGTGATAAGGAAAATCCCCTTCAGCCCCAGCGCCATGGCGATATTCTGGCGGATATTGGCATGGGTGGCGCGGGCGAGGGAAATCATCTGCGCCAGGCCGGTTAAGCGGTTATGCGTTAGGGCGGCGTCTGCGGTTTCCAGCGCGACATCGGTGCCGCTGCCCATCGCGATCCCAATGCTCGCCGCCTTCATCGCCGGGGCGTCATTAATCCCGTCGCCGACCATCGCCAGCGGAGCATCGGCGTTAAGCGCCGTCACGGCCGCCACTTTATCGGCAGGCAGCAGCCCGGCGCGGAACTCCAGCCCCAGTTCGTTGGCAATCGCCGCCGCCGCTCGGGGGTTATCGCCGGTGAGAATCACCCCCTGGACCCCCAGCCGATGCAGGTCATCGACCGCCTGGCGGGCATCATCGCGCAGCGTATCCTGCAGCGCCAGAATGCCGAGCAGCGACTGCTCGCGCAGCACCAGCACCACCGTCTGTCCCGCGCTCTCCAGCTGTTGAATCTGAGCCTCATACTGCGGAGCAACGGTCTCCTTTCCCGCCGCGCAAATCAATACCCGATAACCGTCGACATCGGCCTCGATACCGGAACCCGCCAGCGCACGCTGGTCGCGAGCGAGCGGAATCGTCAGCTGCCGTTGCTGCGCTTCGCGCACGATGGCCAGCGCCAGCGGATGGCTGGATCCTTGCTCAACCGCGGCCGCCAGCGCCAGCAGGCTATTTTCATCCATCTCGTTAATGGCAAGCGCGGCGGTGACGCGCGGCTGGCCAACGGTGAGCGTTCCGGTCTTATCAAAGGCAACCTGACGCACGCGCCCCAGTTGCTCAAGCGCTGCGCCGCCCTTAATCAGGGCGCCGCGACGGGCCGCGACTGCCAGCCCGGAAGTCATTGCCGCAGGAGTGGAAATGACCAGCGCACAGGGGCAACCGATCAGCAGCAGCGTCAGACCTTTGTAGATCCACGCAAGCCAGGCCCCGGCAAAGAACAGCGGCGGGACGATGGCAACCAGCAGGGCGACAAGCATAATCGCCGGGGTATAGATTCGGCTGAAGCGGTCGATAAAACGTTCGATTGGCGCGCGCCGCTCCTCGGCTTCTTCAATCAGCTTCAGAATACGGTCGATGGCGCTATCGCCCGGTTCGGAGATAACGCTCAGCTGTACCAGCCGGTCGACGCTGGTCGCACCTGCCGCCACGCGTTCGCCTGCGTTGCGCTCGACCGGGACGGATTCCCCGGTTAAGGCGCTTTCATCAAAGCTGGCGAACGGCGACAGCAGTTGACCATCGGTAGGTAAACGGCCGCCAGCCGCCACTTCAATGACGTCGCCGGGACGCAGATCGCGCTGGGCGACGGTTTCCCTTACTCCGTCACGTAGGCGAATGGCGGTGTCGGGTTTTAACGCCATTAAGGCGCTAACGTCCTGGCGGGCGCGGCTGGCGGCCCAGCCTTCGAGGCGCTCGCCGATCAGGAACAGCAGCAGCACCATCGCCGCTTCGGCGGTGGCGCCGATAAACAGCGCTCCGATGGCGGCGACGCTCATCAGCGTTTCAATGGCAAACCAGCTGCCGCTTCTGATCAAGCGCCCGGCCTGGCGGGCTACGGGCCACAGGCCGACGAGGGTCGTCGCGATGAATGCCAGCTCGCCGAACGGGTGGTTGAACTGTTCGAGACCCCAGCTCAGCGCCATCATCAGCAGCAGGGCGATCGGCGGCAGATTCTCACGCAGACGCGAGGTTGCTGCCTGCGGCGCGTTTTCATCGCGTAGCGTATAGCCGGCAGCGCGCACCGCGCGCTCTACCCTGGCGCGGACATCGGCATCGGCATTAACCAGCAGTTTTTCGGTGGTAAATAGTACCTGTACCTGGCTGACGCCCGGCACCTGGCGCACCGCATTCTCAACCTTACGAGCACAGGCGGCGCAGTCCATTCCATCGACCAGCCAGCTATAGCGCGCGTCGTTTAATCGGTCAGCCTCGGAAGCGGTGGTACAGGTCGACTCGGTACAGCAGCTGTCGGACGGCGCGGTAGCCGGTTTGAGTGTGAATGACGAGAATTGCGGAACTTTTTTATCCTGAGCTTCTGGAGTCGACATGAGACCCTCCGGTAATGATAATTTTCTCATTACGCGGAGGATACACTCTGGAGCCGACTCCAGAGTCAAGCGCTAAATCAGAGATACAGCGCGCGGACGATCAGGAAGTGGCCGGCGAAGTAGAATGCGGCGGCGATGGCGTTATCGGCGCGGAAACGACGACGATAGTGGCTGACCAGCCAGACGATGTTGCCCAGTAGCAGGGAGGTCGCGCCGGCGAAGCCGGAGAGCGCGGTATCCGTCGGGCGGAAGAACCACAGTTCGCCCGCCAGCCACACCATCACCAGCGTCATGCCGATAAAGGTAAATACCGGCATACGCATCTCTTCCAGCCGACTCCAGATAACTGCAAACAGCAGGGCGCCAATCACCAGCAGCACCAGCGGCAGCGGCCAGAAAAACGACATCGTCATCTGGCTGGCGAACCAGATGGTATATAGCAGGTGCGACAGGAAAAACGCCCCCACTGCGTACATTATCCGCTGACGAGGCAGCAGCGTCAGCGCATCGCCCAGCAGCGAAGCACACAGCCCGGCAAGCACCAGGTAGCTGATGGCGTTGAACATCGGCGCCTGCCAGGCCAGCAGCAGCAGCAGGATCAGGGTGACGGGTTTAAAAACCCAGCGTTGCCACGTCGGGCCACGATAGGAAGCATCGACGTAAAGCCATGCGGAAAAACAGACAGCAATAAACGACCAAAGCATAGTAAGTCCTTGTATCTGTTATTATTAAGTGAGTGGCATATTTTCAGTACTGAAACTTAGTGTAGTGGTTCGGGCGGGCAGATGACAATGTTAATCAAGGCGCGGTATGCTTATTCCTGAGAATTCCTGGGGGTAAGATCGATGAGCAAGGTTCCACTGTTTTTTATGATCGTTGTGGCCATCATTGTGGTGGCAGCATCGGTTCGCTACGTCCAGCAACGACGGGAAAGTATGGATAATGACGCCGCGCCGCTGTTACAAAAGCGGGTCGTGGTGAGCAACAAGCGGGAAAAGGTGCTTAACGATCGCCGCTCGCGCCAGCAAACGGTCACCCCTGCCGGCAGCGATATGCGCTATGAGGCGAGCTTCAGGCCGGAGACCGGCGGGCTGGAAGTCAGTTTTCGCCTGGAGGAGACGCAATATCATGCGCTGAGCGTCGGCGACCGGGGAATGCTGAGTTATAAAGGCTCAAGGTTTGTCGCGTTTACGCCTGACCCCTGAGCCCGTCGCCATTACTTCTTACGCAGGGTGGCCTTGAGCTTTTTCTGCCAGGCCACCAGTTCAAACACGCCGAACACGAAAATGCGGATCTGTTCGAAGCGGCTCAGCGGCGGGGCATCTTTCGGCTGAGTGGCTTTCAGCAGCGTCAACTGCAGACCGTGCATCAGGATCATAAAGATCAGCGCGACGTTAACAAAGATATTCAGCGGCTTGGGGAAAGGCTGAAACAGATTTAACAGCAAAAACGCCCAAACGCACAGCATCAGCACGCGGCCAAAATTAATCAGCATTACTTTCTCCTTGTGCCTCACGTTGATAGAGACGGTAGGCGACCTGTCCGGCCACTTTTTCACGATACAGATGCCAGTTTTCCGGCACCGGCGGTAAGCCATTTTCAACTTCGCTCTCAACGTAGATTAGCGCTTCGTCGGCGAGCCAGCCGTTATTTTCCAGCAGGCGCAGCGTTTCTTCCAGCAGACCTTTGCGGAACGGCGGGTCGACGAACACGATATGGTGCGGCGTGCCGGGCTGGTTGAGGTAGGTAAGCGTGTTGGTGTTGACCACTTTGCCGCTATCGGCTTTCAGGGTCGCGAGATTCTTTTGCAGCTGCTGGGCGACGCCGCGCTCCATTTCCAGCAGCGTTGTGCTGCCGGCATAGCGGGAGAGCGCCTCCAGCCCCAGAGCGCCGCTGCCGGCGAAGCAATCGAGGCAGCGGGCGTCGACCATCGAGGGCGCCAGCCAGTTAAACAGGGTTTCACGCACCCGGTCGGTGGTCGGGCGCAGACCCGGGCTCTCCGGCACCGGTAATTTACGGCCCCGCCATTGCCCGCCGATAATGCGGATCTGGCCGCTGCCTGCGTGGTTTGGTTTCTTCATCTCTTTGCTCAGGTCTCAACTTTCAGCCCGCTATTCTAGCGATCGAACGCGGATGACGAAACCTTAATCCGGGGGCGGTGATGCGAGTTAAGTTAAGTGATAGACTATCCGACTAATTTCATCATTTTTCAGCTTCCGCTATTGTTATGCCGGAGCTGTGCCATGAATAAACCGCGGGAGTGTCGTCGCAAATGGCAAAAGAGAAAAAACGTGGCTTCTTTTCCTGGCTGGGCTTTGGACAAAAAGAACAGGCGCAGGAAACAGAGAGCGAACAAAAAGTAGAAGGGCAGGCCGGGGTTGCCGAATCGCATCCGGCGGCAGAGGTGCCTGAACAGACCGTGGCGACGCCAGAAGCGGATGCGGCAAGCGCACCTGCCGTGGAAAAAGAAGACCCGCAGGCTTTTGCGGCCGATATCGTCGACGTCACCGAACAGGTTGTCGGGAGCGAATTAGCGCACCCTGCTACGCCTGCGGAAGCGGTAGAGGTGCCGGCCGCAGCGGAAGAGCTGCATCAGGCGCCAGCGGTTATGGAACCCGCGCCGGTGGTCAGTGACGGCGTGGAAGAGCCCGGAGTCGAAGAGGGGGTTGCCGGGAATGTCGTCGCGGAACCGCTGGTCGAAGAGAGCATTGCGCAGCCGGCCGTCGCCGAAGCGCTGGCTGAACAGGCGCCGGAAGCGCTCATTGCCGAGCCGGAGGTCGCCGCTGTTGAAGAGGCGGTGCTGAGCGAGGAGGTCTCTGAAGAGCCGCACGATGTTGCGCTGTCTGATGAGGAACTGGACGCTCAGGCGCTGGCGGCTGATGCCGAAGCAGCAGAAGAGGCTCAGGTAGAGGATCCGGCGCAACAGGAGCAGGAAAAACCGACCAAAGAGGGCTTCTTCGCGCGCCTGAAGCGCAGCCTGATTAAAACCAAACAGAACCTCGGTTCCGGATTTATCAGTCTGTTCCGCGGCAAAAAAATCGACGATGATCTGTTTGAAGAGCTGGAAGAGCAGCTGCTGATTGCCGACGTCGGTGTGGAAACGACCCGTAAGATCATTACTAACCTGACCGAGGGCGCCAGCCGGAAACAGCTTCGCGACGCGGAAGCGCTGTATGGCCTGCTGAAAGAAGAGATGGGCGATATCCTCGCGAAAGTGGATGAGCCGCTGAATGTTGAAGGGAAAACGCCATTTGTTATTCTGATGGTCGGCGTTAACGGTGTCGGTAAAACGACCACCATTGGTAAGCTGGCGCGTCAGTTTGAGCAGCAGGGTAAATCGGTCATGCTGGCGGCGGGGGATACCTTCCGCGCCGCCGCGGTGGAACAGCTGCAGGTCTGGGGCCAGCGTAACAACATCCCGGTGATTGCTCAGCACACCGGCGCCGACTCGGCCTCGGTCATTTTCGATGCTATTCAGGCGGCGAAGGCGCGAAATGTTGACGTGCTGATTGCCGATACGGCGGGCCGTTTGCAGAACAAATCGCACCTGATGGAAGAGCTGAAAAAAATCGTCCGGGTGATGAAAAAACTGGACGAAAACGCGCCGCATGAGGTCATGCTGACGATTGACGCCAGCACCGGGCAAAATGCGATTAGCCAGGCCAAACTGTTCCATGAAGCCGTTGGGTTGACCGGCATCACGCTGACTAAGCTGGATGGCACCGCGAAAGGCGGGGTTATCTTCTCCGTCGCCGACCAGTTCGGTATTCCGATTCGCTACATTGGCGTCGGTGAACGTATTGAGGATCTGCGTCCGTTTAATGCGGGCGACTTTATTGAGGCACTTTTTGCCCGAGAGGATTAAGAATGATTCGCTTTGAACAAGTCAGCAAAGCCTATCTCGGTGGGAGACAAGCGCTGCAGGGGGTGAATTTCCACCTGCGGTCGGGCGAGATGGCATTCCTGACCGGCCACTCCGGCGCGGGGAAAAGTACCCTGCTTAAGCTTATCTGCGGGATCGAACGGCCGAGCGCCGGGAAAATTTTATTCGGCGGTCACGACATTAGCCGCCTGAAGAGCCGTGAGGTGCCGTTTTTGCGCCGGCAGATCGGCATGATTTTCCAGGACCATCACCTGCTGATGGATCGCACGGTGTTTGATAATGTGGCCATTCCGCTGATTATTGCCGGCGCCAGCGGCGACGACATCCGTCGTCGCGTGTCGGCGGCGCTGGACAAGGTCGGGCTGCTGGACAAAGCGAAAAACCTCCCTATTCAACTCTCCGGCGGTGAACAGCAGCGCGTGGGGATTGCCCGTGCGGTGGTGAATAAGCCCGCGGTGCTGCTGGCGGACGAACCCACCGGTAACCTCGATGAGGCGCTCTCGGAAGGTATTTTACGTCTGTTTGAGGAATTTAACCGCGTCGGGGTTACGGTGCTGATGGCGACGCACGACCTGGGACTGATTTCCAGTCGCTCGTATCGCATGCTGACCCTGAGCGACGGTCATATGCACGGAGGCCATTGGGGTGAATAAGCGCGACGCAATGAATCAGATTCGCCGGTTCGGCAGCAGACTCGACCGCCTGCGTAATGGCGCAGGCGCGGGCGGCGGCGGGCGCAACGCGCCGAAGCGGCCAAAACCGGCACCGAACCCGGCTTCCCGTAAGAGCAACGTCTTTAACGAGCAGGTTCGCTATGCCTGGCATGGCGCGGTGCAGGATTTGAAAAGCACGCCGCTCGCCACTTTCCTGACGATCATGGTTATCGCCATTTCGCTGACGCTGCCGAGCGTGTGCTATATGGTCTACAAAAACGTCAACAGCGCGGCGGCGCAGTACTACCCCTCACCGCAGATCACCGTTTATCTGGAGAAAACGCTGGATGACGATGCCGCGGCGCGGGTGGTCGGCCAGCTCCAGGCGGAACAAGGCGTGGAGAAGGTCAACTATCTGTCGCGGGATGAAGCGCTTGGCGAGTTCCGCAACTGGTCAGGCTTTGGCGGCGCGCTGGACATGCTGGAAGAGAACCCGCTGCCGGCGGTGGCGATTGTGGTGCCGAAGCTGGATTTCCAGAGTACCGAGGCGCTGAATACCCTTCGTGACCGGGTGACGCATATTCAGGGCGTGGATGAAGTGCGGATGGATGACAGCTGGTTTGCGCGGCTCTCTTCCCTCACCGGGCTGGTGGGCCGCGTGTCGGCGTTGATTGGCGTGCTGATGGTCGCGGCCGTGTTCCTCGTCATTGGTAACAGCGTGCGCCTGAGCATTTTTGCCCGTCGCGACACCATCAACGTGCAGAAACTGATCGGCGCCACCGATGGCTTTATCCTGCGCCCGTTCCTCTATGGCGGCGCGTTGCTGGGCTTCTGTGGCGCTTTTCTGTCGCTGATTCTGTCGGAGATTATGGTGATGCGCCTGTCCTCCGCGGTGACGGAGGTGGCGAAAGTATTCGGCACGAAGTTCGAACTCAGCGGCTTAGGTTTTGACGAGTGTCTGCTGATGCTGATCGTCTGCTCGATGATTGGTTGGGTCGCCGCCTGGCTGGCAACCGTGCAACATTTACGTCACTTTACCCCCGATTAAAAAAAGTCTGATATAATCTTTCCCTGCACTGATGAATGTCTCTCTGCAGGGAAAGAGTCCCTGTCGTCTCTTCCCTACGCTTTCATTCCCATGTCACAATTTGTGCGTAATCTACTCACATCGTTGCATGGAACTTGTGGATAAAATCACTGTCTGATACTAATGTGGGTGATATTCTCGTTGCTCATAAATGCTGGCATGTTTGTTGCCCACCTCATGGGAAGCGCAGCGCGCCAGACGATATCGATTGAGAGGATTTGAATGACCAAAGATATGCAAACTTTAGCTTTAGCCCCCGTTGGTAACCTGGAATCGTATATCCGGGCTGCGAACAGCTGGCCGATGTTATCGGCTGATGAAGAGCGGGAGCTTGCTGAAAAGCTGCATTACCAGGGCGATCTGGAAGCAGCGAAAAGGCTGATCCTGTCTCACCTGCGCTTTGTTGTTCATATTGCTCGTAATTATTCGGGCTATGGCCTGCCGCAGGCGGATCTGATTCAGGAAGGTAACATTGGCCTGATGAAAGCGGTGCGTCGTTTCAACCCGGAAGTGGGCGTGCGTCTGGTCTCCTTCGCCGTACACTGGATTAAGGCCGAAATTCATGAATACGTCCTGCGTAACTGGCGTATTGTGAAAGTCGCCACGACCAAAGCACAGCGTAAGCTGTTCTTTAACCTGCGTAAAACCAAACAGCGTCTGGGCTGGTTTAACCAGGATGAAGTCGAAATGGTGGCCCGCGAGCTGGGCGTGTCGAGCAAAGACGTACGTGAAATGGAATCACGGATGGCGGCGCAGGACATGACCTTCGATATGTCGTCGGACGACGAGTCCGATAGCCAGCCGATGGCGCCGGTGCTCTATCTGCAGGATAAAACGTCTAACTTTGCCGATGGCATTGAAGACGATAACTGGGAAGAGCAGGCGGCCAACAAGCTGACCGACGCGATGCAGGGCCTTGACGAGCGTAGCCAGGATATCATCCGCGCCCGCTGGCTGGACGAAGACAATAAGTCGACGCTGCAGGAGCTGGCGGATCGCTATGGCGTATCGGCCGAGCGCGTGCGCCAGCTTGAAAAGAACGCGATGAAGAAACTGCGCACCGCCATTGAAGCGTAACGCGCGAGCGTTGTAGCTCGCCGCTGTGCAGATACCCGATAACGCCCCACATTACGTTGGGGCGTTTTGTTTTTCTGCCTCTTCCCCGGCGGCCAGCGCCTGTGGGCACAAGGTCTGCAGGCACGCAAGCAGGATCCGGAAGGCCGGTTCCATTTGCGCCTCCGCCAGGCTGGCAAACCCCATCAATAACCCTTTCTTACGCTGCTCCGTCAGATAGTAGCGTGAGAGCGGACGCACCAGAATATGCCGGGCATTGGCCGCCCGGGCGATCGCCACGTCATCCGCTTCCTCCGGTAGATTCAGGATCAGATGCAGCCCGGCATTATCGCTGAAATCCGACAGCGCATGCGGGCTGCAATATCGTTGTATCAGCTCGGTCAGACAGGCGCGACGGCGGCTGTAAAGCAGGCGCATACGGCGAATATGCGCTGAGTAATGACCGGCGTTAATGAACTCCGCCAGCGCCATCTGAATCAACGAGTGGCCGCCGCGATAAAGCTCGGCATGGGCGCTTTTAAGATCGCCGATCAGGGGACGAGGGAGTACGACATAGCCCAGCCGTAGCCCGGGATAGAGGGTCTTACTGAAGGTCCCGACGTAGACTACCGGCGCGTCGGCGATCAGCCCCTGCAGCGCCGGGATCGGCTGGCCGGAAAAGCGAAACTCGCTGTCGTAATCGTCTTCGACGATCCAGCTGCCGTGCTGGCGAGCCAGGGCCAGTAAACGCTGACGTCGTTCCAGACTCATCACCGCGCCAAGCGGATATTGATGCGAGGGGGTGACAAAAATCAGGCGCGGGGCCTCTGCCACCGTCTCCGGCGGACACAGCCCGTTGGCATCGACGGCGATCGGAGCGGCGCGCACATCGTTCATCGCCAGTACGTGGCGAATCCCCCAGTAAGACGGCTCTTCAACCCACGCCAGATCGCCGCCGTCACACAGCATGCGCGTGACCAGATCGATCGCCTGATGGATCCCCTCGGTAATCAGAATTTGATCTGCCTGGCAGCGGACGCCGCGGGAAACTCTGAGGTAATCCACTAACGCATGTTGTAGTTCCGGCGTACCGCCGTTACAGCTGTAGCTCAGCCGTTCAGGCTTTGGGCGGCGACTGATGCGCGCCTGAATCTTGCTGAACAAGGGATGGGGAAAGGCGTTGACATCCGGCACGCCGGGGATAAATGCTCCCCATTGCCGTGGGCTGGCGCTGACGTGCGTGAGCAAATGCTGCCCGCGCCGGGACAGGTAAGGTATGGCTGCGGGTTCGCTACTGTTTTCTCCGCTTCTGTCAGCGGGAAGAAATATATCCGGCCCTGTTTTCGCGACAAATGTGCCGCTTCCTCGCCGGGAAACCACATAACCTTCCGCCAGTAATTGTTCATAAGTTGTTAATATGGTGTTTCTTGATACGCCCAGCTCTCCGGCCAAATCCCGCGAGGGAGGCAGGCGGCTCTGCGGCGGTAATGAACCGTCGAGAATCGAGCGACGAACCGCGTTATATAAGCGTTTATGCAGTAGCGGATCCGTCTCCTCCTGCAATCTGACCAGAATAAGGTCACCGACCAGTGAACGCAATTGGATCCCTCAGATAATCGAAACTGGTACTCGATTATAGAGCCAACTCCTGTGTAAATAAACGACATAGTTTCGAGATTGTTGCGATAACGTGACTCACATACAGGAGATTCAAGGGTGAAAAGTTCAGAACTGAATCAACGCCGCCAGCAGGCGACGCCGCGCGGCGTAGGCGTAATGTGCGATTATTTTGTTGAGAAGGCGGAAAACGCCACGCTGTGGGATGTGGAAGGCAACGAGGTCATCGATTTTGCTGCCGGCATCGCCGTGCTCAACACCGGCCACCGCCATGCGAAAATTGTTGCCGCCGTCGCGCAGCAGCTGCAGGCCTTTACCCACACGGCCTATCAGATTGTCCCTTACGAAAGCTATGTCTCCCTGGCGGAACGGATTAACGCGCTGGCGCCGATCGACGGGCCGGCAAAAACCGCCTTCTTCACCACCGGGGCGGAAGCCGTGGAAAACGCGGTCAAGATTGCCCGCGCCTACACCGGCCGTCCGGGACTGATCACCTTCGGCGGTGGCTTCCATGGGCGTACCTTCATGACCATGGCGCTGACCGGTAAGGTGGCCCCTTACAAAATTGGCTTCGGGCCGTTCCCCGGGTCGGTGTATCACGGGGTATATCCCAACGCCGCACACGGCATTACCACCGATGACGCCATGAAAAGCCTGGAGCGTATTTTTAAAGCCGACATCGCTGCGGACCAGGTGGCGGCAATAATCCTCGAGCCCATTCAGGGAGAAGGCGGTTTCAACGTCGCTCCCGCTGAGTTCATGCAGGCGCTGCGTACGCTGTGCGACACCCACGGTATTCTGCTGATTGCCGATGAGGTGCAAACGGGCTTTGCGCGTACCGGTAAGCTGTTTGCGATGCAACATTATGCTGTGAAACCGGACCTGATGACGATGGCGAAAAGTCTGGCCGGCGGTTTCCCGCTGTCCGGCGTAGTCGGCCGCGCCGAGGTGATGGATGCGCCGGCGCCGGGTGGGCTTGGCGGCACCTATGCCGGTAACCCGCTGGCGGTGGCTGCCGCGCATGCGGTCCTTGACGTTATCGAAGAAGAGCAGCTTTGCCAGCGCGCCGGGCGGCTCGGTAGCCAGCTGCAAGAGGTGCTGAATCAGGCTCGTGAGTATTGCCCGGCGATTGTCGATGTTCGCGGGCAGGGGTCGATGGTGGCCGTGGAGTTTAACGATCCGCACACCGGCGCGCCGTCACCGGAATTTACCCGCCAGATCCAGCAGAGGGCGCAGGAACAGGGCCTGCTGCTGCTGAGCTGCGGCGTCTATGGCAACGTGATCCGTTTCCTGTATCCGTTAACGATCCCTGATGCGCAGTTCGCCAAAGCGCTGGATATTCTGGCGCGGGTACTGAAGGGCTAACGTGTCCCAATTCTGTGCGGCGGCAGAGAAGCCAAACCACACAGGCGCCAACGCGCCACTGCCGCCTGGATGTTTGATGTCATCCTCCACCGCGTCCGGTTGCTTCCGGCGCGGTTTTTTATTTGTCACTTATCTGTTACATAACCCACAATTTTGTCATTTCAAATTCTCCAGAATGACGGTATGTTTAGCATAGTGTGCTGCGAAAGCGCAGGCGGCAGACCTTAATTCAGTCGTCATATGCTTTACTTATGACTAAAATTAGAATAATGCGCTAATAAACAACATCACAACGAATGCAAAAAACCATAATAATGGGGAGCCTCAGGATGAACATGAAGGGTAAAGCGTTACTGGCAGGATGTATCGCCTTAATAATGAGCAATGCCGCGCTTGCTGAAGACATCAAAATTGCCGTGGTTGGCGCGATGTCAGGTCCGGTGGCACAGTATGGCGACCAGGAGTTTACCGGTGCCGAGCAGGCGGTGGCCGATATCAACGCGAAAGGCGGAATCAAAGGCAATAAGCTGCAGATCGTTAAATATGACGATGCCTGTGACCCGAAACAGGCGGTAGCGGTAGCCAACAAAGTGGTCAACGACGGTATTAAGTACGTTATCGGCCACTTATGCTCTTCCTCGACTCAGCCGGCGTCCGATATCTATGAAGACGAAGGCATTCTGATGATCACCCCGGCGGCCACCGCTCCGGAGCTGACCGCGCGCGGCTATAAAATGATCCTGCGTACCACCGGCCTGGATTCTGACCAGGGCCCAACGGCGGCGAAATACATCATCGAGAAAGTAAAGCCTCAGCGTATCGCTATCGTCCATGACAAGCAGCAATATGGCGAAGGTCTGGCGCGAGCGGTGCAGGACGGCCTGAAGAAGGGCGGCGCTAACGTGGTGTTCTTTGACGGTATCACCGCCGGTGAGAAAGATTTCTCCACCCTGGTGGCGCGTCTGAAGAAAGAAAACATCGACTTCGTCTATTACGGCGGCTACCACCCGGAAATGGGCCAAATTCTGCGTCAGTCCCGCGCGGCCGGCCTGAAAACGCAGTTTATGGGGCCGGAGGGCGTAGCGAACGTCTCTCTGTCTAACATTGCCGGCCAGTCGGCTGAAGGCATGCTGGTTACCAAGCCGAAGAACTACGATCAGGTTCCGGCGAACAAACCGATTGTGGATGCGATCAACGCGAAGAAACAGGACCCGAGCGGCGCATTCGTCTGGACGACCTATGCAGCCATTCAGTCGCTGCAGGCAGGCCTGAATCAGTCCGAAGACCCGGCGGCCATCGCGACATACCTGAAGGCGAATTCAGTGGATACCGTCATGGGGCCGCTGTCATGGGATGAGAAGGGCGACCTGAAAGGCTTTGAGTTCGGGGTGTTTACCTGGCATGCGGATGGTACCGCCACCGACGCCAAATAATTTAACCTTCGCCTCTCGCGCCGCAGGTGCGTTGGCGGCGTTCTTCAACCCCGGTCACTTACTGATGTAAGCTCCCGGGGATTTCTCCGCTGGCGCTACGCTTACCGGGGCTACGGTTACAGGTAGTCCCGGTAAGGCGCTTCCGCCGACGCGGCGTCTAGCGGAGCTCCCTTTGCCAAGCGCTCTGCTGCGCACTAAAGCCCAGCGCCTGCATAAACGCGGACATTACCGCCTTATCTTCCACCCCCGCGTCGCTGACCCGCCAGCGCTTGATCTGCGGATTGTCCTGCAGCAGCTCTTCGACTAAATACTGCCCGACGCCGCGACGGCGGGTGACTTCGCGTACGCACAGCGCGCTAAGCTCACCGTCTGTACCGCGCAGGGTGACGCGCGCGGCGGCCAGCAGGCGCTCGTTAAAGCGGGCGGCGTAAACCCGGTGCTGATCATCCATCGGGATGGCGGCGAGATCCTGCGACGGCCAGATTTTCCCCAGGTCGATGCGATCCTGATCGCTGAAGTGCGATAAACGAATAATGGTCAGTTTCATGCTCGATGCGTCCAGTCAAAACGGATAGGCCAGTGTACCCAAATTTATGACCAGAAGGGGCGCTGTTTTTCCGGCATTCAGCAGGGGATTCGTTTTCGTGGAGAAGTTGGGGCAGCGCAATCCGTCATGGATCGAAAAATAAGCAGAATTTTAACCTAATGTGCAGCGTTTTATTCCGCCTTATGTATCGTTATTTTATGCTGTGAACTGGACTTTTTTTTGTTTATCTTCACTGAAATACAGAATATTATCTTTGCTTAATCGCCTGAAATATAGAGATTTTAATCTGAATTCAGGTAAAAAACTGCGCTAAACCATTAAAGATAATGGTAAAAGTAGCGTTGTTTAATAAAAGCACAGAATGCTTTTTAACCATAAAAATACAAAATATTTACACCACATCTCGAACGGGGTTCTGAAGCATGAAAAGGAACGCGAAAACCATTATTGCGGGGGTCGTCGCACTGGCGATGTCGCACGCGGTCATGGCCAAGGATATTAAAGTCGCCGTTGTCGGCGCGATGTCTGGCCCGGTAGCCCAATGGGGCGACATGGAGTTCAACGGCGCACGTCAGGCTATCAAAGACATTAACGCTCAGGGCGGGATTAAGGGCGATAAGCTGGTTGGCGTCGAGTACGATGATGCCTGCGACCCGAAACAGGCCGTGGCAGTGGCGAACAAAATCGTCAACGAGGGCATTAAGTATGTTATCGGCCATCTGTGCTCGTCTTCCACGCAGCCGGCGTCTGATATCTATGAAGATGAAGGCATTCTGATGATCTCTCCGGGGGCCACCAACCCGGAACTGACCCAGCGCGGCTATCAGTACATCATGCGCACCGCGGGTCTGGACTCTTCGCAGGGGCCGACCGCGGCGAAATACATTCTGGAAACCGTGAAACCGCAGCGTATCGCCATTATTCACGACAAGCAGCAGTATGGCGAAGGGCTGGCCCGCTCGGTGCAGGAGAGTCTGAAGAAAGGCAATGCCAATATTGTCTTCTTTGACGGTATCACCGCCGGTGAGAAAGACTTCTCCGCGCTGCTGGCGCGTCTGAAGAAAGAGAATATCGACTTCGTTTATTACGGCGGCTACTACCCGGAAATGGGCCAGATGCTGCGCCAGGCGCGCTCCGTTGGTCTGAAAACCGTCTTTATGGGCCCGGAAGGCGTCGGCAACGCCTCGCTGTCTAACATCGCCGGCGCGGCGGCGGAAGGCATGCTGGTGACAATGCCGAAACGTTATGACCAGGATCCGGCGAACGGCGCTATCGTCGAGGCGTTGAAGGCAGAGAAGAAAGATCCGAGCGGTCCGTACGTCTGGATCACCTACGCTGCCGTGCAGTCTTTAGCGCAGGCGATGGACAGAAGCGGCAGTCAGGAACCGCTGGATTTAATCAAAGATCTGAAAGCTCACGGGGCGAAAACCGTGATTGGGCCGCTGAATTGGGACGAAAAAGGCGATTTGAAGGGATTTGAGTTTGGTGTCTTCCAGTGGCATGCGGATGGTTCATCCTCTGTCGCGAAATAAGATGCGTTATCCCACCGCCCGCGGCCAGCGGGCGGCATGAAAAAGGTTACCTTATGTCCGAGCAGTTTCTCTACTTTCTGCAGCAGATGTTTAACGGCGTCACGCTGGGCAGCACCTATGCGCTGATCGCCATCGGCTACACCATGGTCTACGGCATTATCGGCATGATCAACTTCGCCCACGGCGAGGTGTACATGATTGGCAGCTACGTCTCTTTCATGATCATCGCGGCGCTGATGATGATGGGAATTGATACCAGCTGGCTGCTGGTGGCCGCCGGCTTTGTCGGGGCGATTATTATCGCCAGCGCCTACGGCTGGAGCATTGAACGCGTGGCCTACCGGCCGGTGCGCAGCTCTAAACGCCTGATTGCGTTGATTTCCGCCATCGGGATGTCGATTTTCCTGCAAAACTACGTCAGCCTGACGGAAGGCTCGCGCGACGTGGCGCTGCCAAGCCTGTTCAACGGCCAGTGGATCATTGGCAGCAGCGAAAACTTTGCGGCCACCGTCACCACGATGCAGCTGGTGATCTGGGTCGTGACCTTTGTGGCGATGCTGGCGCTGACGCTGTTTATCCGCTATTCACGCATGGGTCGCGCCTGCCGTGCCTGTGCTGAAGATCTCAAAATGGCGAGCCTGCTCGGGATTAACACCGACCGGGTGATTGCTCTGACGTTTGTGATCGGCGCGGCGATGGCGGCGGTGGCCGGCGTGCTGCTGGGCCAGTTCTATGGCGTTATCAACCCGTATATCGGCTTTATGGCCGGGATGAAAGCCTTCACCGCGGCGGTACTGGGCGGTATCGGCAGTATCCCGGGGGCGATGATCGGCGGCCTGATCCTCGGTATCGCCGAAGCGCTCTCCTCGGCCTATCTCAGCACGGAATATAAAGACGTCGTCTCCTTCGCGCTGCTGATCCTGGTGCTGTTGGTCATGCCTACCGGCATTCTGGGTCGCCCGGAGGTAGAGAAAGTATGAAACCGATGCATATTGCAATGGCGCTGCTGTCCGCGGTGATGTTCTTCGTTCTGGCGGGCGTTTTTATGGGCGTGCAGCTGGAGCTGGACGGCACCAAACTGGTGGTCGATACCGCCGCCGATATTCGCTGGCAGTGGATCTTCATCGGCACCGCAGTGGTCTTCTTGTTTCAGCTGATGCGTCCGCTGTTCCAGAAAACGATGAAGAACGTCTCCGGGCCGAAGTTTATTATGCCGGCCATCGATGGTTCAACGGTGAAGCAGAAGCTGTTCCTGCTGGCGCTGCTGGTTATCGCCGTGGCGTGGCCGTTTATGGTGTCGCGCGGGACGGTGGATATCGCCACCCTGACCATGATTTATATCATTCTCGGCCTGGGTCTTAACGTGGTGGTGGGGCTGTCCGGCCTGCTGGTGCTGGGCTACGGCGGTTTCTATGCCATCGGCGCCTACACCTTTGCGCTGCTGAATCACTACTACGGCCTCGGCTTCTGGACCTGTCTGCCGCTGGCAGGGCTGGTGTCCGCCGCCGCGGGCTTCCTGCTGGGCTTCCCGGTGCTGCGCCTGCGCGGCGACTATCTGGCGATCGTCACCCTCGGCTTCGGCGAAATCGTCCGTATCTTGCTGCTCAATAATACCGACGTGACCGGCGGCCCCAACGGCATCAGCCAGATTCCTAAGCCGACGCTGTTTGGCCTTGAGTTTAGCCGCAGCGCCCGCGAAGGCGGCTGGGATACCTTCAGTAACTTCTTCGGCCTCAAGTATGACCCCGGCGATCGGGTGATTTTCCTTTATCTGGTGGCGCTGCTGCTGGTGGTGCTGTCGCTGTTTGTGATTAACCGTCTGCTGCGTATGCCGCTGGGCCGCGCATGGGAAGCGCTGCGTGAAGATGAGATTGCCTGCCGGTCGCTGGGTCTGAGCCCAACGCGCATCAAGCTCACCGCCTTTACCATCAGCGCCGCGTTTGCCGGTTTCGCCGGGACGCTGTTCGCCGCGCGCCAGGGCTTTGTCAGCCCGGAATCCTTCACCTTTGCCGAGTCGGCTTTTGTGCTGGCGATTGTGGTTCTCGGCGGGATGGGATCGCAGTTTGCGGTGATTCTCGCCGCCGTGCTGCTGGTGGTGTCGCGCGAGCTGATGCGTGATTTCAACGAATACAGCATGTTGATGCTGGGTGGTTTGATGGTGCTGATGATGATCTGGCGTCCGCAGGGTCTGCTGCCGATGACGCGTCCGCAGCTGAAGCTGAAAAAAGGTCAGGCGAAAGGAGAGCAGGCATGAGTCAGCCATTATTATCCGTCAGCGGCCTGATGATGCGCTTTGGCGGCCTGCTGGCGGTCAACAACGTGTCGCTGGAGCTGCACCCCCAGGAGATCGTGTCGCTGATTGGCCCTAACGGCGCCGGGAAAACCACGGTCTTCAACTGCCTGACCGGTTTTTATAAGCCGACCGGCGGCAGCATCATGCTGCGCGATCAGCATCTGGAAGGGCTGCCGGGGCAGCAGATCGCCCGAATGGGCGTCGTCCGTACCTTCCAGCACGTGCGCCTGTTCCGTGAAATGACGGTGATTGAAAACCTGCTGGTGGCGCAACATCAGCAGTTGAAAACCGGGGTCTTCTCCGGCCTGCTGAAAACGCCGTCCTTCCGCCGCGCGCAGAGCGAAGCGCTGGACCGTGCCGCCACCTGGCTGGAGCGTATTGGCCTGCTGGAGCATGCTAACCGCCAGGCCAGCAACCTGGCCTACGGTGACCAGCGGCGGCTGGAAATTGCCCGCTGCATGGTGACCCAGCCGGAAATCCTGATGCTGGATGAACCGGCGGCCGGCCTGAACCCGAAAGAGACCAAAGAGCTGGACGAGCTGATCGCCGAGCTGCGCAGTCATCACAACACCACCATCCTGCTGATTGAACATGATATGAAGCTGGTGATGGGTATTTCCGATCGTATTTACGTGGTCAACCAGGGCACGCCGTTGGCTAACGGTACGCCGGAAGAGATCCGCAACAACCCGGACGTGATCCGCGCATACCTTGGTGAGGCATAAGTATGGAAAAAGTGATGTTATCTTTTGACAACGTAAGCGCCCACTACGGCAAGATTCAGGCGTTGCATAACGTCAGTCTGCACATTAATCAGGGGGAAATCGTCACCCTGATTGGCGCGAACGGCGCGGGTAAAACCACGCTGCTCGGCACTCTGTGCGGCGATCCGCGCGCCTCCAGCGGGAAAGTGGTTTTTGATGGTAAAGACATCACCGACTGGCAAACCGCGAAAATCATGCGCGAAGCGGTGGCGATTGTCCCGGAAGGGCGTCGCGTCTTCTCGCGTATGACGGTTGAAGAGAACCTGGCGATGGGCGGCTTTTTTGCCGATCGTGACCAGTTTCAGAGCCGTATTCAGTGGGTCTACGAACTGTTCCCGCGGCTGCTCGAACGCCGTATTCAACGGGCGGGGACCATGTCTGGCGGCGAGCAGCAGATGCTGGCGATTGGCCGCGCGTTGATGAGTCAGCCGCGCCTGCTGCTGCTTGACGAACCCTCGCTGGGGCTGGCGCCGATCATCATCCAGCAGATTTTCAACACCATCGAACAGCTGCGCGAGCAGGGGATGACCATTTTCCTCGTCGAACAGAACGCTAACCAGGCGCTGAAGCTGGCTGACCGCGGCTATGTGCTGGAAAACGGTCATGTGGTGCTGGAAGATACCGGCGAGCGGCTTCTGGCCAACGAGGCGGTACGTAGCGCCTATCTCGGCGGGTAATGACCCTGCCAGAAACGATAATTCTGTAGCCCGGACGAGGCGTTGCTACCGACTCCGGGAAAGCGATAGGGCTGACACGCTCAGCGCATTTCCCCCGACGCGACGTCCGGCCGGGCTACTGACTTCACGGTTTGCCGATTTTTTACGTCTTTATATTCAACGGCGTGCCGTAGCTCCCACTTTCCTGTCTCCAATCTTTCATCGTCTTGCCATCTCTCTGACGCGTTACTATCTTTTTTTTGTAATAAAAAAGTTATTTTTCTGTAATTCGAGCATGTCATGTTACCCCCGCGAACATAAAACGCGTGAAATCGCGCATCTGGAACAACAAGAGAGATAACCGATGATATCGTTACGACATACAGCTTTAGGACTGGCGCTCAGCCTGGCATGTGCTGGTCAGGCGTTGGCAGTAACTACCATCCCGTTCTGGCATTCCATGGAAGGGGAGTTGGGTAAAGAAGTTGATTCTCTGGCGCAACGTTTCAATGAGGCCAACCCGGATTACAAAATTACCCCGGTGTACAAAGGCAACTACGAGCAGAGTCTGAGCGCGGGCATCGCCGCATTCCGTACCGGTAATGCCCCGGCGATCCTTCAGGTTTATGAAGTCGGTACCGCAACGATGATGGCCTCCAAAGCCATTAAACCGGTTTATCAGGTGTTTACCGATGCGGGCATTAAGTTTGATGAATCGCAGTTCGTTCCCACCGTTTCGGGTTACTACACCGACTCAAAGAGCGGCCATCTGCTCTCTCAACCGTTTAACAGCTCCACGCCAGTGCTGTACTACAACAAAGACGCCTTCAAAAAAGCCGGCTTAGATCCGGAGCAGCCGCCGAAAACCTGGCAGGAGCTGGCGGCATATACCGATAAGCTGAAAGCGGCAGAGATGAAATGCGGCTACGCCAGCGGCTGGCAGGGCTGGATTCAGATTGAAAACTTCAGCGCCTGGCATGGCCTGCCGGTGGCGACCCAAAATAACGGTTTTGACGGTACCAATGCGGTTCTGGAATTCAACAAGCCGGAGCAGGTGAAGCATATCGCCATGCTCGAAGCGATGAACAAGAAAGGCGATTTCAGCTACTTCGGACGTAAAGACGAGTCCACCGAGAAGTTCTATAACGGTGATTGCGCGATAACTACCGCCTCTTCCGGTTCACTGGCCGATATTCGTCAGTATGCCAAATTCAACTACGGCGTGGGCATGATGCCGTATGACGCCGACGTGAAAGGCGCGCCGCAGAACGCCATCATCGGCGGGGCCAGCCTGTGGGTGATGCAGGGCAAAGATAAGGAAACCTATACCGGGGTGGCGAAATTCCTCGAGTATCTGGCAAAACCGGAAATCGCGGCGGAATGGCATCAGAAAACCGGCTATCTGCCGATCACCACCGCCGCTTACGACCTGACCCGTCAGCAGGGCTTCTATGACAAGAACCCAGGCGCGGATATTGCGACCCGCCAGATGCTGAACAAGCCGCCGTTGCCGTTCACCAAAGGGCTGCGTCTGGGCAACATGCCGCAGATCCGTACCATTGTGGACGAGGAGCTGGAGAGCGTGTGGACCGGTAAGAAAACGCCACAGCAGGCGCTGGATTCAGCGGTTGAGCGTGGTAACCAGCTGCTGCGTCGTTTTGAGCAGTCGACTAAGTCGTAAGGTACAGATGCCGGAAGGTTCCCCCGGCGGCGTTGAGCCTGCCGGGGCGATCGCGTGAAGTCGCCCGGATACGGCGCCTGCGCCGCCATCCGGGACGTTATCCGGCATCGTTAAGCAAAAGAGTAACCTCATGTCATCATCCCGTCCGGTATTCCGCTCGCGTTGGCTGCCTTATATGCTGGTCGCGCCGCAGCTGATTATCACCATTATTTTCTTTATCTGGCCCGCCGGCGAAGCGCTGTGGTATTCGCTGCAGAGCGTCGATCCATTTGGCCTTTCCAGCCAGTTTGTCGGCCTGGACAACTTCGTTACGCTGTTCCACGACCCGTACTATCTGGACTCATTCTGGACCACCATCAAGTTCAGCAGCCTGGTCACCTTCAGCGGGCTGATCATTTCGCTGTTCTTTGCCGCGCTGGTTGACTATGTGGTGCGCGGCAGCCGCTTCTATCAAACGCTGATGCTGCTGCCCTACGCCGTGGCGCCGGCGGTGGCGGCGGTGCTATGGATTTTCCTCTTTAACCCCGGGCGCGGGTTGATCACCCACTTCCTCGCTGAGATGGGCTACGACTGGAACCATGCGCAGCACAGCGGTCAGGCGATGTTTCTCGTGGTGTTTGCGTCGGTATGGAAACAGATTAGCTATAACTTCTTGTTTTTCTTCGCTGCATTGCAATCTATTCCGCGCTCGCTGGTGGAAGCCGCGGCAATTGACGGCGCCGGGCCGATTCGCCGCTTCTTTAAGCTGGCGCTACCGCTGATTGCGCCGGTCAGCTTCTTCCTGCTGGTGGTCAACCTGGTGTATGCCTTCTTTGATACCTTCCCGGTGATCGATGCGGCCACCGCGGGCGGTCCGGTACAGGCTACCACCACCTTGATTTATAAGATCTATCGCGAAGGTTTCGCCGGGCTCGATCTCTCTGCTTCCGCCGCTCAGTCGGTAGTGCTGATGTTGCTGGTGATCGTGCTGACGGTCGTTCAGTTCCGCTACGTTGAAAGTAAGGTGCGCTACCAATGATCGAGAACCGTCGCGGGCTGACGATTTTCAGCCACACCATGCTGATTGCCGGGATTGCCGTGATCCTGTTCCCGCTGTATGTCGCCTTTGTCGCGGCGACCCTGGATAACACGGCGGTCTTTGAGACGCCGATGACGTTAATTCCCGGCGGACACCTGCTGGAGAATATGGCCACTATCTGGACCCAGGGGGTCGGAGCCAACAGCGCGCCGTTCTGGCTGATGATGCTGAACAGCTTCATCATGGCGTTTGGCATCACGGTGGGGAAAATCGTGGTGTCGATGCTCTCCGCATTCGCCATCGTCTGGTTCCGCTTTCCGCTGCGTAATCTGTTCTTCTGGATGATCTTTATCACCCTGATGCTGCCGGTTGAAGTGCGTATTTTTCCCACGGTGGAAGTGATCGCCAATCTGAAAATGCTCGACAGCTACGCCGGGCTGACGCTGCCGCTGATGGCCTCGGCGACCGCCACCTTCCTGTTTCGTCAGTTCTTTATGACGCTGCCGGACGAACTGATTGAGGCGGCGCGTATCGATGGCGCTTCACCGATGCGCTTTTTCCGCGACATCGTGCTGCCGCTGTCGAAAACCAATCTGGCGGCGCTGTTTGTGATCACCTTTATCTACGGCTGGAACCAGTATCTGTGGCCGTTGTTGATTATTCAGGACGTCAATCTTGGCACCGCGGTGGCGGGTATCAAAGGCATGATCGCCACCGGCGAAGGCACCACGCAGTGGAATCAGGTGATGGCCGCGATGCTGCTGACGCTGATTCCCCCGGTCGTTATCGTTTTAGCCATGCAGCGGGCGTTTGTGCGTGGTTTAGTGGACAGTGAGAAATAAAATGGCAGGTTTAAAACTACAGGCTGTAACCAAAAGCTGGGACGGCAAAACCCAGGTGATTCAACCGCTGACGCTGGACGTCGCGGACGGGGAATTCATCGTCATGGTCGGGCCGTCCGGCTGCGGCAAATCAACGCTACTGCGCATGGTGGCCGGGCTTGAGCGGGTGACCAGCGGCGATATCTGGATTAACCGCCAGCGCGTCACCGAGATGGAGCCGAAGGATCGCGGTATCGCGATGGTGTTCCAGAACTACGCCCTCTATCCGCACATGAGCGTGGAAGAGAACATGGCCTGGGGGCTCAAAATCCGCGGGATGGGCAAAGGCCTGATCGCCGAGCGGGTGCAGGAAGCGGCGCGGATTCTGGAGCTGGACGGCCTGCTCAAGCGCCGCCCGCGCGAGCTCTCCGGCGGCCAGCGTCAGCGCGTGGCAATGGGCCGCGCGATTGTCCGCGACCCGGCGGTATTCCTGTTTGATGAACCGCTGTCAAACCTCGATGCCAAGCTGCGCGTGCAGATGCGCCTCGAACTTCAGCAACTGCATCGCCGGTTGAAAACCACCTCGCTGTACGTGACGCACGATCAGGTAGAAGCCATGACTCTTGCCCAGCGGGTGATGGTGATGAATAAAGGCGTTGCCGAACAGATCGGCACGCCGGTGGACGTTTACGAAAAACCGGCCAGCCGCTTCGTTGCCAGCTTTATCGGCAGCCCGGCGATGAACCTGCTGGAAGGGCGTATCAGCGCAGATGGTCGTCGTTTTGAACTGGAAGGCGGCCTGCGTTTACCTATCGATGGCGAGCATCGCCGCCATGCCGGGCGTAAGATGACGCTAGGTATCCGTCCGGAGCATTTTGCATTAAGCTCCCAGGTGGAAGGTGGCGTACCGCTGGTGATGGATACGCTGGAAATTTTAGGTGCCGATAACCTGGCCCACGGGCGCTGGGGCGAGCAGAAACTGGTGGTCAGACTGCCTCACCAGCAGCGTCCGTCAGCGGGCAGCACGCTGTGGCTGCATCTGCCGGAGGATCATCTGCACCTCTTTGATGGTGAAACAGGACAACGCGCATGAGTGACTGGCCTTATCCCCACATCGTCGCCCATCGTGGCGGCGGTAAACTGGCCCCGGAAAACACCCTGGCGGCGATCGATGTTGGCGCGCGTTTCGGTCATACGATGATCGAGTTTGACGCCAAGCTGTCGAAAGACGGGCAAATCTTTTTGCTCCACGACGACCATCTGGATCGCACCAGCAACGGCTGGGGCATCGCGGGTGAACTGACGTGGAACGAGCTGCTGAAAGCGGATGCCGGAAGCTGGTATAGCCACCAGTTCAAAGGCGAGCCGCTGCCGCTGCTCTCCGCGGTGGCACAACGTTGCCGCCAGCACGGCATGATGGCGAATATTGAAATCAAGCCCACCACCGGCACCGCTCCGCTGACCGGTAAAGCGGTGGCGCTGGCGGCTCGTGAGCTGTGGCAGGGCATGACGCCGCCGCTGCTCTCATCGTTTGAGATTGACGCTCTGGAGGCGGCGCAGCACGCCGTACCCGAGCTGCCGCGCGGGCTGTTGCTGGATGAGTGGCGTGAGGACTGGCGCGAGTTAACCGCCCGCCTGGGCTGCGTCTCTATCCACCTTAACCATAAGCTGCTGGATGAGGCGCGCGTGGCGACCCTGAAGGCCGCGGGTCTGCGCATCCTCGTTTATACCGTCAATAAACCCCAGCGCGCCGCTGAACTGTTGCGCTGGGGAGTGGACTGTATCTGCACCGACGCGATTGACCTTATTGGCCCGCACTTCCAACCCTGAGCCGCCGGCAAACGGCCCCGCTACGGGGTCGTCTGCCGTGGCAACATGCCGCCGTTGGGATTCGGCAGCGCCTGCTGTGACGAATTCAAATTGCCGCTCTGCTGGACCCGCTGCTGATTGTTATTCAGCTGGGTCTGCAGATGCTGCTGCTGGGCGCGCGTCTGGTTCTGCATATCCTGCTTAAGCATGCTTTGGTGCTGCTGTTGCTGGACCTGCATCTGATTTTGCATCCGCTGCTGGCTGGGGACGACGTACCCCGGCTGGTTAGGGTTATTGGTGGTATTGAGCGGCTGCGCCAGAAGGCTAAGCGGCATCAGCGCCGCCAGAAATAAGCGTGCTTTCATTATTCTCTCCTCCCGTGCGTGGGATCACTTAAGTGTACTTCCTTTCCGGCATAACAATGATTTTTTAGGACTTATCAACCAGGCTTATGCGGGGATAAAAACACATTTCAGGAGTAAGACAATGATAAAAGCACATTCCTGGCGTCAGGTGGTCATCGCTGTTTTGCTGGCCGGCGGCAGTTTTACCGTCGCGGCCGCGCCCGTCCCGCCTCCCGTCTCCTACGGCGTAGAAGAAGATGTCTTTCATCCGGTCCGCGCCCGGCAGGGAATGGTCGCCTCGGTGGATGCGACGGCCACCCGGGTGGGCGTCGATATTTTGCGCCAGGGGGGGAATGCCGTCGATGCGGCGGTAGCCGTGGGCTACGCGCTGGCGGTCACCCACCCGCAGGCCGGTAATATTGGCGGCGGCGGTTTTATGATGCTGCGGACCAAAGACGGGCACACCACCGCCATCGATTTTCGCGAAATGGCGCCGGAGCAGGCAACCCGGGATATGTTCCTCGACGATCAGGGGAACCCCGATAGCAAAAAATCGCTGACCTCGCACCTGGCCTCCGGTACGCCGGGTACCGTCGCAGGCTTCTCTCTGGCGCTGGAAAAATACGGCACCATGCCGCTTAACAAAGTGATCCGTCCGGCAATCAAGCTGGCGGAAGAGGGCTTCACGGTGAACGATGCGTTGGCCGACGATCTGAAGACCTACGGCAGCGAAGTGCTGCCGAACCACCCGAACAGCAAAGCCATCTTCTGGAAAAACGGTGAGCCGCTGAAAAAAGGCGACAAACTGGTACAGAAGCAACTGGGGAAAAGTCTCGAGCTGATCGCGGAACACGGCCCGGATGCTTTTTATAAAGGGGCGATAGCCGATCAGATAGCCGATGAGATGCAGAAAAACGGCGGGCTAATAACGCGGGCCGACCTCGCGGGCTATCAGGCGGTCGAGCGCATGCCGATCGGCGGCGAGTACCGTGGCTATCAGGTATTCTCGATGCCGCCGCCCTCTTCCGGGGGGATCCATATCGTGCAGATCCTCAATATCCTCGAAAACTTCGATATGCATAAATACGGCTTCGGCAGCGCAGACGCCATGCAGGTGATGGCGGAAGCCGAAAAACATGCCTATGCCGACCGCTCGGAGTATCTCGGCGATCCGGACTTTGTCAAAGTGCCGTGGCAGGCGCTGACCAACAAAGCCTACGCCAAATCGATTGCCGAACAGATTGATATCAATAAAGCGAAGCCTTCAAGCCAGATCCGTCCCGGTAAGCTGGCGCCGTATGAAAGTAACCAGACCACCCATTTCTCGGTGGTGGATAAAGACGGTAACGCGGTGGCGGTCACCTATACGCTGAATACCACCTTCGGAACCGGTATTGTGGCCGGTAATTCCGGGATACTGATGAATAACCAGATGGATGACTTCTCGGCAAAACCCGGCGTCCCGAACGTTTACGGACTGGTGGGCGGCGATGCCAACGCCGTGGGGCCGAAAAAACGCCCGCTGTCGTCAATGTCGCCGACCATCGTGGTGAAAGATGGCAAAACCTGGCTGGTCACCGGGAGCCCGGGCGGTAGCCGTATTATCACCACCGTGCTGCAGATGGTGGTCAACAGTATCGATTTCGGGATGAACGTCGCGGAAGCGACCAACGCGCCGCGCTTCCATCACCAGTGGCTGCCGGATGAGCTGTGGGTAGAGAAGGGCTTTAGCCCGGATACGCTGAAGCTGCTGGGAGAAAGGGGGCAGAAAGTGGCGGTGAAGGAGGCGATGGGCAGCACCCAGAGCATTATGGTGGGCCCGGACGGGACGCTGTACGGGGCGTCAGACCCGCGTTCACCGGATGATTTAACCGCCGGATACTAGCTTCTCTGCCGATCTCGCCCCTTCCCGTCGGGGAGGGGGCGATTCTGCCGCGGATCCCGCCTTTATGATCTGAGCCGCGCCATAAAGTAAGCGTCGACGTACTCGCCGTTGCGCAGCGCGTAGTTTCGTCCCGTGCCCTCAACGGTAAACCCGTGCTTGCGGTAGACGGCAACGGCGGCGGCGTTATCGACAAACACCGTTAATTCAATACGTTCAACCCGCAGCCAGTTATCGCACAGATTAATCATCTCGCGCATCAGCGCGCTGCCTACGCCGCGACCGTGAAATGGCGCCGCGACGCTCATGCCAAAGGTGGCGACGTGGCTGCGCCGCGGCCGGGGTTCAACGCTCAGCATCAGATGGCCGGCGACCTGCTCATCGAGGGTCGCCACCAGATGGTGGCTGTGAGGTTTCGGCTGCAGGCGCTCCTGCCACATTTCCATGGCAGGATGGGGAAGTTGTAGCGTGTCGTGATAGACCTCCGGGTGCGCAGTCAGCTGACGTAAGGGTTCTGCATCGCGCGGTTCGGCGTGGCGTATCACAATTTCACTCATTCTTCTTCTCCTTAGCGCCTGCGCGGCAGGCCTGGTACGCTCAATAGTCTCTTTAAACATTCCTGACTTTAAAAAACGCGTCAACGCCTAATTTTTGCAAAAAGAGGTAGACAAGTGCGAATGAGAATGATTATTATTGTCCTGCATTCAGGGAGACCCTTGCGGAAAGCCTGAAAGCACGACATTGCTCACATTGCTTCCAGTATTACTTTAGCCAGCCAGGTGCTGGCTTTTTTTTTGCTTTTTTTCGCCGATCGTTTTCCGCCATCTTTAATGGGTTAAGAGTTAAGTTCATCGCCGGGGTGCGCTATGGTTAGCAGCAGAAACCTCAACTAAGGACTGCGTTATGACTCTGCACTGCGCATTTATTGGATTCGGCAAAAGCACCACCCGCTACCATCTTCCTTACGTTCTGCACCGCAAAGACCGCTGGCATGTCGCCCATATCTATCGCCGTAGCGCGAAGCCGGAAGAGCAGGCGCCGCAATACTCGCACATCCACTTCACCAGCGATCTCGACGAGGTACTTAATGACCCGCAGGTCAGCCTGGTGATTGTCTGCACCCATGCGGACAGCCACTTTGCCTATGCCAGGCGGGCGCTGGAAGCCGGCAAAAACGTGCTGGTGGAAAAACCGTTTACGCCGACGCTTGCAGAGGCGAAAACGCTGTTCGCCCTGGCGAAGAGCAAAGGTCTGACGGTAACGCCATACCAGAACCGCCGCTTTGACTCCTGCTTTCTGACCACCAAAAAGGTGATTGAAAGCGGCAAGCTGGGAGAGATCGTCGAGGTGGAAAGCCATTTCGATCTCTATCGTCCGGTGGCGGAAACCCAGCCGGGATTGCCGCAGGATGGTGCCTTTTATGGTCTGGGCGTACACACGATGGATCAGATCATCTCGTTATTCGGCCGCCCGGACCGCGTGGCCTATGACATCCGCAGCCTGCGGAACAAAGCCAACCCGGATGATACGTTTGAAGCGCAGCTGTTCTACGGTGACCTGAAGGCCATCGTCAAAACCAGCCACCTGGTTAAGCTGGAGTACCCGAAATTTATCGTCCACGGCCATAAAGGTTCGTTTATCAAATACGGCATCGATCGGCAGGAAACCAGCCTGAAAGCCAATATTATGCCGGGTGAAGCGGGCTTTGCGGCGGATGACAGCGTCGGCGTGCTGGAATATGTGGATGAGAGCGGCGTCAGCGTGCGGGAAGAGATCCGCGTCGAGCCGGGGGACTATGGTCGCGTTTATGATTCCCTGTATGAGACCCTCGTCAACGGCCGGCAAAATTACGTCAAGGAATCTGACGTTCTCACCAATATGGAGATCCTGGAACGCGGCTTTGAACAGCCCTCTCCGGCGACGATAACCCTCGATAAATAAGCCTCTTTGGCTCCTCTGTGGTTGTTCATATTTTTTGAACAGAGGAGTCAATTTTCACCCTCTATGATCGGCAACGGATTGCGTCCACACTTATTCCATCGAAAACATACGGGGGTGAAAGATGATCTATTTACGTAAAGCTAACGAACGCGGCCACGCAAATCATGGCTGGCTGGATTCCTGGCATACTTTCTCTTTTGCGAACTATTACGATCCGAACTTCATGGGCTTTTCTGCGCTGCGGGTGATCAACGATGACGTGATCGACGCCGGCCAGGGATTCGGGACTCACCCGCACAAAGACATGGAAATCCTGACCTATGTGCTGGAAGGGGCGGTTGAGCACCAGGATAGTATGGGCAACAAAGAGCAGGTTCCGGCAGGTGAGTTCCAGATCATGAGCGCGGGGACCGGGGTGCGTCACTCGGAATACAACCCGAGCAGCACTGACCGTCTGCGCCTGTATCAGATCTGGATTATGCCTGAAGAAAATGGCATCGCCCCGCGCTACGAGCAGCGCCGCTTCGATGCCCTGCAGGGTAAACAGCTGGTGCTGTCACCGGATGCGCGTGAAGGCTCGCTGAAAGTACACCAGGATATGGAGCTGTACCGCTGGGCGCTGCTGAAAGATGAACAATCGGTGCACCAGATTGCCGCGGAACGTCGCGTATGGATTCAGGTGGTGAAAGGCGAAGTGACCATCAACGGCACCAAAGCGACCACCAGCGATGGCCTGGCGATTTGGGATGAGCAGGCGATTTCGGTTCACGCCGATAGCGATAGCGAAATTCTGCTTTTCGATCTGCCGCCGGTCTAAATAAATTGCGCAACCCGGCCTAATCATTAGGCCGGGTTGCGCTTTGTCCGTGATAAACTGGGAGAATGTCTCCCCTTTATCCCAGTCAGGACGATGAAAAAGAAAAGACCCGTACTTCAGGATGTAGCCGATCTTGTCGGCGTGACCAAAATGACGGTCAGTCGCTTTTTGCGTAACCCGGAACAGGTTTCCGAGGCCCTGCGTGGCAAGATTGCCGTTGCTCTCGATGAACTGGGTTATATTCCCAATCGCGCGCCTGATATCCTCTCCAATGCCACCAGTCGCGCCATCGGCGTGCTGTTGCCTTCGTTAACCAACCAGGTCTTCTCGGAAGTGCTGCGCGGTATTGAAAGCGTCACCGACGCCTTTGGCTATCAAACGATGCTGGCGCACTACGGCTATAAGCCGGAAATGGAAGAGAAACGCCTTGAATCCATGCTCTCATGGAACATCGACGGCCTGATCCTCACCGAACGCACCCACACGCCGCGCACGCTGAAAATGATCGAAGTTGCCGGGATCCCGGTTGTCGAGCTGATGGACAGCCAGTCGCCGTGTCTCGATATTGCCGTTGGCTTTGATAACTTCGAAGCCGCGCGGCAGATGACCGCGGCGATTATTGCCCGCGGCCATCGCCATGTGGCCTATCTGGGCGCGCGTCTTGATGAACGTACTATCATCAAGCAGAAGGGGTATGAGCAGGCGATGCTCGATGCCGGCATGACGCCGTACAGCGTGATGGTCGAGCAATCGTCCTCCTACTCGTCGGGGATTGAGCTGATGCGCCAGGCGCGTCGCGAATACCCGCAGCTTGACGGAATTTTCTGCACCAACGATGACCTTGCGGTGGGCGCCGCCTTTGAGTGCCAGCGCCTGGGGCTGAAAATTCCGGATGATATGGCGATTGCCGGTTTCCACGGCCATGATATTGGTCAGGTGATGGAGCCGCGTCTGGCCAGCGTGCTGACCCCGCGTGAGCGGATGGGGCGCATCGGCGCCGAACGTCTGCTGGCGCGTATTCGTGGTGAAGCGGTGATGCCTAAGATGTTAGATTTAGGTTTCACATTGTCACCGGGTGGATCTATTTAAACTGACAAGTTTGAAGTAGATCACACATATTCACTTCTGGCACGAATGGTGATTGCTAATCCCTAAGTCCGGCATGACAATGTTACCGATAACAGTTACCCGTAACAATCAACCTGTAGGCGGCATTTCACGCTGTATCACTGCAGCCGGAAGCGCCTCGCGTATGTGTCCAGTGGGAGGAAGCTTTGAGCACGATTAACCATGATCACCACGTCTATGTCCTGATGGGCGTTTCCGGCAGTGGTAAATCCGCTGTCGCCAGCGAAGTGGCGCATCAGCTGCATGCCGCGTTTCTCGATGGTGACTTTCTGCATCCGCGTAGCAATATCAATAAGATGGCATCCGGCGAGGCGTTAAACGATGACGACCGCACGCCGTGGCTGCAGGCGCTGAACGATGCCGCGTTTGCCATGCAGCGGACCAATAAAGTCTCGCTGATCGTCTGCTCGGCGCTGAAAAAGAGCTATCGCGACATTCTGCGCAAGGGCAATCCAAACCTCTCTTTCATCTACCTGAAAGGGGATTTCGACCTGATCGAAAGCCGTCTGAAGGCGCGAAAAGGGCATTTCTTCAAAACCCAGATGCTGGTGACGCAGTTTGAAACGCTGCAGGAACCGGGTGCAGACGAAGGCGATGTATTAATCGTCGATATTGATCAGCCGCTGGAAGGCGTGGTCGCGAGCACCATTGAGGTGATCAACAAAGGCAGTAACTAGTGAGTACATTAACGCTTGTTTTAACGGCAGTCGGCTCCGTTTTGCTGCTGCTGTTTTTAGTCATGAAGGCGCGTATGCATGCTTTCGTGGCTTTGATGGTGGTTTCTATTGGCGCAGGCCTCTTTTCCGGCATGCCGTTGGATAAAATCGCAGCGACGATGGAAAAAGGGATGGGCGGTACGCTGGGCTTTCTGGCGATCGTCGTGGCGCTGGGGGCGATGTTCGGCAAGATTCTTCATGAGACCGGCGCTGTCGATCAGATAGCCGTTAAGATGTTGAAATCTTTTGGCCACAGCCGCGCCCATTATGCTATTGGCCTCGCCGGGCTTATCTGCGCGCTGCCGCTGTTCTTCGAAGTGGCCATCGTGCTGCTGATTAGCGTGGCCTTCTCAATGGCGCGCCATACCGGCACCAACCTGGTGAAGCTGGTTATCCCGCTGTTCGCCGGCGTTGCGGCGGCCGCGGCATTCCTGCTGCCAGGGCCGGCGCCGATGCTGCTGGCATCGCAAATGCACGCCGACTTTGGCTGGATGATTCTGATTGGTCTGTGCGCGGCGATTCCGGGGATGATCATTGCCGGGCCGCTGTGGGGCAACTTTATCAGCCGCTACGTCGAGCTGCATATTCCTGATGATATTAGTGAGCCAAGCCTGGGCGAAGGCAAGATGCCGTCATTTGCCTTTAGTCTGTCGCTGATTCTGCTGCCGCTGGTGCTGGTCGGGCTGAAAACGATCGCCGCGCGCTTTGTGCTGGAGGGCTCCAGCGCCTACGAATGGTTCGAATTTATCGGCCATCCGTTTACCGCGATTCTGGTGGCGTGCCTGGTGGCGATTTACGGCCTGGCGGTTCGTCAGGGAATGGCAAAAGATCGGGTGATGGAAATCTGCGGCCATGCGCTGCAACCCGCGGGGATTATCCTGCTGGTTATCGGTGCGGGCGGAGTCTTTAAACAGGTGCTGGTTGACTCCGGCGTGGGCCCGGCCCTCGGCGAGGCGCTGACCGGTATGGGTCTGCCGATTGCAATTACCTGCTTCGTGCTGGCGGCCGCGGTCCGTATTATCCAGGGCTCGGCGACCGTCGCCTGCTTAACGGCCGTGGGTCTGGTTATGCCGGTGATTGAGCAGTTGAACTACAGCGGCGCGCAAATGGCGGCGCTCTCCATCTGTATCGCAGGCGGTTCGATCGTGGTGAGCCACGTGAACGATGCCGGTTTCTGGCTGTTCGGTAAGTTTACCGGCGCCACGGAAGCGCAGACGCTGAAAACCTGGACCATGATGGAAACGATCCTCGGCACCACCGGCGCCATCGTCGGCATGATTGCGTTTACGCTACTGAGCTAAACGCAGACGCCAGCAGCCCAGCCGTAGCATCGCGAGGCCGGGCTGATCTTCCCCGCGCAACAGGGGCGTAAAAACGCCCTGGTTGCGCGATACGACGAAAGACTTAATCCTCATAAGGCCCCGCTATGACTGGGGTTGGCTGTTTTTTTCAGCCTTGTGCAAATCGCAAAATTTCTCCGCTGTTCCATAATCCAGATCAACAAAATAGCGGCGGAAACGATTCCCTTCCTGATGCCAGTACCAATATTATTATTGTGGTTTTGCTGGGGCCGATGCCTGCAGAAGCTGCCTTAAATAAGTTGCTTTACTGATTGCCGGGCAATCATTGATTAATTTCACTTGCGACTTTAGCAGCATTTTGTAATGTGAAGGGCTAACCAGTAGGAAACTGGCTTGGCACAAACAGCACACATCTCCCAGGAAATACGTTATGAAAAATGTTGGTTTTATCGGCTGGCGCGGAATGGTCGGTTCTGTACTCATGCAACGCATGGTTGAAGAGCGCGACTTCGACGCCATTCGCCCTGTTTTTTTCTCCACCTCTCAGCTGGGGCAGCCTGCTCCATCCTTCGGTGGCAGCACCGGCGGCACGCTTCAGGATGCGTTTGATCTCGAAGCGCTGAAGGCGCTGGATATTATTGTGACCTGCCAGGGCGGCGATTATACCAATGACGTGTATCCGAAGCTGCGCGAGAGCGGCTGGCAGGGTTACTGGATTGATGCGGCCTCTTCGCTGCGCATGAAAGATGACGCGATCATTATTCTTGACCCGGTGAACCAGGACGTGATCACCGCCGGCCTGAATAACGGGGTGAAAACCTTTGTCGGCGGTAACTGTACCGTCAGCCTGATGCTGATGTCCCTCGGCGGCCTGTTCGCACAGGATCTTGTGGAGTGGGTCAGCGTGGCGACTTACCAGGCGGCATCCGGCGGTGGCGCGCGTCATATGCGTGAACTGCTGACCCAGATGGGTCAGTTGCATAGCCATGTCGCGAGCGAGCTGGCGAATCCGGCATCCGCCATTCTGGACATCGAACGCAAAGTGACCGCCCTGACCCGCAGCGGCGAGCTGGCGGTGGATAACTTTGGCGTGCCGCTGGCCGGCAGCCTGATCCCATGGATCGACAAACAGCTGGATAACGGCCAGAGCCGCGAAGAGTGGAAAGGCCAGGCGGAAACCAACAAGATTCTCGCCACCTCGTCAGTCATTCCGGTGGATGGCCTGTGTGTCCGCGTCGGCGCGCTGCGCTGCCACAGTCAGGCATTCACCATCAAACTGAAGAAAGATGTTTCTATCCCGACCGTTGAAGAACTGCTGGCGGCGCACAACCCGTGGGCCAAAGTGGTACCGAACGATCGCGACATCACCATGCGCGAGCTGACCCCGGCCGCCGTCACCGGCACCCTGACCACCCCGGTGGGGCGTCTGCGTAAGCTGAACATGGGGCCGGAGTATCTGTCGGCCTTCACCGTCGGCGACCAGCTGCTGTGGGGCGCTGCCGAGCCGCTGCGACGCATGTTGCGCCAGCTGGCCTGATAACTGGATGAACAAAAGGGGGTGTCTGACACCTCCTTTTTTTTGCGTAATACAAGGAGTACACGCGGATGTTTGATTTTTTCCCCCGGAGGTAAGACAGCCTTGGCTATGCTTTAAGTAAGGAACGACAACGTTTCCTTACCTGAAGGTGGGACGGAGCAGGAGGATGCACGGTGTGCTGCCCCGTTCAGGTCAAAAAAAGTCGCCAGATACAGGAAAGGGCGACACTTACAACAGGATGAAACCATGTCTAATCGTATCGATAGAGACGTGATTAATGCGCTTATCTCCGGCCATTTTGCGGATCCTTTTTCCGTGCTTGGCATGCACTCAACCGATGCTGGTCTGGAAGTGCGCGCATTATTACCCGATGCCACCGATGTATGGGTGATTGAACCGAAAACCGGGCGTAAAGTCGGCAAGCTCGAATGCCTCGACTCACGCGGATTCTTTAGCGGCGTTCTGCCGCGGCGAAAAAATGCTTTTCGCTACCAG
>NZ_JBJDNH010000051.1:0-36545 GCF_044900465.1 Klebsiella sp. NPDC088457 | reverse complement strand
GATGGTAGTGTGGGGTCTCCCCATGTGAGAGTAGGGAACTGCCAGGCATCAAATCAGTAAGAAGCCCATCCTCGCGGATGGGCTTTTTGCGTTTTCAGCCAATGGAAATCTGACCGTTCCCGCACAGTCGCATTCAGGCAAGCCTTCCCCCATCATATACGGTAAACTAGTGCTGATTTTGCATCAGGAAGCCACTATGAATCATTCCCTCAAACCCTGGAATACCTTTGGCATAGACCGTACCGCCAAAGCGATTGTACGTGCAGAAAATGAACAGCAGCTGCTGTCTGCCTGGCGAAAAGCCACAGCAGAAGATTGGCCTGCTTTGATCCTCGGCGAAGGAAGCAACGTGCTCTTCCTGGAGGATTACGCCGGTGCGGTGATTATCAACCGTATTATGGGAATTGAGGTTACCGAAACGCCTGATGCCTGGCATTTGCATGTGGGAGCAGGAGAAAACTGGCATCAACTGGTGCAGTTTACGCTGGATAATGACATGCCCGGTCTGGAAAACCTCGCGCTGATCCCGGGTTGTGCCGGCTCTTCGCCTATTCAGAATATTGGTGCTTATGGCGTTGAATTACAACGTGTTTGTCAGTATGTCGATTGCATAGAGCTGGCCACGGGACATAAACAACGCCTCCCTGCCAGCGAATGCCGTTTTGGCTACCGTGACAGTATTTTTAAACATGAGTATCAGGATCGCTATGCCATTGTCGCCGTAGGGCTCAGGCTGGAAAAGGTCTGGCAGCCGGTTTTAACCTATGGTGGCCTGACCCGCCTTGACCCGCAAACCGTCACCCCACGCCAGGTATTTGATGCAGTTTGCCATATGCGAATGACTAAGCTTCCCGATCCTAAGGTAAATGGTAATGCGGGCAGTTTCTTTAAAAATCCGCTCATCAGCGCAGAGAAAGGGCAAGCGCTGCTGGCTGAATTCCCGAATGCGCCGTATTACCCACAGGCGGATGGCAATATCAAACTCGCTGCGGGATGGCTTATCGACCAATGCCAGCTTAAAGGCAAAACCATCGGTGGGGCAGCGGTACACCGCCAGCAGGCTCTGGTATTAATCAACGACGACCATGCAACCAGCGAAGATGTGATTCAGCTGGCTCATCACGTCCGTCAGCAGGTAGGCGAGAAATTCCATGTCTGGCTACAGCCGGAAGTCCGCTTTATTGGCGCAACTGGTGAAGTCGATGCAGAGGAGACTATTGCATGAGAGATAATACGGTCCCCCTGACGTTAATCGCCATTTTAGCTGACGGCGAATTTCATTCCGGGGAGCAGTTAGGCGAACATCTGGGGATGAGCCGGGCGGCAATCAATAAGCACATTCAGACTTTGCGCGACTGGGGAGTTGACGTCTTTACCGTTCCTGGTAAGGGTTACAGTCTGCCCGAGCCGATCCAGCTACTGGATGAAAAGCGAATTGCCGCGCAGATCGAAAGTGGTCGCGTGACGGTACTCCCGGTCATTGACTCGACTAACCAGTATCTGCTGGATCGGATCAACGAGCTGCAATCTGGCGATGCCTGTGTGGCCGAGTATCAACAGGCTGGTCGCGGCCGGCGTGGACGTAAGTGGTTTTCGCCATTTGGGGCCAACCTCTATCTCTCCATGTACTGGCGACTGGAGCAGGGGCCTGCCGCGGCGGTTGGGCTGAGTCTGGTCATTGGGATTGTCATCGCTGAAGTTCTCCAGAGCCTGGGTGCGGATAAGGTTCGGGTGAAGTGGCCGAATGACCTTTATCTGCAGGATCGTAAACTGTCGGGCATTCTGGTCGAGCTGACAGGGAAAACCGGCGATGCGGCGCAGATCGTCAGCGGTGCCGGGATTAACCTGGCCATGCGGCACGTGGAGTCTGAAGTGGTGAATCAGGGGTGGATTAGCTTGCAGGAAGCTGGCGTTTCCATCGATCGTAATACGTTGGCCGCGCGCCTGATTAAAGAGCTCCGTGCCGGTCTTCAGCTCTTCGAGCAGGAAGGGCTGGCGCCTTACCTTGCACGCTGGGAAAAATTAGATAATTTCCTCAATCGTCCGGTGAAACTTATTATTGGAGATAAGGAGATCTTTGGTATTTCCCGTGGTATTGATACCCAAGGCGCATTATTGCTCGACCAGGATGGCGTGATTAAGCCGTGGGTGGGCGGTGAAATATCATTACGCGGTGCAGAATAAATGAGGAAAGGGAGCCAAAGCTCCCTTTTTTTATATTCACAATGTCTATTTTCGTAACCGAACCTGATCCACTGAGTGATTCGCACTTTTCGTCATGATAAGACTGGCTCGCTCGCGGGTTGGAAGGATATTTTCTTTAAGATTCAGTAGGTTGATTTCATTCCATAATGAGGTGGCGATGTTCACAGCCTCATCTTTAGACAGCTTTGCATAATTATGGAAATAAGAGTCCGGATCGGTGAATGCCCCTTCCCGGAATTTTAAAAAACGGTTGATATACCATGTTTTCAACATTTCCTCTGGCGCGTCGACATATATAGAAAAATCAACAAAGTCAGAAACAAATACATGGTGCGGGTCATGCGGATAATCCATCCCGCTTTGTAATACATTCAATCCTTCGAGAATTAAAATGTCCGGCTGGGCGACCGTTTTATCGCCATCGGGGATCACATCGTAAATAAGATGCGAATAGACCGGGGCAGTTGCATTCGGAATACCGGATTTCAGATCGGAGACGAACTTGACCAGCCGGTGCATATCATAAGATTGCGGAAACCCTTTCTTCTTCATCAGCCCGCGTTCTTTCAATACGGCATTAGGATGTAAGAAGCCATCGGTCGTTATCAATTCAACATGACGATGTTCCGGCCAGCGGCTGAGCAGCGCCTGCAATACGCGTGCGGTCGTACTTTTGCCTACCGCAACGCTGCCAGCGATACTGATGATATAGGGAATGCGTTGACCGTTAGTTCCGAGGAATTGTTCAAGTACGGCCTGGCGGCGCAAGTTAGAACTGATATAGAAGTTAAGCAAACGCGACAGCGGCAAATAGATCTCTGCGACTTCTTCAAGGGAAAGATCTTCGTTGATGCCTTTTAACCGCGTGATTTCTTCCTCTGTTAGCGTCATCGGAACGGAATCACGAAGTGCAGCCCATTGGTTGCGGTTAAATTGTAGATAGGGTGTCATTAACGTCTGCTCTTTTTTGCTCATAAGCATGTTCTTAGCATCGCCAAATCGAACGGCGCGAGGGATGCTTCACACAAGTTAATCAGGACAATGGGCAGGAGGGTAACACCAGATTGCGAGGAATAATAAGAAAAAAACTCATTGAATGACGCTTTCTAATGCAGGCATCACAAGAGTGAGGTTTGAGGGCAACGGCGTATAAAGAAGATGTTGCGGCCGCAGCTGGCGGGCGTCAATACCGCTAATGTCTATCGGGATAACCGGCGGCGACGCGTCTGAAGCAAACTGGTGAGACCTTTTCCAGCGCACAGAAAGTGCAATGAGGGTGTTGCAGCGTCGGGGGGAACGCCAATACCGGCCAAAAATGCCTGCCTCTGGCAAAATACGGCCTGTTGAAGATCGATTTGTGACACGCGGAACGTCGGTTTTTTGTTCTTCTCTGTTTGAAATTACACCGTTTTTCCTTGTTTGAGCACAAAATATGAGCGATGGAACATTTTATGCAATTTTTTAGTTGCATGAACTCGCAGGTCTCCCTAAAATGCGCGCTACTTGATGCCGACTTAGCTCAGTAGGTAGAGCAACTGACTTGTAATCAGTAGGTCACCAGTTCGATTCCGGTAGTCGGCACCATCAAGTGCCTGGTGGGGTTCCCGAGCGGCCAAAGGGAGCAGACTGTAAATCTGCCGTCATCGACTTCGAAGGTTCGAATCCTTCCCCCACCACCATCTTTCGGCAACGCTTTGCGAAGCCAGAGTTGCTTGGTTAAACTAATCAACTCAAACAGAAAAAGAGATGAATCTCTTTTTTTTGTTATAGAAAGAACTGGGTAGCCGAGTTTCAGGATGCGGGCATCGTATAATGGCTATTACCTCAGCCTTCCAAGCTGATGATGCGGGTTCGATTCCCGCTGCCCGCTCCAGACGTGCTGATATGGCTCAGTTGGTAGAGCGCACCCTTGGTAAGGGTGAGGTCCCCAGTTCGACTCTGGGTATCAGCACCACTTCTTTATCTCTCCTTCCCTGTTTCTCTCTGTTTATTGCATTCAACAAGTCGGGCATGTTGCCCGGTTGATGTGGTGATATCACCGATTTATCCGTGTCTTAGAGGGACAATCGATGTCTAAAGAAAAGTTTGAACGTACAAAACCGCACGTTAACGTCGGTACTATCGGCCACGTTGACCATGGTAAAACAACGCTGACTGCTGCAATCACTACCGTTCTGGCTAAAACCTACGGTGGTTCTGCTCGCGCATTCGACCAGATCGATAACGCGCCGGAAGAAAAAGCTCGTGGTATCACCATCAACACTTCCCACGTTGAATACGACACCCCGACTCGCCACTACGCACACGTAGACTGCCCGGGCCACGCCGACTATGTTAAAAACATGATCACCGGTGCTGCTCAGATGGATGGCGCGATCCTGGTTGTTGCTGCGACTGACGGCCCGATGCCGCAGACCCGTGAGCACATCCTGCTGGGTCGTCAGGTAGGCGTTCCGTACATCATCGTGTTCCTGAACAAATGCGACATGGTTGATGACGAAGAGCTGCTGGAACTGGTTGAGATGGAAGTTCGTGAACTGCTGTCTCAGTACGATTTCCCGGGCGACGACACTCCGATCGTTCGTGGTTCCGCTCTGAAAGCGCTGGAAGGCGAAGCAGACTGGGAAGCGAAAATCATCGAGCTGGCTGGCTACCTAGATTCCTACATCCCGGAACCAGAGCGTGCGATTGACAAGCCGTTCCTGCTGCCGATCGAAGACGTATTCTCCATCTCCGGTCGTGGTACCGTTGTTACCGGTCGTGTAGAGCGCGGTATCATCAAAGTGGGTGAAGAAGTTGAAATCGTTGGTATCAAAGATACTGCGAAATCTACCTGTACCGGCGTTGAAATGTTCCGCAAACTGCTGGACGAAGGCCGTGCGGGTGAGAACGTTGGTGTTCTGCTGCGTGGTATCAAACGTGAAGAAATCGAACGTGGTCAGGTACTGGCTAAGCCGGGTTCCATCAAGCCGCACACCAAATTCGAATCTGAAGTTTATATCCTGTCCAAAGACGAAGGCGGCCGTCATACTCCGTTCTTCAAAGGCTACCGTCCGCAGTTCTACTTCCGTACAACTGACGTGACTGGCACCATCGAACTGCCGGAAGGCGTAGAGATGGTCATGCCGGGCGACAACATCAAAATGGTTGTTACCCTGATTCACCCGATTGCGATGGACGATGGTCTGCGTTTCGCAATCCGTGAAGGCGGCCGTACCGTTGGCGCGGGCGTGGTAGCAAAAGTTCTCGGCTAATCGCTGATAACATTTGACGCAATGCGCAATAAAAGGGCATCATTTGATGCCCTTTTTGCACGCTTTCGAACCAGAACCTGGCTCATCAGTGATTTTTTTTGCCATAATCATTGCTGAGACAGGCTCTGTAGAGGGCGTTAAGTCCGAAACGCAGCAGAGCATTTCGGTTTGGTTGCCTCGCTCTCGCGGGGCAAAATTATTTGTCTGAATTCTTGTGACAGGTTGGTTTATGAGTGCGAATACCGAAGCTCAAGGGAGCGGGCGCGGCCTGGAAGCGATGAAGTGGGTGATCGTTGCTGTGCTGCTGATTGTGGCCATCGTAGGCAACTTCCTTTATCGTGACATTATGCTGGCGGTGCGTGCGCTGGCCGTAGTGATTCTGATCGCTGCTGCCGGTGGCGTCGCGCTGTTAACCACTAAAGGTAAGGCGACCGTCGCCTTCGCCCGCGAAGCGAGAACCGAAGTCCGCAAGGTTATCTGGCCAACTCGCCAGGAAACGCTGCACACCACGCTGATTGTTGCTGCGGTTACTGCGGTAATGTCACTGATCCTGTGGGGACTGGATGGTATTCTGGTTCGCCTGGTATCCTTTATCACTGGCCTGAGGTTCTGAGATGTCTGAAGCTCCTAAAAAACGTTGGTACGTCGTTCAGGCGTTTTCCGGTTTTGAAGGTCGCGTAGCTACCTCGTTGCGTGAACATATCAAATTACACAATATGGAAGAGTTGTTTGGCGAAGTCATGGTGCCGACCGAAGAAGTGGTCGAGATCCGTGGTGGCCAGCGCCGCAAGAGCGAGCGCAAATTCTTCCCGGGTTACGTTCTGGTCCAGATGGTAATGAACGACGCAAGCTGGCACCTGGTGCGTAGCGTACCGCGCGTGATGGGCTTTATCGGGGGTACTTCTGACCGTCCGGCACCGATCAGCGATAAAGAAGTTGATGCGATCATGAATCGCCTGCAGCAGGTTGGCGATAAGCCGCGCCCGAAAACGCTGTTCGAGCCGGGTGAAATGGTACGCGTTAGCGATGGTCCGTTCGCTGACTTTAACGGCGTGGTTGAAGAAGTTGACTACGAGAAGTCTCGTCTGAAGGTCTCTGTTTCCATCTTCGGCCGTGCTACTCCGGTTGAACTGGACTTTGCCCAGGTAGAGAAAGCCTAACCGGCGATCAAAAAAGCAGCGATTTAATCGTTGCATGAGGCGCGAAATTGACATACAATTTCGCGCCTTTTGTTTTTATGGGTCCGATTCCCATAAAACGATATTTATCACGGGGAGCCTTTTCAGGCGCTACACCCAAACGAGGAAATTTAAATGGCTAAGAAAGTACAAGCCTACGTCAAGCTGCAGGTTGCAGCTGGTATGGCAAACCCGAGTCCGCCGGTTGGTCCAGCACTGGGTCAGCAGGGTGTGAACATCATGGAATTCTGCAAAGCGTTCAACGCCAAAACTGAATCCCTGGAAAAAGGTCTGCCAATCCCGGTTGTTATTACCGTTTACGCTGACCGTTCTTTCACCTTCGTTACCAAAACTCCGCCGGCAGCCGTTCTGCTGAAAAAAGCGGCTGGTATCAAGTCTGGTTCCGGTAAACCGAACAAAGACAAAGTAGGTAAAATTTCCCGCGCTCAGCTGCAGGAAATCGCGCAGACCAAAGCTGCCGACATGACTGGTTCCGACATTGAAGCGATGACTCGCTCCATTGAAGGTACTGCACGTTCCATGGGCCTGGTAGTGGAGGACTAAGAAATGGCTAAACTGACCAAGCGCATGTCCGTGATTCGTGACAAAGTTGATGCGACCAAACAGTACGACATCAACGAAGCCATCTCTCTGCTGAAAGAACTGGCTACTGCTAAGTTCGTTGAAAGCGTAGACGTTGCCGTTAACCTCGGCATCGACGCTCGTAAATCTGACCAGAACGTCCGTGGCGCGACTGTACTGCCGCACGGTACTGGCCGTTCCGTTCGCGTAGCCGTATTTGCCCAGGGCCCGAACGCTGAAGCTGCTAAAGCTGCAGGCGCCGAGCTGGTAGGTATGGAAGATCTGGCTGACCAGATCAAAAAAGGCGAAATGAACTTTGACGTTGTTATTGCTTCCCCGGATGCAATGCGCGTTGTTGGCCAGCTGGGCCAGGTTCTGGGTCCGCGCGGCCTGATGCCAAACCCGAAAGTGGGTACCGTTACTCCGAACGTTGCTGAAGCGGTTAAGAACGCTAAAGCAGGTCAGGTTCGTTATCGTAACGACAAAAACGGCATCATCCACACCACCATCGGTAAAGTGGACTTCGACGCTGACAAACTGAAAGAAAACCTGGAAGCTCTGCTGGTTGCGCTGAAAAAAGCAAAACCGACTCAGGCTAAAGGCGTGTACATCAAGAAAGTTAGCATCTCCACCACCATGGGTGCTGGCGTTGCCGTCGATCAAGCTGGTCTGAGCGCTTCTGCGAACTAAGATTAGCTTTACGTGGGCGGTGAATTTGTCTACAATTCTACCCCCACGTTTCTGCTAACCCCGGTTAGACAGATAAAAACAGATTTGTTCGTTGGAGCCTGGCCTATCCAGGCCTCCGTCGAAGACCGCAGGTGTTTCGTCAGAAACTTAATCCCCTGCGTAGACGGTGACAGAACGCTAAGATTATTTTTGGATACTCTTGCTTGTTTCTGCTCACCGTATTAAAGACGCTCTTTCGTTGGAAAGAGTGAAGTGAGTTCCAGAGCATAAGCTCTGGCAAACATCCAGGAGCAAAGCTAATGGCTTTAAATCTTCAAGACAAACAAGCGATTGTTGCTGAAGTCAGCGAAGTAGCCAAAGGTGCGCTGTCTGCAGTAGTTGCGGATTCCCGTGGCGTTACTGTTGATAAAATGACTGAACTGCGTAAAGCAGGTCGTGAAGCTGGCGTTTACATGCGTGTTGTTCGTAACACCCTGCTGCGCCGCGTCGTTGAAGGTACTCAGTTCGAGTGCCTGAAAGACACGTTTGTTGGTCCGACCCTGATTGCATACTCTATGGAACACCCGGGCGCTGCTGCTCGTCTGTTCAAAGAGTTCGCGAAAGCGAATGCAAAATTTGAGGTCAAAGCTGCAGCCTTTGAAGGTGAGCTGATCCCGGCGTCGCAAATCGACCGCCTGGCAACTCTGCCGACCTACGAAGAAGCAATTGCACGCCTGATGGCAACCATGAAAGAAGCTTCGGCTGGCAAACTGGTTCGCACTCTGGCTGCTGTACGCGATGCGAAAGAAGCTGCTTAATCGCAGTTATCTTTATAAAGCGCTCGCTTACGTATAAACTTATTCTGATATTCAGGAACAATTTAAATGTCTATCACTAAAGATCAAATCATTGAAGCAGTATCCGCTATGTCCGTAATGGACGTTGTTGAGCTGATCTCTGCAATGGAAGAAAAATTCGGTGTTTCCGCTGCTGCTGCTGTCGCTGTAGCTGCTGGCCCGGCTGAAGCTGCTGAAGAAAAAACTGAATTCGACGTAATTCTGAAAGCTGCTGGCGCTAACAAAGTTGCTGTCATCAAAGCAGTACGTAGCGCAACTGGCCTGGGTCTGAAAGAAGCTAAAGACCTGGTAGAATCTGCACCGGCTGCACTGAAAGAAGGCATCAGCAAAGACGACGCTGAAGCTCTGAAAAAATCTCTGGAAGAAGCTGGCGCTGAAGTTGAAGTCAAATAAGCCAACCCTTCCGGTTGCAGCCTGAGAAATCAGGCTGAGGCTGGTGACTTTTTGGTCACCAGCCTTTTTGCGCTGTAAGGCACCAGTAGCGTTTCACGCTGTTTGACTACTGGTTTGTCTTTCAATGCTTGTTTCTATAGACGACTTAATATACTGCGACAGGTTAGGGTTCCTGAGCTGTGTAAATCGCAACGAAATGGTTTAAGCGTGATAGAAACAGGCATTGCGGAAAGTGTTCCATTTTCCGGTCCACAAAATAGTGTTGCATAAAAAACTGCCTTATTTAGGCAGACGGGTCGACTTGTCAGCGAGCTGAGGAACCCTATGGTTTACTCCTATACCGAGAAAAAACGTATTCGTAAGGATTTTGGTAAACGTCCACAAGTTCTGGACATACCTTATCTCCTTTCCATCCAGCTTGACTCGTTTCAGAAGTTTATCGAGCAAGATCCTGAAGGGCAGTACGGTCTGGAAGCTGCTTTCCGTTCCGTGTTCCCGATTAAAAGCTACAGCGGTAACTCTGAGCTGCAATACGTCAGCTACCGTCTGGGCGAACCTGTTTTTGATGTTAAAGAATGTCAGATCCGTGGCGTGACCTATTCGGCACCGCTGCGCGTTAAGCTGCGTCTGGTGATCTACGAGCGCGAAGCGCCGGAAGGCACAGTAAAAGACATTAAAGAACAAGAAGTCTACATGGGCGAAATTCCGCTCATGACCGACAACGGTACCTTTGTTATCAACGGTACCGAGCGTGTTATCGTTTCTCAGCTGCACCGTAGCCCGGGCGTCTTCTTTGACTCTGACAAAGGTAAGACTCACTCTTCCGGTAAGGTCCTGTATAACGCACGTATTATTCCTTACCGCGGTTCCTGGCTGGACTTCGAGTTCGATCCGAAAGACAACCTGTTTGTCCGTATCGACCGTCGTCGTAAGCTGCCGGCTACCATCATCCTGCGCGCGCTGAATTACACCACTGAGCAGATCCTTGACCTGTTCTTCGAGAAAGTGGTCTTTGAAATTCGCGACAACAAGCTGCAGATGGAACTGGTACCGGAGCGTCTGCGCGGCGAGACGGCCTCCTTCGACATCGAAGCTAACGGCAAAGTCTACGTCGAAAAAGCCCGTCGTATTACCGCTCGCCATATCCGTCAGCTGGAAAAAGACGATATCAAGCATATCGAAGTTCCGGTTGAATATATCGCGGGCAAAGTTGCTGCCAAAGATTATATCGATGAAGCAACCGGCGAACTGATCTGCCCGGCGAACATGGAGCTGAGCCTGGATCTGCTGGCTAAACTGAGCCAGTCTGGTCACAAGCGCATCGAAACGCTGTTCACCAACGATCTGGACCACGGTCCGTATATTTCTGAAACGGTTCGCGTCGACCCAACTAACGATCGTCTGAGCGCGCTGGTAGAAATCTACCGCATGATGCGCCCGGGTGAGCCGCCGACTCGCGAAGCGGCAGAAAGCCTGTTTGAGAACCTGTTCTTCTCCGAAGACCGCTACGATCTGTCCGCGGTAGGTCGTATGAAGTTCAACCGTTCTCTGCTGCGCGACGAAATCGAAGGTTCCGGTATCCTGAGCAAAGACGACATCATCGAAGTGATGAAGAAGCTCATCGATATCCGTAACGGCAAAGGCGAAGTCGATGATATCGACCACCTCGGCAACCGTCGTATCCGTTCCGTTGGCGAAATGGCGGAAAACCAGTTCCGCGTTGGCCTGGTACGTGTAGAGCGTGCGGTTAAAGAGCGTCTGTCTCTGGGCGATCTCGATACCCTGATGCCTCAGGATATGATCAACGCCAAACCGATTTCTGCTGCGGTGAAAGAGTTCTTTGGTTCCAGCCAGCTGTCACAGTTTATGGACCAGAACAACCCGCTGTCTGAGATTACGCACAAACGTCGTATCTCCGCACTCGGCCCGGGCGGTCTGACCCGTGAACGCGCAGGCTTTGAAGTTCGAGACGTACACCCGACTCACTACGGTCGCGTATGTCCAATCGAAACGCCTGAAGGTCCGAACATCGGTCTGATCAACTCCCTGTCCGTGTACGCACAGACTAACGAATACGGCTTCCTCGAGACTCCGTATCGTAAAGTGACCGACGGTGTTGTGACTGACGAAATTCACTACCTGTCTGCTATCGAAGAAGGCAACTACGTTATCGCTCAGGCTAACTCCAACCTCGATGACGAAGGCCACTTTGTAGAAGATCTGGTGACCTGCCGTAGCAAAGGCGAATCCAGCTTGTTCAGCCGTGACCAGGTTGACTACATGGACGTTTCCACCCAGCAGGTGGTTTCCGTCGGTGCGTCCCTGATCCCGTTCCTGGAACACGATGACGCCAACCGTGCGTTGATGGGTGCGAACATGCAGCGTCAGGCGGTTCCGACTCTGCGCGCTGATAAGCCGCTGGTTGGTACCGGTATGGAACGTGCTGTTGCCGTCGACTCCGGTGTTACCGCAGTGGCTAAACGTGGCGGCCTGGTTCAGTACGTGGATGCTTCCCGTATCGTTATCAAAGTTAACGAAGACGAGATGTACCCGGGCGAAGCAGGTATCGACATCTATAACCTGACCAAGTACACCCGTTCTAACCAGAACACCTGCATCAACCAGATGCCTTGCGTGTCCCTGGGTGAGCCAATTGAGCGCGGCGACGTGCTGGCAGACGGTCCGTCCACCGACCTCGGTGAACTGGCGCTCGGTCAGAACATGCGCGTAGCGTTCATGCCGTGGAACGGCTACAACTTCGAAGACTCCATCCTCGTCTCCGAACGTGTGGTGCAGGAAGATCGTTTCACCACGATTCACATCCAGGAGCTGGCGTGTGTGTCCCGTGACACCAAGCTGGGGCCGGAAGAGATCACCGCTGATATCCCGAACGTGGGTGAAGCTGCGCTCTCCAAACTGGACGAATCCGGTATCGTGTACATTGGTGCAGAAGTGACCGGCGGCGACATTCTGGTTGGTAAGGTGACCCCGAAAGGCGAAACCCAGCTGACGCCAGAAGAGAAACTGCTGCGTGCGATCTTCGGCGAGAAAGCGTCTGACGTTAAAGACTCTTCTCTGCGCGTACCAAACGGTGTCTCCGGTACCGTTATCGACGTTCAGGTCTTCACCCGCGATGGCGTGGAAAAAGACAAGCGCGCGCTGGAAATCGAAGAAATGCAGCTGAAGCAGGCCAAGAAAGACCTGTCTGAAGAACTGCAGATCCTCGAAGCTGGCCTGTTTGGTCGTATCTACGCGGTGCTGGTTGCCGGTGGCGTTGAAGCTGAGAAGCTCGACAAACTGCCGCGCGATCGCTGGCTGGAACTGGGCCTGACCGACGAAGAGAAACAAAATCAGCTGGAACAGCTGGCTGAGCAGTACGACGAACTGAAACACGAGTTCGAGAAAAAACTCGAAGCGAAGCGCCGTAAAATCACTCAGGGCGACGATCTGGCACCGGGCGTGCTGAAGATTGTTAAAGTATATCTGGCCGTTAAACGTCAGATTCAGCCTGGTGACAAAATGGCAGGTCGTCACGGTAACAAGGGTGTTATTTCTAAGATCAACCCGATCGAAGATATGCCTTACGATGAAAACGGCACGCCGGTAGACATCGTACTGAACCCGCTGGGCGTACCATCTCGTATGAACATCGGTCAGATTCTGGAAACCCACCTGGGTATGGCTGCGAAGGGCATCGGTGAGAAAATCAACGCGATGCTCAAACAGCAGCAGGAAGTCGCCAAACTGCGCGAGTTCATCCAGAAAGCGTATGACCTGGGTACAGATGTTCGTCAGAAGGTAGATCTGAATACCTTCACCGATGATGAAGTTCTGCGTCTTGCGGAAAACCTGAAAAAAGGTATGCCGATCGCCACGCCGGTATTCGACGGGGCGAAAGAGTCTGAAATCAAGGAACTGTTACAGCTGGGCGGCCTGCCGACTTCCGGTCAGATCACCCTGTTCGACGGTCGTACCGGTGAGCAATTCGAGCGCCAGGTTACCGTTGGCTATATGTACATGCTGAAACTGAACCACCTGGTTGATGACAAGATGCATGCGCGTTCTACCGGTTCTTACAGCCTGGTTACTCAGCAGCCGCTGGGTGGTAAGGCTCAGTTCGGTGGTCAGCGCTTCGGTGAGATGGAAGTGTGGGCGCTGGAAGCTTACGGCGCAGCATACACCCTGCAGGAAATGCTCACCGTTAAGTCTGATGACGTCAACGGTCGTACCAAGATGTATAAAAACATCGTGGACGGCAACCATCAGATGGAACCGGGCATGCCGGAATCCTTCAACGTACTGTTGAAAGAGATTCGCTCGCTGGGCATCAACATCGAACTGGAAGACGAGTAACTCTCGCTCAAACAGGTCACTGGTGCCGGGATAACACCCGGCGCCAGATTGTGCTAACTCCGACGGGAGCAAATCCGTGAAAGACTTATTAAAGTTTCTGAAAGCGCAAACTAAAACCGAAGAGTTTGATGCGATCAAAATTGCTCTGGCATCGCCAGACATGATCCGTTCATGGTCTTTTGGTGAAGTTAAAAAGCCGGAAACCATTAACTACCGTACGTTCAAACCAGAACGTGACGGCCTTTTCTGCGCGCGTATTTTCGGGCCAGTAAAAGACTACGAGTGCCTGTGCGGTAAGTACAAGCGCCTGAAACACCGTGGTGTGATTTGCGAGAAGTGCGGCGTTGAAGTGACCCAGACTAAAGTGCGTCGTGAGCGCATGGGCCACATCGAGCTGGCATCTCCGACTGCCCACATCTGGTTCCTGAAATCGCTGCCGTCCCGTATCGGCCTGCTGCTGGATATGCCGCTGCGTGATATCGAACGCGTTCTGTACTTCGAATCTTATGTTGTTATCGAAGGCGGGATGACCAACCTGGAACGTAACCAGATTCTGACTGAAGAGCAGTATCTGGACGCGCTGGAAGAGTTCGGTGACGAATTCGACGCCAAGATGGGTGCGGAAGCAATCCAGGCCCTGCTGAAGAGCATGGATCTGGAGCAGGAGTGCGAACAGCTGCGTGAAGAGCTGAACGAAACCAACTCCGAAACCAAGCGTAAAAAGCTGACCAAGCGTATCAAGCTGCTGGAAGCGTTCGTGCAGTCTGGCAACAAGCCGGAGTGGATGATCCTGACCGTTCTGCCGGTTCTGCCGCCAGATCTGCGTCCGCTGGTGCCGCTGGATGGTGGTCGTTTCGCGACTTCTGACCTGAACGATCTGTATCGTCGCGTCATTAACCGTAACAACCGTCTGAAACGTCTGCTGGATCTGGCTGCGCCGGATATCATCGTACGTAACGAAAAACGTATGCTGCAGGAAGCGGTAGATGCCCTGCTGGATAACGGCCGTCGCGGCCGTGCCATCACCGGCTCTAACAAACGTCCTCTGAAATCTTTGGCTGATATGATCAAAGGTAAGCAGGGTCGTTTCCGTCAGAACCTGCTCGGTAAGCGTGTTGACTACTCCGGTCGTTCTGTTATCACCGTAGGTCCATACCTGCGTCTGCATCAGTGCGGTCTGCCGAAGAAAATGGCCCTGGAGCTGTTCAAACCGTTCATCTACGGCAAGCTGGAACTGCGTGGCCTCGCCACCACCATCAAAGCCGCGAAGAAAATGGTTGAGCGTGAAGAAGCTGTCGTTTGGGATATCCTGGACGAAGTGATTCGCGAACACCCGGTACTGCTGAACCGTGCACCAACTCTGCACCGTTTGGGTATCCAGGCATTTGAGCCGGTACTGATCGAAGGTAAAGCTATCCAGCTGCACCCGCTGGTCTGTGCGGCCTATAACGCCGACTTCGATGGTGACCAGATGGCTGTTCACGTACCGCTGACGCTGGAAGCCCAGCTGGAAGCGCGTGCGCTGATGATGTCTACTAACAACATCCTGTCCCCGGCGAACGGCGAGCCAATCATCGTTCCGTCTCAGGACGTTGTACTGGGTCTGTACTACATGACCCGTGACTGTGTTAACGCCAAAGGCGAAGGCATGGTGCTGACTGGCCCGAAAGAAGCCGAGCGTATTTATCGCGCCGGTCTGGCCTCTCTGCATGCGCGCGTTAAAGTGCGTATCACTGAATACGAAAAAGATGAAAACGGCCAGTTCGTTGCGAAAACCAGCCTGAAAGACACGACCGTTGGCCGTGCGATTCTGTGGATGATCGTGCCGAAAGGTCTGCCGTTCTCTATCGTGAACCAGGCGCTGGGTAAGAAAGCCATCTCTAAGATGCTGAATACCTGCTACCGTATTCTGGGCCTGAAACCGACCGTTATTTTTGCGGACCAGACGATGTACACCGGCTTTGCTTATGCAGCGCGTTCAGGTGCATCCGTTGGTATCGATGACATGGTCATCCCGGAGAAAAAACACGAGATCATCAGCGAAGCGGAAGCTGAAGTTGCTGAGATCCAGGAACAGTTCCAGTCCGGTCTGGTTACCGCGGGCGAACGCTATAACAAAGTTATCGATATCTGGGCTGCGGCGAACGATCGTGTATCCAAAGCGATGATGGATAACCTGCAAACCGAAACCGTGATTAACCGTGACGGCGTAGAAGAGCAGCAGGTGTCCTTCAACAGCATCTACATGATGGCCGACTCCGGTGCGCGTGGTTCTGCGGCACAGATTCGTCAGCTGGCGGGTATGCGTGGTCTGATGGCTAAGCCGGATGGCTCCATCATCGAAACGCCGATCACCGCGAACTTCCGTGAAGGTCTGAACGTACTCCAGTACTTCATCTCGACCCACGGTGCGCGTAAAGGTCTGGCGGATACCGCACTGAAAACAGCGAACTCCGGTTACCTGACGCGTCGTCTGGTTGACGTTGCCCAGGACTTGGTCGTTACTGAAGACGACTGTGGCACTCTGGAAGGCATCACCATGACCCCGGTTATCGAGGGTGGCGATGTTAAAGAGCCGCTGCGCGATCGCGTACTGGGTCGTGTGACTGCTGAAGACGTTCTGAAGCCGGGTACGGCGGACATTCTGGTTCCACGCAACACGCTGCTGCACGAGCACTGGTGTGACCTGCTGGAAGAGAACTCCGTTGACTCCGTTAAAGTGCGTTCCGTTGTATCCTGCGACACCGACTTTGGTGTCTGTGCGCACTGCTACGGTCGTGACCTGGCGCGTGGCCACATCATCAACAAAGGTGAGGCTATCGGCGTTATCGCAGCACAGTCCATCGGTGAGCCGGGTACCCAGCTGACGATGCGTACGTTCCACATCGGTGGTGCGGCATCTCGTGCGGCTGCTGAATCCAGCATCCAGGTTAAGAACAAAGGTAGCATCAAGCTCAGCAACGCGAAGTCGGTTGTGAACTCTGCCGGTAAACTGGTAGTGACCTCCCGTAACACCGAGCTGAAGCTGATCGACGAATTCGGTCGTACTAAAGAAAGCTATAAAGTGCCTTACGGTGCTGTGATGGCGAAAGGCGATGGCGAGCAGGTTGCCGGCGGTGAAACCGTGGCAAACTGGGATCCGCACACCATGCCGGTTATCACTGAAGTTAGCGGTTTCATCCGCTTTACTGACATGATTGACGGCCAGACCATTACTCGTCAGACCGACGAGCTGACCGGTCTGTCTTCGCTGGTGGTTCTGGATTCTGCAGAACGTACCGCGGGTGGTAAAGATCTGCGTCCGGCACTGAAAATCGTTGATGCGAACGGTAACGACGTTCTGATCCCAGGCACCGATATGCCGGCTCAGTACTTCCTGCCGGGTAAAGCGATTGTTCAGCTGGAAGATGGCGTACAGATCAGCTCTGGTGACACCCTGGCGCGTATTCCGCAGGAATCCGGCGGTACCAAGGATATCACCGGTGGTCTGCCGCGCGTTGCGGACCTGTTCGAAGCACGTCGCCCGAAAGAGCCGGCAATCCTGGCGGAAATCAGCGGTATCATTTCCTTCGGTAAAGAAACCAAAGGCAAACGTCGTCTGGTTATCACACCGTTAGACGGTAGCGATCCGTACGAAGAGATGATTCCGAAATGGCGTCAGCTGAACGTGTTTGAAGGTGAACGTGTAGAGCGTGGTGATGTGGTTTCCGACGGTCCGGAAGCACCGCACGACATTCTGCGTCTTCGTGGCGTACACGCGGTAACGCGTTATATCACCAACGAAGTACAGGACGTTTACCGTCTGCAAGGCGTTAAGATTAACGATAAGCACATCGAAGTTATCGTTCGTCAGATGCTGCGTAAAGCGACCATCGAAAGCGCTGGTAGCTCCGACTTCCTGGAAGGCGAACAGGTTGAATACTCCCGCGTCAAGATTGCTAACCGCGATCTGGAAGCGAACGGCAAAGTGGCGGCAACTTACTCCCGCGACCTGCTGGGTATCACCAAAGCGTCTCTGGCAACCGAGTCGTTCATCTCTGCCGCATCGTTCCAGGAGACTACGCGTGTCCTGACCGAAGCAGCCGTTGCGGGCAAACGCGACGAACTGCGCGGCCTGAAAGAGAACGTTATCGTGGGTCGTCTGATCCCGGCAGGTACCGGTTATGCGTACCACCAGGATCGTATGCGCCGTCGCGCAGCGGGCGAACAGCCGGCTGCACCGCAGGTGAGCGTTGAAGAAGCTTCTGCTAACCTGGCAGAACTGCTGAACGCAGGCCTGGGCGGTTCCGACAACGATTAATCGTTGACGCTACGCTTAAAAAGCCGGTCAGGTTTCCTGATCGGCTTTTTTATTATCGGAAGCGCGCTAACAATATTCTGCCTGTCTCTCCATAATCAATTACATTCTATTAATATTTCCCCTTCAATTAAGCAGCAAACAATCTATATACAAAAGACCCGCCCCCTTTTTCTTAATACCCACACTTTTTGATGGGTAAAAATTCTACATGTATCAAAAAATCCATAAAACAAAGGCGATATAGTCAAAAAGTCCAATTAATCATGTGATTACTTTTCCTCTTTATCTTCGGTTTGGTGAAGCTGAGGAGGGGTTTTTATATCTGAAAAATACGCCGGGGAGAGTGACAAATAAAACGACAGCGGCAGATAAATTTTTGATCTTAATGGCCTGGTTCTGGGGGATACATGGAATTCGCAATACAGCTCATCATTATCTTAATGTGTTTGTTTTATGGCGCCAGAAAAGGCGGTATCGCGCTCGGCCTTTTAGGCGGTATCGGACTGGTTATTTTAGTCTTTGTTTTTCACCTTCAGCCGGGTAAGCCACCGGTCGATGTTATGCTGGTGATTATTGCGGTTGTCGCCGCCTCGGCGACGTTGCAGGCCTCTGGCGGGCTGGACGTGATGCTGCAGATTGCCGAAAAACTGCTGCGGCGTAATCCAAAGTATGTCTCTATCGTGGCGCCTTTCGTCACCTGTACGCTGACGATTCTTTGCGGCACTGGCCACGTGGTCTATACCATTCTGCCCATCATTTATGACGTGGCTATCAAGAACAATATTCGTCCCGAGCGCCCGATGGCCGCCAGCTCCATTGGCGCTCAGATGGGGATTATCGCCAGCCCGGTTTCCGTAGCGGTGGTATCTCTGGTGGCGATGTTGGGCAACTTTACCTTCAACGGCAAGCATCTGGAATTCCTCGATCTGCTGGCCATCACCATCCCTTCCACGCTGCTGGGGATCCTGGCCATTGGTATTTTTAGCTGGTTTCGCGGTAAGGACTTAGATAAAGACGAGGAGTTTCAGGCATTCATCTCGACGCCGGAAAATCGCCACTATGTGTATGGTGATACGGCAACGCTGCTGGACAGAAAATTGCCGACCAGTAACTGGATAGCAATGTGGATTTTCCTCGCTTCGATTGCCGTCGTGGCCGTTCTGGGGGCGTTTTCGGAGCTGCGTCCCGCTTTCGACGGTAAGCCGCTGTCAATGGTGCTGGTGATTCAGATGTTTATGCTGTTTTCCGGCGCGCTCATTATCATCATTACCAAAACAAACCCGGCATCGATTTCAAAGAATGAGGTTTTCCGCTCGGGAATGATTGCCATCGTGGCGGTGTACGGTATTGCCTGGATGGCAGAAACCATGTTCGGCGCGCACATGTCGGAGATTAAAGGCGTGCTGGGCGAAATGGTGAAAGAGTATCCGTGGGCCTATGCCATCGTCCTGCTGATTGTCTCCAAATTCGTTAATTCCCAGGCGGCGGCGCTGGCGGCGATTGTCCCTGTGGCGCTGGCGATTGGCGTCGACCCGGCATATATCGTGGCTTCTGCACCGGCCTGTTATGGTTATTATATTCTACCGACCTATCCCAGCGACCTGGCGGCGATTCAGTTTGACCGCTCCGGCACTACCCATATCGGCCGCTTCGTGATTAACCACAGCTTTATTCTGCCGGGGTTAATTGGCGTCAGCGTCTCATGCGTGTTTGGCTGGGTATTTGCCGCGATGTACGGTTTCCTGTAATCAAAAAGCAGGCGCCGGGCCTTTCAGACGATGGGGAATGCCCGGCGCCGAGGCGCTGATTGAAAAGGAGGACCCGGGGATATATCGCTTGCCGCGATGGCGGCAGCCTGAGCCGCGCTGAGGTTCATCGCCAGCGGTTGAGGGATATCGTTTTTTGGATCTGGCGCTGGACTATCGCCCGCGACGAAAAGGACAATGCCCGAATAAACGGGCATCATGCATGGCGGAACGGCAGATCATGAGCTGTTACTGCGCGGTGCGGCGATACAGTTCGATCATATCGGTTGCCAGATCCTGAATCACCATCGCGTTCATCAGATGGTCCTGGGAATGGACCGTGATCAGATTGACCGGAAGCTTACCGGTGCCCTCATCCAGGCCGATGAGCTGAGTCTGGATTTTATGCGCATGCTTCACAAATTCGTGAGATTCGGCCATCGCCTGCTCGGAAGCGGCAAAATCACCTTTGCGTGCCAGCTGCAGGGCGGTTAATGCTGAACTGCGCGCTGAGCCGGCGTTAACCAACAGCTCCATGATGATCGTTTCTAAATCTTCCATGACTTACTCCATCAACTTCAGGGCTTTATCAAGAACGGCATCGCCTTTCATCATGCCATAATCCATCATATCGATAACCGCGACTTTCTTACCGAACGGATCGGCCAGCGCCTGCAGCTTCGCCTGCTCATATTTCACCTGTGGGCCGAGCAGAATGATGTCAGCGGCTGCGAGATTGTCTTTAAACTCAGCGACCGGTACGGCTTTAATCGAGACTTCAACACCTTTCTTCTGTGCAGCGTCTTGCATACGTTGAACCAGCATGCTGGTGGACATTCCCGCGGCGCAGCATAAAACGATATTCTTCATAGTAGATGGCCCTTATGTTCCCTTGATGCATCATCTTTATCGCGGGGCGGGGGGCTCGACAACCGCTTTGCAATGATTGTGTGTAAGGCATCACAAAATAATGAAACCGGTTTCAATTTTTCCGCGATAAAGACAAAAATGCCCGGCGAAGCGGGCTTTAGTCGCGAAGAGGGATCAGGTGCGAACGATGCGGTTCTTGCCCTGCTGCTTCGCCTTATAGAGCGCTTCATCCACGCTGACGACCAGCTTATCCAGCGGCTCCATATTCCATTCGCCTAACCCGGCGCTAAAGGTCACCGTCAATCCCTCTTCACGCCAGGTACGCTGAGCGATCTTGACCCGCCAGCTTTCCAGAATCGTATGCGCGGTGGCGACATGCTCACCGGTGAAAATGACGGCAAACTCTTCACCGCCATAGCGGTAGAGCGAAATATGTTGCGGCTGCAGGATTTGCAGGCCCTCACGGGCGACATTACGCAAGACGATATCGCCGTTGAGGTGGCCCCAGGTATCGTTAATGGATTTAAAGTTATCGATATCGACCAGAGACAGGGCGAAAGGCTGATGATCGTTCATCAGCGCGGCGATATCGCTGTCGAAGGCGCGGCGGTTTTTACAGCCGGTCAGGGCATCGATAGTGGCCTGGCGCACATAGGTCAGCTCGCGCTGCTTATTACTTTCGATGGCCTTGCTCAGCATCGCCTCCAGCCGCGGAGCGCGATTGACATCGCCGGTTTTAATCGCATTGATGATGTTCATCAGCACCGTACGCGAGGCGTGGCGCAGATAGAGGCCGAACAGCACAATCACGATGGCGGCCAGCGCAAATCCCCAGGCGACAATATCGGTTTCGTAGCGCGTTAAATCAACCAGCGTAGCGTTGGCGACGCGGTAAATAACAAACCAGTCGGGATTGGTAAACGAATAATAGTAATACCAGATGCCATTTTTCTCGTCATACAGCTGACCTTCGGCACTGGTCATTTTATCCATTAACATATTGCTGACGTAGGGCTTAAAAAGCGCGCCGGTATCCGGATGAAGCACCACTTTCCCGTCACGCTGCACCACAAAAAACTCGCCCTGAATGGGGGCCACCATCTGGCGTAGGGCATACCCCATCGAGGTCAGATCCAGATGAAATGCGAGGCTACCCTTGAGCCGTCCTTGCGGCGAGATGATGGGTTTATACAGGGTAATGGTCGGACGATGGGTGAAGTAGTCCAGATAGGGGCTGGTATAGAGGCTAAAGGTACTGGCCTCCGCCTGCTTGATAAACCATGGCCGGGTCCTGGGATCGAAGGCGCGACTGTCATCGCTCTCCAGCACCTCTGGCGCACGCAGGTAGCGGCCATGGGTATCCGCCAGCGAGATAGACGAAACGGTTGGCATCAGTTCCTGTAGCTGCATCAGCTCCTGCAACCCTTTTTGCGGATCAACGTTAACCGCCTGATTTAGCTCGTCACTCTTCGCAAAAAATTGGGTCGCCCGAGCGAGGATATAATCATTCCCGCGCAGCAGCGACTCGGTGTAGTTGACCGCAAGATTGTGGGTGAAATTGCGATTAACGTGGTGGTAGTCCTCAAGAAAATTCTTTTTCTGCGTGACGGTGACAAACATCGCGATCAGCAAAAAGCTGAGTAAAATCCCTGCAAATCCAACCAGAATCGGCATAGTAAAAGAGAGCGTTCTGTTGTGACGTGCCATGTGTCGTAAATCGTTCCAGAAGGTATAACGTGGGTTGAAGCGCAGGTTTTAGCCGCAATGCCTGGCGATCGAATCGGGTAATGCTCCGTCAATTATAACCCTGGCCCTCGGGAGGATGGGATTTATCTTTGATGGCGGTGCCTGCCTCGCGATGAGGCAGGGCGAAAGGAGGAAGAGAAAGGATTCGCCCTGGTCAGCGTCCGCTGCTGACAAAGGCAGAATAAAAAAACGCGAGCGCAACTACCAGCTGCCGCTTTTCATCTTACACTCCGGTTCGGAAAACGTTCAGGTCCTTACACCGCCTTTCATGACGACTGCGAGGCGCGTCCCAGCCAGCTGTCCCAGTCTTTCCACACCGGCTGTAAACCGCGTGCCACCAGCGCGTCGGCCACCTCCTCGGGGCGACGACCGTCATGAGGCGCAAACTGCTCCAGCTCCGGGTGGTTATCGGCATAGCCGCCGGGTTGGGTTTTCGAAAAGGCGCTGACGTTATTAATCGCCAGCGGGATCACCTGGTCACGGAAGGCCGGCGATTCACGCGTCGAGAGCGAGAGCTCCACGTCCGGCGCCAGCAGGCGGAAGGCGCAAATGGTCTGAACCAGCTGCCGTTCGTCCATCAGCGAGGCGGGGGTAACCCCACCCGCGCACGGCCGCAGTCGCGGGAAGGAGATAGAGTAGCGGCTGCGCCAGTAATGCTGTTGCAGCCACAGCAGATGCTCCGCCACCATGTAGCAATCCACGCGCCAGCTGTCAGAAAGACCGATTAACGCCCCGAGGCCGATCTTATCGATCCCCGCCTGGCCGAGACGATCCGGCGTATCCAGACGCCAGAAAAAGTCCTGTTTTTTACCCTTCAGATGGTGCTGGGCATACATGCTCTCATGATACGTTTCCTGATAGACCATGACGCCGTCCAGGCCGAGCGTTTTCAGCTCGGCGTACTCTGCCATCGTTAGCGGCTGCACTTCCATTTGCAGTGAGGAGAACTGACTGCGAATAGCGGGCAGGTGCCGGCGAAAATAGTCCATGCCGACTTTGCCCTGGTGTTCGCCGGTGACCAGCAGCAGATGTTCAAAGCCCATTGCGCGAATGGCGGCGCATTCGCGGGCAATTTCTTCCTCGTCCAGGGTCTTACGCTTAATGCGGTTGCTCATCGAAAAACCGCAGTAGGTACAGTCGTTCGCGCACAGGTTGGAGAGGTACAGCGGAACGTAAAAGCTGACGGTATTGCCGAATCGTTGCCGGGTCAGCCGCTGCGCGCGCTGGGCCAGCGGCTCCAGATAGCCGGCGGCGGCGGGAGAGAGCAGGGCCATCATATCGTCACGACTGAGCTGTTTTGCCGCTATCGCTCGCTCCACATCGGCTGGCGTCTTGCCGTTGATACGCAGGCGAATGTCATCCCATTCCAGCTGTTTCCAGCGTTCGCTAAAGGTGGTCATGCCTGCGCCTCCAGAAAACCGGTCAATGGGCTGGTGGCCTGCGCCCCGGCGCTGCGCGAGCCGGGACCCGCCTGACGAGCCAGTAATCCCGCCTCTACCGCCAGACGAAAGGCCCGCGCCATAGTCACCGGATCGTCGGCCACGGCGATAGCGGTGTTGACCAGCACGGCATCGGCCCCCATTTCCAGCGCCTGTGCGGCATGGCTGGGGACGCCAATTCCCGCATCGACCACCACCGGTACCGTCGCCTGTTCGATAATAATTTCCAGCATCGCCCGGGTTTCCAGCCCCTGATTCGAGCCAATCGGCGCGCCGAGCGGCATCACCGCCGCGCATCCCGCTTCCTCCAGCCGTTTGCACAACACCGGATCGGCGCCGCAATAAGGTAGAACCACGAAGCCTTCCCGCACCAGCGTCTCGGCCGCCTTCAGGGTTTCGATCGGATCCGGCAGCAGCCAGCGCGCGTCCGGATGAATCTCCAGCTTCAGCCAGTGGGTGCCCAGGGCTTCCCGGGCCAGCCGGGCGGCAAAGATGGCCTCTTCTGCCGTTTTGGCCCCCGAGGTATTTGGCAGCAGACTGACGCCAGCCGCCAGCAAGGGGGCAAGAATGGCATCGTTGTGCTGGCGTAGATCGACGCGCTTCATCGCCAGCGTCACCAGTTGACTACCCGAGGCGCGAATCGCCTCGACCATCACCTGCGGCGCGGAAAATTTTCCGGTACCGGTAAAAATATGTGATTCAAACGTTTTGTCTGCGATACGTAACATGTCAGCCTCCGGCGATAACCTGAAAAAGCAGGACCCGATCGCCTTCCTGCAGAAGATGGTGTTCCCACCGCTCGCGCGGCAGAACGTGTTGATTGAGCGCCAGGGCAGTACCCGCCTGGCGCTGCGCTAGCTGCGTGAGCAGGTCGGCGACGGTGGTCGTTCCGGCGCACTGCATCGGCTCGTCGTTAAACCAGATCTGCATGGCGCCCTCCGCATACCGGGCAGCCCAGCGCACGCTGCAGCGCCAGATTGCGCCAGTGGCTGGTGCGCGCATCGAATAGCCGCAGCGTGTTGCGCGGCGTTGCCATGCCGGAGAGCAATTTGATCGCCTCCAGCGCCTGCAGCGTGCCCATCATGCCGACCACCGGCCCGACAATCCCCGCCGTACGGCAGTTACGTTCGGGTTCGGCGGTATCGGGCCACAGGCAGCGGTAGCAGCCCTGCTCCCATGGTGGGGTGAGGACCATCAGCTGCCCGCCCAGCCCGACGGCGCTGGCGGTAATCAACGGCGTGGCCAGCGCGACGCAGGCAGCATTGATATCCTGGCGGGTGACCATATTATCGGTGCAATCCAGCACCACGTCGGCCCGGGCGACTTCGCTTCGTAGGGCTTCGCCGCTTAACCGTTGTTGCAGCGTGACGATCTCAATCTGCGGGTTAAGCCGCGCCAGCCGCTGCCTGGCGGCGGCGGTTTTCGGCCGGGCGATATCATCGCTGGTGAAGAGAATCTGGCGTTGCAGGTTGCTTACGTGGACGTCGTCATCGTCAGCCAGTACCAGCGTACCGACGCCGGCGCCGGCCAGATACAGCGCGGCAGGAGAACCCAACCCGCCGAGGCCGACGATCAGCACCCGGCTGGCTAACAGCTTCTGCTGACCTTCGATGGCAATATCTTCCAGCATCAGCTGGCGGCTATAGCGCATGAAATCGCTGTCATTCATCGCCTGCTCCTGCGATTTCCAGCAGTTGGGCGGTGGCCTGCCGCCAGTCTTCCGCCTGGGTAATCGCGCTCACGACGGCGATGCTACCGACGCCGGTTTCCAGTACCGCCGGAGCGCGCGCCAGGCTGATGCCGCCGATCGCCACCGTCGGGTAATCCTGCAGGCGCTGGATATGTTGAGCGAGCTGCGTCAGACCCTGAGGGGCGGAAGGCATTTGTTTGGTTTGCGTAGGGAAAACGTGACCTAGCGCGATATAGGAGGGGCGTGCGGCCAGCGCAACATCGATCTCCATATCATCATGGGTCGAGACCCCGAGGCGCAGCCCGGCGTGGCGAATGGCGCTCAGGTCCGTGGTTTCCAGGTCCTCTTGTCCCAGGTGCACGCCGTAGGCCTGGTGCTTAATGGCCAGCTGCCAGTAGTCGTTGATGAACAGCCGGGCATGATATTGACGGCCGAGTGCGATAGCAGCGATCACATCGTCCTCAACGTCGCTGTCGCGCTTATCCTTGATGCGCAGCTGAAGAGTACGCACGCCCGCTTTCAGCAGGCGTTCAATCCACACCACGCTATCCACGACCGGGTAGAGTCCTAAACGGAAAGGGACGGACGGAAAATCGGGTTGATACATCAGGCTTGCTCCTTACGTAAATAGATCTCACCGCCGCGAGCGCGGAAATCCTGGGACCTGTCGGCCATGCCGGCGTCGATATTCTGCCGGGCGGCATAGTCGCGGACTTCCTGGGTGATTTTCATTGAACAGAATTTGGGCCCGCACATAGAGCAGAAGTGGGCGAGTTTGCCGGACTCCTGCGGCAGCGTTTCGTCGTGATAAGCGCGGGCGGTGAACGGGTCAAGGGCGAGATTGAACTGGTCTTCCCAGCGGAATTCAAAACGGGCTTTGGACATGGCGTTATCGCGGATCTGCGCCCCCGGATGACCTTTGGCAAGGTCGGCGGCGTGAGCGGCGATTTTGTAGGCGAGCAATCCCTGCTTCACATCCTCTTTATTCGGCAGGCCGAGATGCTCCTTCGGCGTGACATAGCAGAGCATGGCGCAGCCGAACCAGCCGATCATCGCCGCGCCGATACCGGAGGTGAAGTGGTCATAGCCGGGAGCGATATCGGTGGTTAATGGCCCAAGAGTGTAGAACGGCGCTTCGTGGCAGTGGGTCAGCTCTTCGCTCATGTTGCGGCGGATCATCTGCATCGGCACATGGCCCGGTCCCTCAATCATCACCTGCACGTCGTACTCCCAGGCGATTTTTGTCAGCTCCCCCAGGGTGTGCAGCTCGGCGAACTGCGCCTCGTCGTTGGCGTCCTGAATCGAGCCCGGCCGTAGGCCGTCGCCGAGCGAGAGTGAGACATCATAGGCGGCGCAGATTTGGCAAATCTCGCGGAAGTGTTGATAGAGGAAGTTTTCCTGATGATGCGACAGGCACCACTTCGCCATGATTGAGCCGCCGCGGGAGACAATGCCGGTCAGACGTTTGGCGGTCATCGGTACGTAGCGCAGCAGGACGCCGGCATGAATGGTGAAATAGTCGACGCCTTGTTCCGCCTGTTCCAGCAGAGTGTCGCGGAACGCTTCCCAGGTGAGGTCTTCGGCAATGCCGTTCACTTTCTCCAGCGCCTGATAGATGGGGACGGTGCCGATGGGCACCGGGCTGTTACGCAGGATCCATTCGCGGGTTTCGTGAATATAGCGGCCGGTGGAGAGATCCATCACCGTGTCGGCGCCCCAGCGCGTTGACCACACCAGTTTTTCGACCTCTTCTTCGATGGACGATGTCACCGCCGAGTTGCCGATGTTGGCGTTAACCTTCACCAGAAAATTGCGCCCGATGATCATCGGTTCCGATTCCGGGTGGTTGATGTTGGCAGGAACGATCGCGCGGCCGGCGGCCACCTCATCGCGGACGAATTCCGCGGTGATGTTCTCCGGTAAGCGGGCGCCAAAGCCTTCCCCCGGGTGCTGGTGGCGCAGCACTTCGCTGCGAATACGCTCCCGGCCCATGTTTTCCCGGATGGCGATAAACTCCATCTCCGGCGTAACGATTCCCCGACGGGCGTAGTGGAGCTGAGTAACGCATTGCCCCGGCCTGGCTCGTCTCGGCGTCAGCAGGCCGCTAAAGCGCAGCGCATCGAGGCCCTCATCGGCGAGACGCTCTTTGGTGTAGAGGGAGCTGCGGTCGTTTAACGGCTCGCTATCCTGCCGCGCATCGATCCACGGCTGGCGCAGCTTTGCCAGCCCCTGCCTGACATCGATGGCAACGTCTGGATCGCCATACGGGCCGGAGGTGTCATACACCGGTATCGCTTCGTTATCTTCATACTGCGGGTTGGTTTTGTCGCCGCCGGTCAGCGTGGGGCTAAGCTGGATTTCGCGCATCGGCACGCGAATATCATCCTGCGAGCCCTGAATATAGATACGCCGTGAACGGGGGAAGACGCTGCCTTCGAGGGTATCAATAAAGCGCTGCGCGCGTTCGCGCTGTTCTCTACGGGTCAGTTTGGTTGCAGACATAGCTCATTCCAGATGAAAAAGGACATGGCTTGTCAGACGACGGATGGAGTAACAGATGCGATCGGTCCTGGATGGACGGTCGCTTATAGCAGTTTACTCTTGTTCCCTTCGCAGGTATTAGCCTGATCAGGTTCCGCGGATCCCGAATAAACGGTCTCAGCCAGTTAAGGCACTCCGACAAGATAAAACCCCCTCCAGCGAGGGAGAATGTATGTAAACTACTCGTTAACGGCTCACAACTCAAGCAGTCGGCGTGATATTGTCGCTGATGTTGTCTTCCTGGTTGTGGGAAACGGCGAGGGCGATCAGCTTATCTTCCAGCGCAAATCGCGCTTCCAGCGCTTCGCCAATATCGGAAAGCGCCTGCTGGAACTCCAGATAGTTATCGTGATCGATGGCGTTTTCGAGGCAGGAATCGTAGTAATCCATAATCTGCTGGGTATTGGCTTCCAGCTGCGGATAGAGCTTCGTGGCCGCCAAAAGTGGCGTGTCGCCTTCCATTTCGCCAAGAATACGTTCATAAATACTAAAATGGCCGGAGGAGAGGTAATCCACCAGGCTTTGGCAAAAGTTATCCAGCGCCTTTTCGTTAAGCCGCATAAAGGATTCTTTACCCGGTTTCAGGCCAACCAGCTTGTAGTAAGCCACGAGCAAATGCTTACGTACATGCAGCCAGCGATCGACCAGTTTATTACTGCCTCCAAGACGTTCCGTTAGGTTTTCCAGCTGGTTTAACATGGTTGACTCCGCAAGATTAAGAAAAATAACGTTGCTCACCAAAATGTAAATATAATGTTAAAAGTGCCAGTAAAACGAAGGTAGTGCAATAGATATGGATCGTATTATTGAAAAATTAGATCGCGGCTGGTGGATCGTCAGCCACGAACAAAAATTATGGTTACCCGACGGGGAATTACCACATGGCGAAGCGGGAAATTTCAATCTTGTCGGACAGCACGCGCGGCATATCGGTGAATGGCAAGGAGAAGCGGTATGGCTGGTGCGCCAGGATCGTCGGCATGATATGGGATCGTTGCGTCAGGTGCTGGATCAGGATCCGGGGCTGTTTCAGCTGGCGGGGCGCGGCATCCAGCTGGCCGAGTTTTACCGCTCGCATAAATTCTGCGGCTACTGTGGGCATCCGATGCAGCCAAGCAAAAGCGAATGGGCGATGCTGTGCAGCCACTGCCGCGAGCGCTATTACCCGCAAATCGCCCCGTGCATGATCGTGGCGATTCGCCGGGACGACTCTATTTTGCTGGCGCAGCATACCCGCCACCGCAACGGCGTACATACGGTGCTGGCCGGGTTTGTCGAAGTGGGAGAGACCCTGGAACAGGCGGTTGCCCGCGAGGTGATGGAAGAAAGCGGCCTGAAGGTGAAAAACCTGCGCTATGTGACTTCCCAACCGTGGCCGTTCCCGCAGTCGCTGATGACCGCGTTTATGGCGGAATATGACAGCGGCGAGATTGTTATCGATAAGAAAGAGCTGCTGGAGGCGGGCTGGTATCGCTACGATGATTTACCGCTGCTGCCGCCGCCGGGAACCGTGGCGCGCCGGCTGATAGAAGATACCGTGGCAATGTGTCGGGCCGACTATGAATGACGTGATACAATGACGGCCTGACGCATTAAGGAACTGCAAAATGACCGAACTGAAGAACGATCGTTATCTGCGTGCGCTGCTGCGCCAACCCGTTGATGTGACCCCGGTGTGGATGATGCGCCAGGCTGGCCGCTATTTACCGGAGTACAAGGCCACTCGCGCAGAAGCGGGCGACTTTATGTCTCTGTGTAAAAATGCCGGGCTGGCCTGTGAAGTCACCCTGCAGCCGCTGCGTCGCTATGCGCTGGATGCGGCGATCCTCTTTTCAGACATTCTGACTATTCCGGACGCGATGGGGCTGGGGCTCTATTTCGAAGCCGGCGAAGGTCCGCGCTTCACCTCGACCATTACCGGCAAAGCCGACGTCGACAAACTGCCGATCCCCGATCCGGAAGATGAACTCGGTTACGTGATGAATGCGGTACGCACCATTCGTCGTGAGCTCAAAGGTGAGGTTCCGCTGATTGGCTTCTCCGGCAGCCCGTGGACCCTGGCGACCTATATGGTTGAAGGGGGCAGCAGTAAGGCCTTCACTGTCATCAAAAAAATGATGTATGCCGATCCGCAGACCCTGCATGCGCTGCTCGATAAGCTGGCAAAAAGCGTCACGTTGTACCTTAACGCCCAGATCAAAGCGGGCGCCCAGTCGGTGATGATTTTCGATACCTGGGGTGGCGTGCTGACCGGCCGCGATTATCAGCAGTTCTCGCTGTACTACATGCACAAAATCGTCGATGGCCTGCTGCGTGAAAACGAAGGCCGCCGCGTACCGGTGACCTTATTCACCAAAGGCGGCGGACAGTGGCTGGAAGCGATGGCCGAAACCGGCTGCGATGCGCTGGGTCTCGACTGGACCACCGATATCGCCGACGCTCGCCGTCGCGTCGGTCACAAAGTGGCGCTACAGGGCAATATGGACCCTTCCATGCTCTACGCGCCCGCTGCCCGTATTGAAGAAGAAGTGGCGACCATTCTTGCTGGCTTCGGTCAGGGGGAAGGCCACGTCTTCAACCTCGGTCACGGCATTCATCCGGACGTGAATCCTGAACATGCGGGGGTGTTTGTCGAAGCGGTACACCGGCTGTCGGCGCAATACCATCGCTAAGGAGCGAGTATGGATTTGGCATCGCTACGCGCCCGCCAGCAGGAGCTGGCCGCATCGGTCATCCGTGAGGATCGGCTGGATCGGGATCCTCCGCGGCTGATCGGCGGAGCAGACGTTGGCTTCGAGCAAGAAGGCGAAGTCACCCGAGCGGCGATGGTGCTGCTGGCCTGGCCCTCGCTGGAGCTGGTGGAATATCAGGTGGCACGCGTTGCCACCACGATGCCTTATATCCCCGGCTTTCTCTCTTTTCGTGAAACGCCCGCGCTGCTGGCGGCGTGGGAACAGCTTTGCCAAAAACCCGATCTCTTATTTGTCGACGGCCACGGGATTTCCCATCCGCGGCGTCTGGGCGTGGCCAGCCATTTTGGCCTGCTGGTGGATGTCCCGACCATTGGGGTGGCGAAAAAGCGCCTGTGCGGGCGCTTTACGCTTCCCGGCGATGAACCGGGGGCACTGGCGCCGCTGATGGATAAAAACGAGCAGCTGGCATGGGTCTGGCGCAGCAAAGCGCGCTGCAATCCGCTGTTTGTCAGCACCGGCCACCGCGTAGCCCTCGATAGCGCGCTGGCGTGGGTGGAGCGCTGCATCAAAGGCTACCGCCTGCCGGAACCCACGCGCTGGGCTGATGCGGTGGCCTCGCGGCGCCCGGCGTTTGTGCGTTGGCAAGCAAATCACGACTGATTCAGGTACACTGCGGCTAATTTCTGACTTCGAGAATTCATCATGTTACAAAACCCGATTCATCTGCGCCTGGAGAAGCTGGAAAGCTGGCAGCACGTCACCTTTATGGCCTGTTTGTGCGAGCGCATGTACCCCAACTACGCGATGTTCTGCCAGCAAACCGAATTTGCCGATGGCCAGCTGTATCGCCGTATCCTCGATCTGATCTGGGAAACACTGACGGTCAAAGACGCGAAGGTGAATTTTGATAGCCAGCTGGAAAAGCTGGAAGAGGCGATTCCGGTTGCGGACGACTACGATCTGTACGGCGTTTACCCGGCTATCGATGCCTGTGTCGCCTTGAGCGAACTGATTCACTCGCGCCTGAGCGGAGAAACGCTTGAGCATGCCATTGAGGTGAGCAAGAGCTCCATTACCACCGTGGCGATGCTGGAAATGACCCAGGCCGGTCGCGAAATGACCGATGAAGAGCTCAAAGAGAACCCGGCGGTTGAGCAAGAATGGGATATTCAGTGGGAAATTTTCCGTCTGCTGGCCGACTGCGAAGAACGCGATATTGAACTGATCAAAGGGCTGCGCGCAGACCTTCGTGAAGCCGGTGAGAGCAATATTGGTATAAATTTTCAGCAGTGAGACCAGAAAACGTGATTTACCGCCTGAATTGTAGCGTCTGAAGGCTTCCATTCCGCCCCCCGTCTGGTCTACATTTGGAGGGCGAAAAAAAGTGGCTATCGGTGCGTGTATGCAGGAGAGTGCTTTTCAGGCATTTCCGTCGCACTCGGTGCTTAGCAAGCGATAAACACATTGTAAGGATAACTTATGAACAAGACTCAACTGATTGATGTAATTGCGGACAAAGCTGACCTGTCCAAAGCACAGGCGAAAGCTGCCCTGGAATCTACCCTGGCTGCAATTACCGAGTCTCTGAAAGAAGGTGATGCTGTTCAACTGGTTGGTTTCGGTACCTTCAAAGTGAACCACCGCGCTGAGCGTACTGGCCGCAACCCGCAGACCGGTAAAGAAATCAAAATTGCCGCTGCTAACGTGCCGGCGTTTGTTTCTGGTAAAGCACTGAAAGACGCAGTTAAGTAAGACCGCGTGGCAGTGTACAGTTTTAACGAAGGGGCCTTTAAGCCCCTTTTGTCTATCTGGCGTCGCGCGTTGACGCTGGTGGGCATTCTGTTGATCACTGCCTGCAGCCATGATTCCTCACTCCCTCCGTTCACCGCCAGCGGCTATGCGGACAATCAGGGGGCGATGCGTATCTGGCGTGAGGATGCGAATGGCGAAGTGCATCTCCTTGCCGCCTTTAGCCCATGGCGTAACGGCAATACCTCGACCAGCGAATACCGCTGGCAGGGCGACCGACTCACGCTTATCGAGCTTAATGTTTACGGCCAACCCAAAGAACACATTCGCGCCCGCTTTGATGACCAGGGCGAACTGAGCTTTATGCAGCGTGAAGTGGATGGGCAGAAGCAGCAGCTTTCCAGCGATCAGGTGGCGCTTTATCGCTACCGGGCAACGCAGATTCGCCAGACCAGCGACGCGTTGCGCCAGGGACGAGTTGTCCTGCGTCAGGGGCGCTGGCATACCAACCAGACGGTCACCACCTGCGAAGGGCAAACCGTGAGACCGGACCTGGATGCGCGGGCATTAGCCCATATTACGCGCCGCCAGAGTCACTCATCCGCGGAGGTGAGCGTAGCGTGGCTGGAAGCCTCAGACGGCGCTCAGCTGCTGCTGGTGGCCAACGAAGACTTCTGTACCTGGCAGCCGCAGGAAAAAACCTTCTGACCTCCTGTCAGAGACGCTGTGCGCGTTACGATTCCCTCTATCCTTCTCCACCCTACGCTTCTCTGAGGCGCGTAGCCGCACATCCTCCGTGACTGGTTGGCGGGCTGACGATAAAAAACGGGCGACTCCAGAATGAAGCCGCCCGTCAATGAGGCCTGTTATGAGGTTACGTTCAGGCGCTAGCGTTGCTCGCGGGCAATAGCGCGCCAGCCGATATCGCTACGGCTGAAGCTTCCTTCCCAATGAATACCGGTCAGGAGTTCATAGGCGCGCTGCTGCGCCTGAGCGACAGTATCACCCAGCGCCGTCACGCACAGTACGCGGCCGCCGTTAGTCACCACGCGCTGGTCGTCGGCAAGCTTCGTCCCGGCATGGAAGACTTTGCCATCGGCCGCTTCTTCCTGCGGTAAACCGAAGATTTCGTCGCCGGTGGCGTAGTTGCCCGGATAGCCGCCTGCGGCAACCACCACGCCAAGCGAGGCGCGATCGTCCCACTCGGAGGTTTTCTCATCCAGTTTACCGTCACAGGCGGCGAGACACAGCTCCACCATGTCAGATTTCATGCGCAGCATGATGGGCTGAGTTTCCGGATCGCCGAAGCGGCAGTTGAACTCAATCACCTTCGGGTTGCCCTGTTTGTCGATCATCAGCCCGGCGTAGAGGAAACCGGTATAGGTATTGCCTTCCGCCGCCATCCCTTTGACCGTAGGCCAGATGATACGATCCATCGTGCGCTGATGGACTTCATCCGTCACCACAGGGGCCGGCGAGTAGGCGCCCATACCACCGGTATTCGGACCGGTATCGCCATTGCCCACGCGTTTGTGGTCCTGGCTGGTGGCCATCGGCAGGACGTGTTCGCCGTCAACCATCACGATAAAGCTGGCCTCTTCGCCGTCGAGAAACTCTTCGATAACAATACGGTGGCCCGCGTCGCCGAAAGCGTTGCCGGCCAGCATATCTTTCACCGCCTCTTCCGCTTCTTCCAGCGTCATCGCCACGATAACGCCTTTACCGGCCGCCAGACCGTCAGCTTTGATAACGATCGGCGCGCCTTTCTCACGCAGGTAGGCCAGCGCAGGTTCGACTTCGGTGAAGTTCTGATATTCCGCGGTCGGAATGTTATGCCGCGCGAGGAAATCTTTGGTAAACGCTTTTGAGCCTTCCAGCTGGGCGGCGCCTTCGGTCGGGCCGAAGATTTTCAGACCGGCTGCGCGGAACGCATCGACAATGCCAATCACCAGCGGCGCTTCCGGGCCGACGATGGTCAGATCGATCTTTTCGCTCTGGGCGAAGCTCAGCAAGGCCGGGATATCGGTGACGCCGATAGCGACGTTGTGCAGCGCAGGTTCCAGCGCGGTACCGGCGTTGCCCGGCGCGACGTAAACGGTATCAACCAGCGGAGACTGTGCCGCTTTCCATCCCAGCGCGTGTTCGCGGCCGCCGTTGCCAATCACTAATACTTTCATGTTCTGCTCCGTGAATTAATGGCGGAAGTGACGCATGTCGGTGAAGATCATCGCAATGCCGTGTTCGTCAGCTGCGGCAATGACTTCGTCGTCACGGATAGAGCCGCCAGGCTGGATAACACAGGTAATGCCTACTGCAGCAGCAGCGTCGATACCGTCACGGAACGGGAAGAAGGCGTCAGAAGCCATTGCCGAGCCTTTCACTTCCAGACCTTCATCGCCCGCTTTGATACCGGCAATTTTCGCCGAGTAAACGCGGCTCATCTGGCCTGCACCTATCCCGATGGTCATGTTCTCTTTTGCATAGACAATCGCGTTGGATTTCACGAACTTGGCCACTTTCCAGCAGAACAGCGCGTCACGCAGTTCCTGCTCGGTAGGCTGGCGCTTCGTCACGACGCGCAGATCGCCCTCGGTGACCATGCCCAGGTCGCGATCCTGAACCAGCAGACCGCCGTTAACGCGTTTGAAATCGAGACCCGGAACGCGTGCCGCCCACTCGCCGCAGGTCAGAACGCGGACGTTCTGCTTGGCTGCGGTGATCTTCAGCGCTTCTTCGCTGGCGGACGGGGCGATGATCACTTCGACAAATTGACGCGAGATGATGGCCTGCGCGGTTTCTGCATCCAGTTCACGGTTGAAGGCGATAATGCCGCCGAATGCGGAGGTCGGGTCGGTTTTGTAGGCGCGATCGTAAGCATCCAGAATTGAGGCGCTGACCGCAACGCCGCACGGGTTGGCGTGTTTAACAATCACGCAGGCCGGTTCGCTGAACTCTTTCACGCATTCCAGCGCCGCATCGGTATCGGCGATGTTGTTATAAGAAAGGGCTTTGCCTTGAACCTGGGTGGCGGTCGCAACCGACGCCTCTTTAATGTCTTCTTCTATATAGAAGGCCGCCTGCTGATGGCTGTTTTCGCCGTAACGCATATCCTGCTTCTTAATGAAGTTCAGGTTCAGCGTACGCGGGAAGCGGCCGGAGGCTTCCTGAGTCTCACCATGATAGGCCGGAACCATGCTGCCGAAGTAGTTGGCAATCATGCTGTCGTAGGCAGCGGTGTGCTCGAAAGCTTTAATGGCGAGATCGAAGCGGGTTTCCAGCGTCAGGGAACCGTCGTTAGCATCCATCTCGTTAATAATGGCGTGGTAGTCGCCGCTCTTGACGACAATGGCCACGTCTTTATGGTTCTTGGCCGCGGAACGCACCATGGTCGGACCGCCGATATCGATATTCTCTACCGCATCTTCCAGGGAACACCCTTCGCGGGCGACGGTCTGGGCAAACGGATAAAGGTTAACAACGACCATATCAATAGGAGAGATCGCGTGCTGGGCCATGATCTCATCATCCTGGCCGCGGCGGCCAAGAATACCGCCGTGCACTTTTGGATGCAGGGTCTTAACGCGTCCATCCATCATTTCCGGGAAACCGGTGTAGTCAGAGACTTCGGTTACCGGCAGACCTTTCTCAGCCAGCAGGCGTGCGGTACCGCCCGTAGAGAGTAGCTCAACACCACGAGCGGAAAGAGCCTGCGCGAATTCGACGATACCGGCCTTGTCAGAAACACTGAGCAGAGCGCGGCGGACTGGGCGACGTTGTTGCATGGTATTAAATCCCCAGGATTTGAACATTACAGAGAGCGTTAGGTGAGTTTTTGCCTAAAAGCTCACCTAACGCACCCAACCGGGCATCCTTGTCATAGCGCGGCATTGTAACGAAAACGTTTGCGCAACGCTCGCGAATTTTTATCTTTCTCTTTTTTGCCGCTCTCTTCTCTATATAGAAGGGGCGTTTGATGGCCTTTATCAGGTAAGAAGTGGCGTGGCCTGTGGATAATTCTGTGTGTAACAGGGTATAAAGTGGGGTTTTGCTGGGGAATGCAGCAGTCAGTCATTTTTCTGCAACTTTTCTATTGCGGGCGTTCGAGAACTCCCTATAATGCGCCTCCATCGACACGGAACAACGGCAAACAAGCCGCCGGGTTGAAAGAGAAAACTTCTGAAAACGAGGTTGACTCTGAAAGAGGAAAGCGTAATATACGCCACCTCGCGACAGAGCGCTAAAGCGCGTCGCAACTGCTCTTTAACAATTTATCAGACAATC
>NZ_JBJDNH010000050.1:0-38171 GCF_044900465.1 Klebsiella sp. NPDC088457 | reverse complement strand
GCGCAATCATCAATGCCGTTCAATGTGGCAACTGTTGAAAAAAGTTCGTCACTTTATGGAAACGGCCAGTCCATTCCCCGGAGGTAAACATGGGCTGGCAAAAGTGTAGCGGTATTCGGCGCAGCTATTTAGATTATCCGTGGCGATTCACCTTTTGTTTTGTGCGGCAGAGTTGTTTCCCCACAGGGTGCATGGCTGACAGGCGGGCACCCTGTGGGTTTCGATACGATACACCATAGACCCAGAGAATATTGTGCGAAATTTAATCCGGTATCCCCGGACAGGCCGGGGAACAGGACTAATTGCCCACTTTTTCGCTTACCGCGTCACCGGCCGGCTGAGCGGGAATACGCGCGCTCTTACGCACGATAAGCCTGCCGGCCAGCACCTGCTGCACCGCCGGCGATGCGGCGTCGGCAAACTGGCGCGTAATAATGCGTATCGCAGAAGCCACCATTTCATCGACCGGCTGGACATAGGTGGTCAAATTAAATAATGGCCAGCCGGCCATGGCGATATTATCGAAACCGATAATGGAAATATCGCGGCCGGCGGTCAGCCCAAACTCGCCTACCGCCACGTTTAATGCGCCAATGGCCATAATATCGTTCGCGCAGAAAATGCCGTCCGGACGCTGCTTCCCGTTCAGCAGGGCGCGCGTTACCTCCATCACCGTTTCCATGCAGTAAAGCCCCTGGGCCCGCAGCGGCGCAGGAAAGCCGTGCCACTGCAAGCGCTCGGTGAAGCCTCGTTCACGGTCTCTACTGGTTGATGAGGAGTCGAAGCCGGCAATAAAGGCAAGCTGGCGATGTCTTCCTGCCACCAGGAAGTCGGCAATCTGCTCCCCGCCGCGCATGTTATCGCTGGTGACGCTGGAGACGTTTTTACTGGCATTCTTACGGTTGAGCAGCAGCACGGGCAGGCCGTTATGCTGGCACTCTTCGGCAAAATGCGAGGAGAGCATGGTGGAAACTAAGATCAGCGCTTCAACCCGATGACGCAGGATATCTTCGAGAATAGGGTCGGTATTCCCGTCGCTGTTCATCGAAAAGAGCAGCACGCTGTACCCCATCCCCTTAAAGGCCTGCACCAGCTCATCCACTAGGTCGGCGTAAAAAGGGTTCATCAGGCCAGGAACAACGACGCCAATAAGGTTTGAGCGGCGAGTAATAAGCGAGCGGGCAACGAAGCTCGGACGATAGCCAAGCTGGGTGGCCGCATCCTTGATTTTTTCGCGTGTGGCCGCTGAGACCTTCCCTCCCTCAGTAAACGCGCGCGACACCGCAGATTGTGAAACTCCGGCCAGTTTCGCCACATCGTAACTGGTCACCGGACGACGTGTACGCCCAACCATTGAGACATCCCTCCTGACACAAAATCGTAGGCCCATTATGGGCGATTGACGCGCCGATGCATAATTTTTGCGATCTGCGTTGCATTCGAATGCGTTAGTAATTTCCTTCCTGAGTCATTCGCGATAAATATATTTGCATTCGAATTCATTCGTACACAATACATCATCGGGAGTAAACAATCATGGCTAAATGGCTTAAACAGGGTGCTGAGGCGGAAGCCGTCAAAATCACCGACCGTCAGGTACGAGAAACGGTAGAAGGTATCCTGTCCGATATTGCCGAACGAGGAGATGCCGCGGTACGGGAGCTTTCCATCCGCTTTGATAACCTCGATCGTGCCAGCTATCGCCTGAGGGTAGAGGAGATCGCCACCTGCTATGAGCAGCTCTCCGAGCGCGACATCGCCGATATCGCCTTCGCCCAGGAGCAGGTACGTAATTTTGCTCGCCATCAGCGCGATAGCATGCGAGATGTTGAGGTGGAAACCTTGCCCGGAGTCATTCTGGGCCACAAAAACATCCCGGTTAACGCCGCTGGCTGCTACGTTCCCGGAGGCAAGTACCCCCTTTTAGCCTCGGCGCATATGTCGGTGATCACCGCCAAGGTCGCCGGCGTGCCGCGCATTATTACCTGCGCACCGCCCTTCAACGGCAAACCAGCGCCGGCCATCGTGGTGGCGCAGCATATGGCCGGAGCCGATGAAATCTACTGCCTGGGCGGCATTCAGGCGATCGCGGCAATGGCTATCGGCACGGAGACTATCGCGCCGGTTGATATGCTGGTTGGACCGGGCAACGCCTTTGTCGCCGAAGCCAAGCGCCAGCTCTTCGGACGCGTTGGCATCGATCTGTTTGCTGGCCCTACCGAAACATTGGTGATTGCCGATGACAGCGTCGACGGCGAGCTTTGCGCTACCGACCTGCTCGGCCAGGCCGAACACGGACCTGATTCACCGGCAATCCTGCTGACCACCTCAGAAACGCTGGCGAAAGAGACCCTTGCCGAAATCGAGCGTCTGCTTGCGATCCTGCCGACCGCGCACATTGCCCGCCAGGCGTGGGATAAGTTTGGCGAAGTGATCGTCGCTGAAAGCGACGAAGAGATGCGGGATATTGCCGATGGCCTGGCATTCGAGCACGTCCAGGTCATGACCCGTAATCCCGACTGGTTCCTGCAAAATCTGAGTAATTTCGGCGCGCTGTTCTTAGGGCCGCGCACCAACGTCGCCTATGGCGATAAGGTGATCGGTACCAACCATACTCTGCCTACCCGCCAGGCGGCACGTTATACCGGCGGCCTGTGGGTCGGTAAATTCCTTAAAACCTGCTCCTACCAAAAAGTCCTGACGGATGAAGCGTCGGCCCATGTCGGCGAATACTGCTCTCGTCTTTGCGCGCTCGAAGGATTCGCCGGTCACGGCGAGCAGGCCAATATTCGCGTCCGTCGCTACGGCCACAGAGACGTCCCTTACGCCGGAATTGTTGAATAAGGACCTGAAAATGGCGTTGCCAAAAACACCCAGCTTTCGCCTGGACGGCAAGCGTGCCCTGGTCACGGGAGGATCTCGCGGCATCGGTTTTGCCGCGGGTCTGGCGCTGGCTGAGGCCGGTGCCGAAGTGTGGATTGCCGCTCGCGACCGCTCGCAGCTCTCAGCGGCGGTAGATGCCGCCGGCGAGGCCGGGCTGAAGCTCAGCCCACTGGTGGTCGATATCACCCAATCCGCCGCGGTAGAACAGGCCATCGAGCATCTGCCGGCGCTTGATATCCTGATCAACAGCGCCGGCCTGGCCAGGCATCAGCCGTTTATCGACGTCAGCCGGGAGAATTATGACGCCGTCATGGACATCAACGTTCGCGCCACGTTTTTCGTGTCGCAGCAGGTGGCGCGGCGAATGATCGATGCCGGTATTCAGGGTTCGATCGTGCATATTTCATCACAAATGGGTCACGTCGGCGGTCCGATGCGCAGCGTCTACTGCGCGTCAAAATTTGCCCTCGAGGGTATGACCCGGGCGATGGCCATTGAGCTCGGACCCAACGGGATCCGCGTCAATACCCTCTGCCCGACGTTCATTGCCACCGAGCTCTCAAGGACTTCGCTTGCCGATCCAGCATTTCATCAGCAGGTTCTGAGCAATATTAAACTCGGTCGTTTAGGGCAGCTGGAAGATGTTATGGGGCCGGTGGTGTTTCTCGTATCGCCGGCGGCAGCACTGATCACCGGCACTGCACTATTAGTCGATGGCGGCTGGACCGCATCCTGAATCTGGAGGTTATTATGTCCCTGCAATTACTGCGTCGTGATGTCCTGCTGTTCTTTATTATCAGCCTGCTCTTTTTTGTCAGCATTCACGCTTTCGACCCGTTCCTTGCCCCCTACATCACCTCGCTCAACGTCGAGGCCAGAACCATGGGCATTATCATCGGCGCAACCGGCCTTGCCTCCATGCTCCTCCGCTTTCCCACCGGCATCCTCTCTGACCGCTTCCATAACCGCAAGCGCATCATTCAGATTGGCCTCCTTTTCACCATTCTCTCCTGGCCGGTCGTCTTCTTACACCCAACACCGGAGACACTCTTCATCGCCAAGCTCGCCGACGGCGTGACCAGCGCCACCTGGGTGATTTATAACGTCATGTTTGTCGCCTTCTTCCCGCCTCTGGAAGCCGCGGCCGCTATCGCCCTGCTCAGCGTCACCTCTCCCGTCGGCACCTTTATCGGCATCTCCCTTGCCGGCTTTATGGCCCGACACTTTGGCCCCCAGTCGAGCTTCCTCGTCGCCTCTTTTGCCGCCACTCTCGCCCTGGTTCTGACTTTCTTTATTCGCGAACGTCGTCCGCCGCTGGCTCGCGAAGATGCCGCTCAATCCGCCGTGCGCAGCCAACTCACCGACAAATCGGTCTGGTATCTCGGCGGACTCTGCGCCGCGGTAATGATGGTTCCCTTCGCCACCCGCGATACCCTCACTCCGCTGCTGGCCGAAGGCTTCGGCATGGCCGCCGGCTCGCTCGCCACCCTGAGCGGTATCCACCTCTTCTTCTACGCGCTCGCCACCGCCCTCTGCGCACCGCTGTTTTACCGCCGTCTCGGGCTGGCCAAAACGGCCATTATCGGCGGTCTGCTGCAGGGCGGCGTGGCCATTTCCATGCCCTATGCGCCCGACATCTTCGTGCTCTACGGCCTGCAGGCTCTCGCCGGCGTCGCCTTCGGGATGATTTCGACCGTCCTCAATTCGCTGATTGTCACCCATACTCCGGTGTGGCAGCAGTCCACCCGCGTTGGCCTGTACCAGAGTATCTACTCCGCCGGCATCTTCTTTGGCCCGGTGCTGGTGGGCTACATTAAATACTACTTTGCCATGAAGCAGGGGTTCCTCGTGGTCGGTCTGATCTCCATCCTTTCTGTGGTGCTGATCCGCCACGTTATCCGCATGGTTGAGGCCCGTCGCGAGCCGCAGCCTGCAAGCGTGCCGGCGGTATGATGCAGCCGATTAATAACGCCAGTGTCCCGCTGATCCTGCTCGGCGGTACGCTTTGCGATGAGCGGCTGTGGCAGCCGATGCTGGAGTGGCTCAACGTCAGCGACGTGCAGGTTTTTACCCTGCAGACGGATGATTCAGCCAAAGCTGCGGCGGAACGCCTGCTGGCGCAGTTACCGCCGCGCTTCTGCCTGTGCGGATTTTCGCTGGGGGCGATCGTCGCCCTGGAGATGCAGGCCATCGCGCCGGAGCGGATCGCCGGGCTGGGGCTGATTTCGGTTAACCCGCTGGCCGACAAGCCGGAAAACGCGACGGGTCGGCGACAGGCCGTCGAGCACGCCAAAGCCGTCGGCTTTGCGGCATTTATTACCCGGCAGCTGTGGCCGCGCTACGTCGCCCGCCGGCGGCAGAACGAAGAGCCGCTGCGCCAGCAGATTATCGCCATGGCCAACGGTTGCGGCCACGACGTCTTTTATCGACAAACGGAAATCGCTATCGGCCGCCGCGACCGTCGCGCCTGCCTGAGCCGGCTCGCTGTGCCACTCCTAATCCTCAGCGGCGAGGAGGATCCGATCTGTACGGCGGAACATCACCAGGCGGCGTTGCGGGCAGCGCCTTCTGCCCGCTGGCAGGAATTGCCCTGCGTAGGCCACTTCGTGCCGCTTGAGGCGGCGCAGGAGACGGCGAATGCGCTTCATTCATGGATAAACGAGGTTCTTGTATGCGATTCAACCCGCTAAAACATCGCCAGCAGCCGATAATTAACGGCTGGCTGGCCCTCCCCTGTAGCTATAGCGCCGAGATTGTCGGTCATCAAGGTTATGACAGCGTCACCGTTGATATGCAGCACGGTATGATTGACTTCGCTTCGGCGCTGAGCATGCTCCAGGCGCTCTCTTCAACTCCCGCGACGCCTATCGCACGGGTTTCGTATAACGATGGCGCACTGATCATGCAGCTGCTCGATGCCGGCGCCTATGGCATCATTTGCCCGATGGTTTCCAGCGCCGAAGAAGCGCGTCGCTTTGTTGCCGCCTGCCGCTATCCGCCGATGGGCAACCGTTCGTTTGGCCCTGCGCGCGCGCTGCTTTACGGTGGCAAGGATTATCCCCTACACGCCAATGAACAGATCCTGACGCTGGCAATGATCGAAACGCTCGATGGCTTAAAAAATCTTGAAGCCATTCTCGACGTCGAGGGCCTTGACGGGATCTTCATCGGCCCTAACGACCTCTCCCTGACCCTGACCGGCACCGCCAGCGCTGAGTCTCAGCACCCTGAGATGCTGGCGGCTATCGATCGCGTGCTGACCTATACGAAAGCGGCCAACAAAATCGCCGGAATATTTTGCACCTCAGGCCAGGCTGCAGCGGCGCGCATCGCCCAGGGTTTTACGATGGTAACCCCCGCAAACGACGTCATGCAACTCTCTCAGGCCGGACGTGATGCGGTCGCGCAATCCCGTGGCGAAGTTCCCCCTGCCCGTTCGGGTTCAGGCTATTAATGGAGACTTTATGAAAAATACCGTGTTAACACATGAAGAAGCGCGTCAGCGGCTGGTCACTCCGGCCGATATGGTGTCCTGCAGCGTGGCTTTTATCGACTGTAAGCTGCCCGGTTCCCACCTCAAGCAAAACTACTCGTTTATCGGCCCCGGCGTGACCCAGTCGAGCGAGCAGGTGATCAATATTCCGCTACCGCACGGCTTTAATATCGGCGCCGCCGCCATGCCGAAGGGGGTCACCAATAACCTGCACCTCCACTTCACCGCCGAGGTTTTCCTTATCCATGAAGGCAGCTGGCGTTTTCGCTGGGGAGCAAATGGCGAAAATGAAGCGACCTTCAGCGCCCCGGCGATTTTATCGATCCCGACGTGGATCTTCCGTGGTTTCACCAACGCATCCCCTACGGACACCAACGGCTGGGTCTTTACCGTCCTTGGCGGGGACAACACCGGCGGCATTATCTGGCACCCTTCGGTGATGCAGGCGGCAAAGGAGTACGGCCTGTACCTCAGCCGGGACAATATGTTGATTGATACCGAAAAGGGACACGCCGTTCCCGATGAGTCGGCACTGATGCCTGAGATTGCGCAGGCCGACATCGACGCGCTCACCCACTACACTCCCCAGCAAATGTCCGAGTTTGCAGTGACGGGCGAGCAGCGTGAGTGGTCGTCCCAGGGTTTACTCGACGCGGCCATCCCCGGTCACGGGGCGGAAATTGCCCCGGTGATTGGCTTCGGGATAAGCCAGGACCGCAACAGCCGGCCGAAAATTATCCGCCCGCATGGTTTCTCCGTGGAGTGGGTAAAGCTGCCGGCAGGCGGTAAATTTGGCCGCCACCGCTGCGAACAGGTGCAGGTCATTATGGTGTTTAAAGGCTCGCTGGAGGTCACCTTTAACCAACAGGGTGAAGAGGTGGTGATAACCGCGCCCGAACGCTCGGTTATCTCTATCCCGGAAAACTGCTGGCGGCAGTACCGCGCGCTGGACGGCGTCTGCGAAGTGACCTTAACCACCCGCGGCGATGAGCGTAAAACCCTCTACTGGGATGACGAGATCGTTGCCGCCGCCGAGCAGCAGGGTTGGGTTGTGGATCCCGACGGCTATCTCGCCGCCGCCGAACTTCTCCCGCTGACGGCGCGCAAGGTTTATCCGCGCGTACAGCGTGCCTATAGGAGCCGTCTCGGGGAGTAAAGCGCCCGCAATGCCTCCGGCCATCCCCCGCACCGGCCGCTAACGGCGGGCCAGAAGCAGCCCCCAGAATCCCTTTCCCGTAAAGCCATCTGAGCAATCAGATGGCTTTTTATTTGTTTTCTTATTTTGTGGTTTTTGTGTTGCTTTATGGTGACATTAGGCATCATTCCAGCACAGGAAAAATTTCTACGGAGCAGAAAACTCACGATTTTGATGTCGTCATTATTGGCGGCGGCGTTATTGGCTGCGCGGTCTTTCGCCGCTTCACCCTGATGGGCGCGCGTACGCTACTACGGGAAAAGGTGGCGATATTCTTTCGGGCGCCATCAAGGCAAATAGCGCCATTCTTCATACCGACTTCGACGCTCCTCCGGGTAGCCTGGAGCTGGCCTGTATGCAGGCGGGATATAGCGAATACAAAGCCATCCACCAGAAAATGAATCTTCCGCTTCTGGAAACCGGGGCCATTGTCGTAGCCTGGAATCAGGAGCAGCTGGAGGCGCTACCGGGAATCGTCGCTCAGGCACTCCAGAATGGGGTGCAGGACGTCGCGCAGATCTCATCGGAAGAGGTCTACCGGCGCGAACCAAAGCTGGCCGCCGGCGCATTAGGCGGCGTTCTGGTCCCGGGCGAAGGGATTATTGACTCCTGGAGCAGCCCGCTGGCCTACCTGACGCAAGGAGTTAAACACGGTGGGCAGTACCGCTTTAACTGCGAAGTGACCGGTGCCGAATTTAGTCATGGCCGCTGGACAATCCAGACTTCAGCGGGCGTTTATCGGGCCGCGCTGACTATCAACTGCGCGGGAAACCACGGCGATCGTATCGATGCTTTATGGTGTACCCCGAAATTTGAGATCCGGCCGCGTAAAGGCCAGTTCCTGGTTTTTGATAAACCGGCCTCGGCACAAATCAACGCGATTATTCTTCCGGTTCCCACCGCGCGCAAAGGCGTGCTACTGTTAAGAACCATTTTCGGCAATCTGCTGTTAGGACCGACGGCCGAAGAGCAGACCGATCGCGAGTGTGCCGAAATCAACGAAGCGGTATTGAAGTCCCTGATTACCCAGGGTGAGCGCGTTTTACCCTCTTTAACCGACTCCACCTACGCCGGATTACGCCCGGCAACTGAGTTAAAAGAGTATCGAATTTATCCCTATCCTGAAAAACAGTGGATAACCGTCGGCGGCATTCGCTCTACCGGCCTTACCGCCGCGCCCGGCATCGCCGGTTACCTGGAAACGCTCTATTTCCAGGACTTTGCGAGACTGTTCGAGCACGCACCGCCCGAGCGCCTGGTGTGGCCGCAGATGCCCACGTTGTCGGACTATGAACCGCGCGACTATACCTGCCCTGGCAACGGCGGCATGGTATGCCATTGCGAATGGGTCACGCGGCGGGAGATGGAAGCGGCGTTTGATTCCGCCGTGCCGCCGGGCTGTATCGGAGGGCTGCGGCGGCGAACGCGCGTCATGATGGGGCGCTGCAACGGATTTTTCTGTAGCAACCACGTTGCCGAAATTGTCGGCGATCACTTTAGCAATACGTTGATTACAGTTGCGGAAGACCCCCTTTCCCGTTTTTGACAGCTGACAGCTAAACGTCACGCCAGCGTAGCCTTGCGTTTCTTTCGCAAGGCGATTCGCCATCACGGTGAACCGGAAGTGGTCACTTTCGATAAAAGTGGCGCCAATGCCGCGGCCCTGGCCGTACACAACGCCGACAAACCTGATGAGGCAATGATTGCCATCAGGCAAAGCAAGTATCTGAACAACCTGGTTGAGCAAGACCACTGAAATATCAAGCTTCGGGTACGCCCGATGCTGGGATTCAAATCGTTTCGGAGGACGCAGACGATACTGGCCAGTATTGAGTTAATTCATATGATACGCAAAGGGCAATATCAGTACCCGGCAAACGGCGGAATGTCACCTGCGGAACAGTTTTTATTTACTGGTAGCCTGAATAACCGTCAACGCAACTTTTGCCAACTTTATGCCACTAACGCGACAGAGCCATTGTCGATATCCAAACTGACCCCTATACCGTCACGTCACATTTTACGGGTAGAGAGCAGAATACTGGTTTCTGTACTTGCCACGCCGGGTATACGTCGGATCCCTCCCAGCACCTTGTCAAACTCCTCAAGACTGCGCGTATGGATTTCCACCAACACATCCCAGCGGCCATTGGTCGTATGCAGGGTCGCTACAGCCGGTTCTCCCTGGAGTTCCTGGATGATTTTTGGTGCCTTGTTGCCTTCAATCGCAATGCTCATCCAGGCCCGGATGAGATTCACTTCCGGGACCTGCCTCATACGCACGGTATAGCCACAAATGGTGCCGTTCGCTTCCAACTGATCAAGATGCTTCTGCACAGTCGCGCGTGATACACCGATCCGCGTGGCAAGCTCACTGACTGGGATACGGGCGTTATCTCTTAACAATGTGATGATCTTACTGTCAATGTCATACATAAACAAATTGTTCCATTGAAATGCACAATTTGCTAAAAAATAATGCAATCTGCTTAATTCTGTCAACTATGCACCTGACAGATTGATCGTTATCCTATGTGCGTACCGAAACTGAGACAGAACAATGATGACTTTCATTGATATTTCACATATGCAACAACTGGTCAGAAAAACCGGCATACAGCAATTTATTACCGAACTCACGGGATTCGTCGAAGATTATTATCGGTCCTGGCCACATTTTCAGAAATGCCCGCGTGTCGCCAGTCATTCGGTGCTGGTCGTTATTGAATTGATGACGACGGCCAGCGAAATCCTCTATGGATTAAAATACGTTAACGGGCATCCGGCAAACGCTGATAAAAATATTCTGACGGTCATGGCATTTGACTCACAGACGGAAATAGACACCGGCTATCCCCTGCTGTTAAGCGAGCTCATGATGGCCACCGCATTGTGTACCGCGGTCGCATCAACGCTAGACGCGAATTATCTTGTATCACTCCATGCCAGGTCAATGGCGGTGATTGGAAACAGCGCACAAAGTGAATTCCAGATTTTGACATTCAACACATTGCTCGGTATGGGCCAGTTCCGTCTTTACGATAAAAAAACCCAGAGCATCTGAAAAACTAAAAATAATCTTATAGACCATCGGGACATTCATCTGAACATATCTGATTCTGTGGTAAAAGCGGTCCAGGGCGCGGAGATCATCACCACGCTCACAGTAGACAAAAAGAACGCCACCATTATTACGCCGGAAATGATATCCGAAACCGTGTATATTAATGCCGTCGGTGGTGACAGTAGGGGAAAACAGACATTTGTCCTGATGCTATCAGCAACGCCAAAGTCATGGTTGAATACGAACCCCAAAGCTGGGTTGAAGATGAAATTAAAAATATGCCAGCTAGTTTCTCTGTTCGAGAACTTTTGAAAATTATTAACGGTCATGTTAATCGTCGTGATTTCCAGCACGGGCTGGCTGTTTTTGACTCGGAGGGATTCGTGATCGAAGATTTTTCTACACTGTACTATATCAGGTATCTGTCTGAAAAATACTGTATTGGGTAAAAATTAAATTAGTGCCGCAACCTGCGGACCCTCGATATTTGTATAGTTATATCAAATAGACCTTATCAGCCTAGGTGAAAAATGCAAACCACAAGTCGTATATTCATGGTTCGTCCCGCGTCCTTTACCGTTAATCAGGAAACCGCAGTCACGAATCATTTTCAGCAGACAGCGAAAATTCCAGCTGCCGCGCAATCACTTGCGCTGGCCGAATTCACCCACTATGTCCATGCCCTGCAACAGGCGGGTATCGATGTATATGTTTTCGACGATCCCACGGGAACGGATACCCCTGATTCGTTGTTCCCCAATAACTGGCTGACGCTGGGCCAGCAGGGCGAAGCTATCCTCTACCCAATGGAAGCGCCAAACCGTCGCAAAGAACGAAATCCTGAGCTGATCGCCAGGCTGTCAGAACAATTTTCGATTAATCAGATCATCGACCTTTCACCGTTTGAGCAACAGGGAGAGTTTTTTGAGGGAACGGGTTCAATGGTGTGCGATCACGAAAACAAAATCGCCTGGGTTTGCCGTTCTTCGCGGAGTTCGCCGCATGTCATGACGTCGTTAGAGGAAATTATCGGTTACCGTGCAATATGGTTTAACGCTGATGACCGCAGGCAACAACCCATCTATCACACCAATGTGATGATGAGCATCGGGAAAAAATACGCGGTGGTTTGTTTTGAAGCGATCCGCAACCATCTGGAATCCACCATGATCTATAATGGGCTACGTCAGGCAGGTAAAGAGATTATCGATATAACCTTGGCACAGATGGAAAATTTTTGCGGGAATATTATCGAACTGCATGCCGAAAATAATGGACATCCCGTTCTGGCGATGTCACAGAGAGCATGGCAAGCTTTTACTGATTTGCAACGACATGTTCTTTCAGATTACGCCACTATTGTCGCCCCACCGCTGGATATTATTGAACAACTCGGCGGTGGTGGGGCAAGATGTATGGTTGGAGAAATATTCAGCCCGAGGTATTAGATAAAATATCTTTTTTAGATACATGGCGAAACATCATCATGTTTTTCGCGAATGCTGGCAGTATTGATCCCTGTGTTTTAGTACAGAAGTGAACATTCATACATTCCTTTTGATTAAGGGCCTTCGTAAAATACCAACAGAAAACAGTGCGTTTAAATAGGCGGTTATTTCACGATGCGAGCGGTTCATTATGGTGCATTGCGCCATCAATGAGTTCAATTGTTGTGCATGTTGTTTTTTATTTATAAGTACTCAATGAATTTTTTTTGAGAAGTATATGTCGTCGTGATTTCGATGTTCGTAATTATGAATAGTGAAAAGCGCAACCGTTTATCACTTCACGTTTAATCGCCAGGAGATCTTATGTCCCAGCAAGCGAATGCGGTACACCGCGAAGATTTTGACAAATATATGGTTCCGGTTTATTCCCCTGCCCCATTCATTCCCGTACGCGGGCAAGGCTCCCGAGTATGGGATCAGCAGGGAAAAGAGTATATCGACTTCGCCGGGGGTATAGCTGTGAATGCGCTCGGGCATGCTCATCCGCAATTGCTGGCGACACTGCAAACCCAGGCAGCCAGCGTCTGTCATCTAGGAAATGGCTACACCAACGAACCGGTGCTGAGGCTGGCGAAACTGCTGACAGACGCCACCTTTGCCGACAAGGCATTCTTCTGCAATTCCGGCGCGGAAGCCAACGAAGCTGCGTTGAAACTGGCGCGTAAAGTGGCTCGCGACAACGGATTGCCGAACAAAAACCGCATTCTGGCATTCGGCAACGCCTTCCACGGCCGCACGCTGTTTACCGTCAGCGCGGGCGGTCAGCCGAAATACTCACAAGATTTCGCGCCGCTGCCGGGCGGTATTGAGCATGTGCAATTCAACGATCTGGCCGCCGCTACGGCGGCCATTGACGACCAGACCTGTGCCGTGATCGTCGAGCCTATTCAGGGCGAAGGCGGCGTGCGGCCTGCGGACACGGCCTTCCTGCAAGGGCTACGCGAGCTGTGCGATCGTCACAGTGCACTGCTGATTTTTGACGAAGTACAAACAGGCGTCGGCCGCACCGGTGCGCTGTATGCCTACATGAATTACGGCGTCACACCGGACATTCTGACAAGCGCCAAAGCACTGGGCGGCGGCTTTCCGATCGGTGCCATGCTCACCACCGATCGGTTTGCATCAACTCTCAGTGCAGGCACGCATGGCACCACTTGGGGCGGTAACCCCTTAGCCAGCGCCGTTGCCGGTAGGGTTCTGACAATGATTAATACTCCCGAGGTGCTGGGCGGCGTGGCGCTACGCCACCGCTGGTTTATTGAAGGATTACAAAATATTAACACCCGAACCCCGCTCTTCAACGAGATCCGCGGCCGTGGATTACTGATCGGCTGCGTAATGAACCCGGCCTTCGCCGGTCAGGCAAAACGTCTCACCGGCTATGCCGCCGAAGCGGGATTGATGGCGCTGATCGCCGGGCCCGATGTGGTGCGTTTTGCCCCTTCGTTGATCATCCCCGAGGCCGATGTGCATGAGGGGCTGGCCCGGTTTGCCCACGCTGCGGAACGCCTCACCGCCGAAACCGGGAGTGATGCACGATGATGGTTATTCGTCCCGTTGAGTCCCGCGATCTGCCTGCGTTGATGGCGCTGGCGGGGAAATCCGGAGTCGGACTCACTTCTCTGCCACAAAACGAAGACATTCTGTCCGGACGAATCACCCGCTCTCAGGAAACCTGGCAGGGGCTGCGTCCACGTAGTGAACAGGGTTACCTGTTTGTGCTGGAAGACGCCGATAGCGGCTGTGTCGTGGGCATCAGCGCGCTTGAAGTCGCCCTGGGACTTCACGAGCCCTGGTACAATTTCCGGGTTGCACCGCTGGTGCACGCCAGCGCCTCGCTGAACGTGTACAACACACTTCAAACGCTGTTTCTCAGCAATGACCACACCGGTTGTACCGAACTGTGCACGCTGTATCTTGATCCGGAGTGGCGGCATAGCCAGAACGGCAAATTACTCTCCAGAGTACGGTTCCTGTTTCTGGCCGCGTTCCGCGACCGCTTCGCCAAGCGTGTGGTGGCTGAAATGCGCGGTTACAGTGACAGTAACGGCCGCTCACCTTTCTGGGAGGGGCTAGGCAACCGATTTTTTGCCATGGACTTCGCCCACGCAGACTATCTGACTGGTATCGGCCAGAAGGCGTTTATCGCTGAGCTGATGCCCCGATATCCAGTGTATATCGATTTTCTCCCCGAGGAAGCTAAAGCCGTGATTGGCGATGTTCACCCGGATACGGTTCCGGCCCGCCGACTGCTGGAGGCAGAAGGGCTGCGCTACCGTGGTTACGTGGACATCTTTGACGGCGGTGCCACGCTTGAGGCGGAACTGGACGAACTGCGGATGGTGAAAGAGAGCCACAACGTCGCAGTGTCGATACACGAAGCACTGGTATCGGCACCAGCCCCCACACTGCTGGTCGCGAACGATAGCTACCTCAACTACCGCGCTACTTTAGCGCCCGGGTATTTTACTCCCGAAGGCGTCCTGTGCCTGACGCCGTCCACCGCGGACACACTGGAAATCAATGCTGGCGATCGCGTCAGGGTAGTTTCCCTCAATCCTCTGGAGAGTCTATAAATGATGCACCCTTCACTCTATATCGCAGGTCAGTGGCTGGAAGGCCACGGAGCTGAATTTATCAAGACAGATCCATTAAATAACAAGCCTCTGTGGCAAGGCCGAGCGGCGGACGCGGCGGACGTCGACGACGCCTGTGCTTCGGCACGAGCGGCGTTCCCGGCGTGGGCGCGGCTGACGCTGGAGCAGCGCACGGCGATGGTGGAACGTTTCGCCGCTTTGCTGGAACAGCGCAAGGCGCAACTGGCGGCAGTCATTAGCCACGAAACCAGCAAGCCGCACTGGGAAGCGCAGATCGAAGTGCAATCGATGATCGGTAAAGTCGGCATTTCGCTGCGAGCACTCCAGCAGCGCACCGGCGATAGCCATACACCAATGATTGGTGGCGCGGCATCGCTGCGTCATCGTCCGCACGGCGTGCTGGCTGTGTTCGGCCCCTACAACTTCCCCGGCCACCTACCCAACGGCCACATCGTGCCCGCGCTGCTTGCGGGTAACTGCGTGGTGTTCAAGCCGAGCGAGCTGACGCCGTTCACCGCTGAAGAGACGGTCAAACTGTGGCAACAGGCCGGTCTGCCAGACGGCGTGTTGAACCTGGTACAGGGCGGACGAGACACCGGCAAGGCGCTGGCTGCCAGCCCGGCAATCGACGGCCTGCTGTTCACCGGCAGCGCAGGCACAGGCTATCAGCTGCACCGCCAGTTGGCCGGTCAGCCAGAGAAAATTCTGGCACTGGAGATGGGCGGCAACAACTCGCTGATTATCGATGAGGTTACGGATGTAGATGCGGCAGTCAACCTGACTATTCAGTCCGCCTTTATCTCCGCCGGACAGCGCTGCACCTGCGCCCGTCGTCTGCTGGTCAAGCGCGGCGCGGCGGGCGACGCCTTCTTGCAACGTCTGGTCACTGTGGCGAGACGCCTTCGCGTTGGCCGCTGGGACGCAGAGCCGCAGCCGTTTATGGGCGGTGTGATCTCCGCTCAGGCGGCAGGACGCATGATGGCGGCGCAGCAGCAGCTGCTGGAGCTGGGCGCAAAAACGCTGCTGCTGATGACCCGCCCGGAAGGCGACAACGCGCTACTGACGCCAGGCATCCTAGATGTCACAGATGTGGCGAATGTGCCGGACGAAGAGTATTTTGGCCCGCTGACATGCGTAACGCGCTACGAAAATTTCGACCACGCACTGTTTCTCGCAAACCACACCCGCTTCGGGCTCGCGGTGGGGCTGGTGTCTCCTGAACGTGCGCTGTTCGACCGCCTACTGCTGGAGGGGCGCGCCGGTATTGTCAACTGGAACAAGCCACTGACCGGCGCATCGAGCGCCGCGCCGTTCGGCGGCATAGGGGCCTCGGGCAATCATCGCGCCAGCGCCTTCTACGCAGCCGACTACTGCGCCTGGCCAATGGCCTCTTTGGAAAGCGAAACGCTGACGCTACCCGCCATACTACCGCCGGGGCTCAATCTTAACAATGTACAGTGTGGGAATAAAGAAGCACGATGAATGATTTCTTAGGTCTGACGCTGCGCGGCGTGATACCAGACGTTCTCGGTGGGGACAGAGAAACTCTATCCTGGCACTGGCGAGGAGAAGGCATGCTGGAGCTGGTTCCCCATACCAGTCATCGACGCGCCATCGTACTGTCGGCAGGTATCCACGGAAATGAGACAGCCCCCGTAGAACTGCTGGCGGCAATAGTAGATGACCTGCTGGCGGGCAGATTGCCGCTTGCCACTCGCCTGTTGGTGCTGTTCGGCAATCCCCCGGCCATGCGCGCTGGACAACGCTACCTGACCCACGATCTCAACCGCCTGTTCTCATGCCGTCACCGCCAATATCTTGACGGAAAAGAGCCCGGACGCGCCCGGGAACTGGAACAGACAGTGACCGACTTCTTCACTCGGGATGGTGACGACATCGAGCGCTGGCACCTTGATCTGCACACAACCCGGCATACGTCACACCTGCCGCTATTCGGCCTTCTGCCTTTTCAGCGCCGCCCCGACAGAGCTGCTTTGCTTACAGCACTGAACGCCGCTGGTCTGGATGCGCTGGTCAGGCATACCGAACCGGGCGCCACCTTCAGCCATTTCACTAGTGAACATCAGCAGGCAGACAGCTGCACACTTGAGCTGGGGGACGCCCGACGCTTTGGCGAGAACGACCTCACCTCGTTTGGCGCGGTGGACAATATGATGCGCGCCCTGTTAAGCGACGCACCGTTGCCGGATCGTACTGGCGACCCCATGCGCTATTTCAGGGTAAACCGGTCGCTGATTAAACACAGCGAGCCTTTGCATTTTCATCTGGACGCAGACGTTCCGAACTTCACTCCTCTCCCGGCCGGAACCCTGATCGGAGAGCTGCCGGGAGAATGCTGGCGGGTGGAACACTGCACCGAATGGATACTATTTCCCAATCCCAACGTCACTGTAGGACTGCGTGCTGGCTTACTACTGGTTGAAGAAACCAGGATATAGTACGCTCCGGAGAACTATTGCCGGATAATAACAACAGTGACATTTTCGTTACGCGGAGAGAAAGACAATGCTGCATGGTTTTGGTGGACTAATTTTTAAGGGTGCGCTAACCAGCTAAGAGCAAGCCCTGAGTTCAGTCGTACTCGCGGTAGCGAGAAACGGCAAAATTCATGTGATGCAGGCTCAGTTGACGATGCGGCAAACTGGCGGAGACGCTGGGTGAACATCATGATCTGGCGCTGCCGCAGTCGTTGCGGCAGTCTTCTGCTCGCAAACACCAGGCAGGATACCGCTGTATCCTGCCTGGTGTTGCTTATGGGGCAACAACGTGATGTATGAAAACGGGCTAATCACGGAGGCCGCTTACACGGCGCATTCGCGGAGGAAAATCCAGTTTTGCACTGTTGGTAACATGAGCTGTACGTTATCGAAGCAGAGCTACGCGGCAGCCCGGCGGAAAATCGGCTGTCGGTCAGAACAACGAAGACGGTGCCGCGGATTTAATCACTGTACGACTGGATACAGATGAAAATGCTGTCGCGCCACGCGAAGATAGCGAAGGCGATCGCTTATCTGCTTAAATATGGGATGCGTTGAACCTTTGCTGCCAGAATGGTTGGACGGAGATCGACTAAAATATCGCAGAGCCCCCCATGCGCGGTGTTGCACTGGGGCGCACGAACTGGCCGTTCGCCGGGTTAGATGCAGGCAGATAATGTTTTGCTAAACTATACTCGCTGATTGGCACTTGCAAACTCAACGGCCTTGAGCCGGAGAGATGGCAGCGTTACGTGCTCTGTCATATCCAGGACCGGCCGGCGAATCGGTTGCGTGATCAGCTGCCGTGGAAAACCGATCTCACCTCTGGATAAGCGTCAAGACGGTTCAAATACGACGCTTACTTTATTACTCTCCACACGTAAAGCATAAGGGCTGGCGTGTACGCACGCCAGCGTAATTTGTCTACTCAGACTGACTGCCATGTACCGCAAAAGTAAAAGCAAGATATGCCGCAAGTGTGGAGGTCATATCACCAACATCTTTCGTCGGGTTAACTTCAGTTATTGCCATTGCTGAACAGTGTGGTGCCAACATACTCACCATCTGCAGCGCCTGGTCAGAAGTAATACCACCCGGTTCATGTGCTCCAGCCCCCGGCGCATATGCCGGATCGACTGAATCTATATCGAAAGATAGGAATATGTGATCAGCATTTTTGACCCTTTCAAGTGCGCGTTTTACTGTCTCTTCAGGTCCGATTTTCAATACCTCACGTGCGCTGAGGTGAATCAGATCGTTATCGTGCTTAAATCTGCCCGAACTGGGGAAGTTAAAATGGCGTTCGCACAGTTGAATACAATCTGTGGGAGCGATACGCTCCAGCTCCAGTGAACGGCGCATACCACTTGACTGGCTATGACGTCCCTGCATTTCACTTTCGTCCATAAGATCGAGGTGGGCATCAAAATGAATGATGCCGATACGTCCAGGCAGCGCGTCATGAACGCCATGCGCTACCGGAAATAACAGGCTGTCATCGCCACCAATCATGATTGGCACACGACCAGAAGAAATTGATGACATTACTGCCTTTCGTGTTGCCGCAAAGGTTTTTAGCGTGTCACTTGGCACCACTTCAACATCACCACAATCGACCAGAAGTTGCTCTCCAACTTTCATTTCACGGTCACTTTCCAGGCAATAAATATTCCCCTGCTGAATACGCATATTGATCCAACGCGCGCATTCACGGACTTTGGCGGGAGCATAACGTGAGCCAGGCCAGCCTAATGTGGCTTCACCATCAAAGGGGATACCCCACAAATCAAATTGTCGTGTTTTTTTTTCCATAGATTCCTCTAGTAAATTAGCTGTGCGTTCTGTTCAAATAGCATGCATAGTGTTTTTCTAAATAACGAAATGCCGTCACCATTATTAAGGTGAGTGACAGATATATTGCTCCTGCGGTAACATAGGGTTCGAACTGAATATAATAATTAAGACTTATATTACGCGCGACGCCGGTCACTTCCATTAACGTCACTGTACTGGCAAGAGAGGTTGCGTGCAGCATCATAATGGTTTCGTTACCATATAAGGAGAGGGAACGGCTTAGCATCGCCGGGAATAATATTCTTCGAGCCAGAACAGGGAAACTCATACCATAAGCGTAAGCCGCTTCAATTTCACCAGCGGGAAGATGGCGCAAGCCACCGGCGAAAATTTCCGATGTATAAGCCGTGGTGTTCAGGATAAAAGCCAGCAGAACACAAACCAGTGGACTGGAGAGCCAGGGCCAGAGAATACTGGTACGTAATAAATCGAACTGCGCCAGGCCGTAATAAATCAGGAATAGCTGGATTAATAGTGGCGTACCACGGAAAGTGGTTGTATAGAGAAAGATCCCCCCCCGTATGAGACGTGGTGCATTGTTACGTGCCAATGCCAGTAGCACCGAGATAACAAAGGCAACGGACAATGATATACTAGTAAGCAGTAACGTTAAACTGGCTCCGTGGAGGTACATGTTAAAATTAGCGGCGATAATATCCCAGTTCATACGTTATTTCTCCGTACTACCAGCGCGTATTGCTGGCCGAGACGATGTAACACGGTTACGGACAGCAGCGTGATCGCCAAATAAAATCCAGCAGCCAGTAGATAAAAAGTAAAGGGTTTACCAGTCGATTCCGCCGCTCCTTTGGCACTGTACATGATATCCTGTAAACCCAATAGTGAAGCCAGCGCCGTTGCTTTAACCAGAACCAGCCAATTATTGGTAAAGCCCGGTAATGCCAGCCGAATTAATTGTGGCAGAATAATACGAAAAAAAATCGAGGTAGGGGTAAAGCCAAATGCCTGTGCTGCTTCCATTTCTCCTTGAGGAATGTTTATTAATGCATAGCGAAAAGTTTCCGTCATATAAGCACCAAAAATAAACCCCAGTGTGATCAGACTTGCAATGAAGGGGCTAAACTCTACGGAGTAATTCAGCCCCATGTTCTCCAGGAAATTATTCAACAGCGCAGGTGCACTATAGAAAACCAGCAACATCAGGACTAAATCTGGTATACCTCGAGCCAGTAAGGTATAAGGCGTAACCAGAGCCTGAATCCACCGCCTACCGGACTGTTTTCCTAATGCACCTAGCAGACCGAGAATGACGGATAATGACAACGATGCGAACGCCAGTTGCAGTGAAACCCATCCCGCATTCAGGACCATTAAATAGTAATTACCTGACATGTCATTTACTCTGCTGAGAAATATTTTTTATTAAGTGCTTCCAGTTCGCCATCAGCACGGATTTTAGCCAGCCCCTGATTGATTCTTTCGACCAATTCAGTATTTTTCTTATTAATGGCGATTGCTACCCCCTCACCAAATTCTGGCGCATCTTTACCTGTCAGACGTGGGCCAACCAACTGATAATCTTTGCCATCATCTTTTTTCAGGAAGCTGTAAATAATCTGTGCTTCGTAGCTTATAAATATATCAGAACGACCGGCTTTTAAATCGAGGTAGGGGGCACTACCGCCATCATAACGTTTGATGGTACTGTCTGGATAATGTTTGGTTACGTAAGTGTCCATCGGCGTACCGGTCTGGACGGCTATTACTTTACCTTTCAACCCTTCATGACTGGTGTCGGTAATGCTGCCTTTCTTCGTGACAAAACGGAACACAGGGTGATCGTAAATGTCACTAAAAGCCATGACGCGGCGGCGGGCATCGGTGACAGTCAGTTGAGAAATTAACGCATCATATTTGTTGTTCATCAGGCCTGGGATCATGCCATCCCAGGGAGCACTGATCACATTGCAATTCATCGCAGCGGCTTTACAGATGGCGTACATCAGGTCTACGTCATATCCCACCAGTTGACCACTAGCATCAATCGATTCAAATGGCGGGAAGGTCGCATCGGTAGCGATGGTGAGTTTACCCTGTTTTGCATACAGCGAGCCAGCCAGACCTATTGCGGTGAGAGTCAGGAACAATTTTGCTATTTTCATCATTACTCCTCATACACAGTGTGAAACGTTTATTACTGAAAAAGTTAAATTACTTCAGACGGCCTGATAAAAACTGTTGCAGACGAGGGCTATGAGGCTGTTCAAAGATAGCCTGAGGTGTTCCTTGTTCTTCAATAAGCCCTTGATGGAGGAATAATGTCTGGCTGGAGAGATGGCGTGCGAATCCCATTTCATGTGTCACTACCACCATGGTGCGACCCTCTTCTGCCAGTTGTTGCATCACTTTCAACACTTCACCGACGCGTTCTGGATCCAGAGCTGACGTCGGCTCATCAAACAACAATACATCCGGTTCCATGCACAGCGCACGAGCAATCGCTACGCGTTGCTGCTGACCGCCAGAGAGATGAGCCGGATAACGTTGCCATGAGGTTGCGTCCATCCCGACTTTTATCAGGCTGGCCTCGGCACGCTCGCGAGCTTCTACTTTATTTAGCTTCATCACGCGCATTGGCGCTTCCATGATGTTTTCCAGCACGGTCATATGCGACCACAGGCAAAAATTTTGAAAGACCATCGACAAACGTGCCCGTATCCGACGCAGTTGCTGTGAATATTTAGCCTGTAACTCACCGGTATGTGGGCATGGGACAGTGAGGAGCATTTCACCATTGACACTGATGACTCCCTGATGAGGACGCTCAAGAAAGTTAATGCATCGCAAGAAGGTACTTTTACCCGAGCCACTGGCACCTATAATGCTGATAACATCTCCGGCCTTGGCCTGCAGGGATATACCTTTCAGTACTTCATGGGTCCCGTAGCTTTTATGAATATTGTCCACTTTAAGTTTCAACACAGCGCACTCCCATTAATTACCTGACGGCGGTGGTACGATAACCCAGATAGCCGTACACATTTCATCGTCAGAAATGTTATGCCAGGTATGGGGTTGCGAGGGTTTGAAGGTGAGCGTATCGCCTTTCGTCAGTAGATAACGCTGCTCCTCAACTACAATCTCCAGTACTCCACTCAGTACATGCACCATATCGGCTGCGGCATTGAGTGTATAAGGCTCTGAACCTGATCCCCCCTGAGGATCAATTTCCGAATAAAGCACCATCATGTCGTTTTCCACACCACCGCTGATCATGTACTCACGCATCTTTTCACCGCCAAGACTGATGGGGGTACCTTTTCCGACTGGCACAAAGCTGGTTGAAGGGGGATCGAACAGTTTGGCAGGCGTAATACCAACGATCTCGCAGACCCTAAGTAAAGTGGCAATTGATGCATGCGTGACGTTACGTTCAAGACGACTGATGAAGGATTTGCTAACGCCGACTTTCTGCGCAACGTCCTCTATACGCATCCCACGCGCTTTGCGTACAGCACGCAGGCGTTTCCCCACATTGAAGTCTGCGTCATTATTTTCTTTCTGAATGTGTTTATCTGATTCGTCGTGTGACATCTCATGAACCAAAGTTGCGTATTAAGTAACTTTAACGACAAAGCAACTCGCATGCCATAAATGACACCCTATAATTACCATAAGGAAATTAAATCATAATTTATTGTTTTAACTTATAAAAATAAATATATTTTTATTTTTCTCTCATCAAACCTCAGTATTCGCCGCACCAAAAAGTTGCACAATAGGTAACTTTATATTTGGGGGTGCATTTATTGCACTAAATGTGGGCAATTCTGTAATGAAGACCTACGCGTAAAGTGAGCACCGTATTGACGACTATATAGTACAATAATTCTCTATATCCAAACTGGCCCGATCAACCGGCGTTTAAGGCTACCAGTTTCCAGTGATCTTCGTTGCTGACGGCCTCCCAGCCACAGCTTTTCAGCAGTGCATTCAGCCCGTCAGGCCGACCGCCAATTCTTGCCGGCACGGGCATAACCTGTGTCCCGTCATCATTAAAACCGATATCCAGCGCGCTTTTCAGCAGACAAATGCTTTTCACCGACTCCGACGGCCGGATATGATGTCGGCCGCTCCATTCACTGTCGCTGAGGACGTGATACACCCAGTCGTACTGTTTCGCCAGCTCCAGCGCGTAGGTCAGGCGGAAAAGGTCGTTCTGCTCAGACAGTTCACCTGTGCAGCTGCGCCAGAGATAATCCAGCTTATGGCGCAACCGCGCACGAACGCCAAGTGTCCGGCCCTGATTGAGTATCCAGTCAATATCCGTGGCCACGTCATGTGAAAACCGTCGCTGTTTTTTCGCCAGAGCAAACCAGCGGGTAATAAACAGGTTTTCCTGCGACTCTGACTCCACCAGGCCGTCCTCGCGTGCGCTCAGCAGGGCGACAAGGGCACACCATGCCAGGTGACCCGTATTTTCCATATTTCTCATAGCATCACCAGCCAGGAGGCTGCCCTTCAGCACTGATGTTTATCGTCCGGTTCCACCAGAAGTCGGTTCATCTGGTCAGAGAGACTTACCGTAACCTCTTCCCTGACCGGCACCCGCTGTAGCGTCAGGTGCCGGGAAACATTTAACAATCAATGCCGTTAAAAGTACAGATGTACGCCGGTCAGAATGCCGCGTCAGCGGCATAGAGGCGCCAGTTGAAGTCAATTGCGACTTTGAGGCCCGGGGGCGCCGAAGCCCGGCGTAGCCGGCTGCCGTTTTGATAGGTTCTGCCCTACCCATCCCCTTCACTGGAAAGCCATATCCGCTTAAAACGCCACAGATGCCTCTGTACGCGGTCGGAGTGGTCCCGACAAGGCGTAGCCGCAGTCGGGGCGTATCTCCGCGTTAGCGCCGTTCAGGCGCTTACGAGCGTGTACCTCAGAACTTACCGCAGCACTACTCACAGCGATGACGAACCTGTAGTTACAACACCCATCATTAAAAGCGATGTTGTTCCCCGGCCTTCGGCCGGGGGCGGCGGCGCTTTTCAGTGGTGGGGAAGGGCTCGGGGTGGCAGGACGGCGCCTATGTTCTTAAAAAAGTGATTATTTGAATGATGTAACTAATCGATGCACTGGTTATATGCCCGCCGCTTGTCGGCGGGAGGTACTTCTGGATCTGAGCGGCGCGGACGCTTGCGACCGCTGTTAGCGAAGGCCTCATTGAGACTGTCCACAGGGTAGACGACGAATAGGTTTGTCCCTGAAACGAAAGAGATTCAGATCTTTAAAAGAAGTACAGAGCAGGTATTTAAAGGGAACCATGCGGTCTGTAACCCTCTACGACAAGCAGCCTGAAAGGATATCGGCAGGAGCCTTATGAATAGTTCCCTTGCACTTAAATGTGTATAAGTAAAATCCGCCTCTCTCAGGTGCGACTTGAACAGGAAATTTCATCCTCGATGTGAGTTAATTTGACGCTGGCCGGTGCGGCCATCACAAAAGTGGGCAGAAATCAGCCACGTCCGGGAGACAGACGTGCGAAAGTCTCCGGCGCCGGCCGGATAACAAAAACAGGAGGGTTATATGGGGTCGGGGTACGGCGCCAGGCGGGTATAGTTATTGCCCCGGGACATCAGCATCCGTTCAGTCACCCGGCGCGCAACCTCACGCTTCAGCGCTTCATGATCACCACTGAAGCGGCCGGCGGCATATTCACGCGTCAACTGTTGACGAACACGCGTCTCGATGTCCTTGCGCTGGCGTGAAGCATCCCGTCGGGCGGTCGCCCGCTTCTGGCCATGAGATTTACGTTCTGCCTGGTAGCTACGAAAACGCTCGCGTACAAAGCGCCAGGATTTGGCGATCAGTTCATCCATTCCCAGCTGCGGCAGACTTTGTTTTTTGCGTTGTTTGTTTTCCCACTCCACGCGACTACGGCGAGCGGCCACGACAGCCACATCTGACACATCGAGCGCCTGGAAAAGAGCCGGCGTAAACGTCATGTCCGTAGGGATATTGCAGCCGATCTGCGGGTCATATTCCGTTTTATAGGTGATCAGCCCCAGCTCAGACATAAATCGCAGCGCACGGGTCGCCCGCGAGATAGACAGGTTTCCACTGTTGGATTCCGTGGCCAGTCCGCACTCGATGGCCATATTGGTAATCGAGCGCTGCACGCGATTGGCCAGCGGATCATAATGGAAGCACATTGCCTGCAGAAGCGCGTCAATCGCACGTCGACGCAGTAAAGGAGGCATGCGCCGGCGCTTACCCAGAGAGCGGGCAAAGGCAACATGGATTGAAAAATCAAAAGTGGAGGTAAAGCCTTCGGCTTTGGCCATCAACTTACGACAAAACGGCAGTGTTTTTTTTCCTTCCCGCGCTATAAAACGCGGATCGGCATTTTTAACCTGAACGTAATGAAATGTGTTTTCTGAATGCTGGTTAGTCACCGCATCCTGCGCTTATGTTGCGCGGAAGGAGTGAGCACAGAAGGTATTGAACTTTTCTGAGCATGAATCTATACTCCCTGCATAGAGCAACAGCTTCTATGCAGTTTAGTTAAGAGCCCCGGTAATCTTCTAGAGTCGCCAAACTTGGAAAGATTATCGGGGTTTTTGCTTTCTGATTCCGGAAAAATCCTTTCGACAGAACCAGTTCCCTGCCACCTTACGGCGTGGCCAGCCAAGAATCTCTAAACGATCAGTAATCTAGCACTCAACATCTGCTGGATCAAGAATGTGACGTCGTTACGTCTATTCCAAGCTTCGCGGATTCCATTTCGATAAGCCTTTCAATCATTTCAGCCTGAGTAATTCCTTCATTCTCACACATGATTTGAAGCTGATTTTTAAGCGTATCCCGCACAAATACTCTCACCTCTTTGTGCGTTGCTTTCTTTCGCGCAACAGCTTTCTGCTGACGTTCAGCCGCAGAAACAGGATTACCCTTTCTGTAGGGACGTTTCGATGAGGAAGTAACTGCGTTTACGACCTGTGACATTTCTGCCTCCTCAATGGATCATATTGAGGAAAGAGTACTACAGGCGCTGAAAACCCGCGAGAGGCTATGTTATTTTTTGTTATATAACGATAGCTTTCGTTGGCGCGAGAGCTACCATTCAAATGGCAGAAACTATGGCTTAGTATGCAAGCTCCCAGCCAGTTCCCATCTCCCAACGAGACTGCCAGTGCTGAAGATAAGTCTCTGCTAACGCCGGGTTATCACGGATGACCAGGACGTTTTCTGAGTTACTGCGCGCGGCAGCGCGAGTGTAGTTGAACGACCCCGTTTCCACATTACGACCGTCTGTGATGATGACCTTGTCATGCATGATTTTGAACTGGCTTACCGTGCGCACGAGGATGCCGGCATTGACCAGCAGATTCATTGCCGCACGACTGGCTTTATTGTTCTCCTCTGAGTTTGCCTTCCAGTCGAGTACAACTTTCACATCCACACCCCGACGCTTTGCCCTGACAAGGGCGCTGGCCACCTCCGGAGACGTGAAGGCGTATCCCATCAGGCGGATTTCCTGCTGCGCCGAATCAATGGTCTTCAGGACCAGCTGCAGGGCCGTTCCTTCCGGGGAAAAACCGGTCTCGATGGCAGAAGCGCAAATTGCCGGCACTGGCGCGCATAGCGCCAGACTGAGCAGTCCGGGCAACCACCACCGGCTGACCGGGGTTTTACGGGGCGTTCTCTTCACAATATTCATACGCTTTCACTCCTGACGGTGTTCAGTGGTGTTATATCGGTGTCACTCTCACGGTGCTTCAGAAATTCCCTCACGCACCTGACCAGTTTCTCTCAGTCCCGATCCCGCAGCAGCGGAATGCCGGCCTGCCGAAGTACCTCTTCCAGCAGAATATCCCGGCGTACCCGATGTTTTTTCAGGTGCGAGGCATCATCCAGTTCGACAGCGGCCACAATGGCAAAGGTCCTGATACCGACCACGACCACATCGCAGTGCCACTGCGAAGCCATCCGGAACAGCTGCCACCAGGTCCGGGAGCGAGGTCGGATATGGGGTGCCAGGCTGGCGATATCCGCCACCCGCACCTGCGGGCACAGCAGCCACCGTTTCCGGTCGGTGTGCTTCAGCAATGCCCGGTAAAAATGCTGTTCCCGCGGCGTCATCAGCATGTCATTACCCACCCAAACCCGCTGACGACACAGTCGCTGTTCCGCTTCTGTGGTGCGAATACCCGCCGCTTTCAGTGCCTGCAGAACCGGGGAGGTCTCCCCTGCTGCTCGTCCCTTCACAAGCAACACCAGAAAACCCAACAGACCCAGTACGATGACAATGGTGCCCGTCATCATTAATAGTTTTGCCATACCGGGTCTCCCGCTACGGCCAGTTCATTCCTGATAAATCTGCTGCGCAGCCCGCTCATCGCTCAGTCCCTCTTCTGATGCGCCAGGCATCTGCCGGCAACCGGTCCAGCAACGCGCGCCGGTATCGGTTCGGCAATCCCTGACCGGCCACAACGTCAGCAATCAGTATCGATATGGCGGAAATCAACAGCACGTAGTGAAGGACGATGCCGGTCAGCTGCACAAGCTCTGCTGCGGGCATAGTCCGCAGGGCGGTTACCAGACGGATACCGTCCTGCGGAAATCCCCAGGCAAGAAGGCCGGCACCCGTCAGTATCGATGCTGGCGCATACAGGCATCCCCGGGAGACAAGCCGGCCCGCCAGGCCAATAAGGTCATGCATCTGCCGGCGATACACCTCGTCATCCTGCAGGACTTCCCACTCCAGCCGTGCTTTCTCATGCCGTGGGAGTGTGGCCACCACCTGGACACCGTCGCGGATACTGACCAGCGGTGAGACCTCCTGAACTCTCAACCGATCGATATGACGGCTATACAGCGCCAGCCCACCCCAGAACAGCGCAACCGACAACGCAACCAGACAAAATCCGCTTACCCTGAAACCTGGGGAAAATAAGAGCGTCAAAAACAGCGCCAGCGCGCCCCCGTACAAATAACAAAATAATTGCTGTTCCGTGCGCAGTGTAAAATACCTGAACATACACTCAGTCCTTTAAAGATAAATGAGGCGTAATGAAGGATTAATGACGTGCTTTATTTATGGCAGACTGAATACTATCTGCCTCTGTCATTCCGGTAAATACAGTGATATTTTCAACCGTTGCGCCTTTTACTGGCAAAACAATAATTCCGGGTGTTCCGGTTAATCCTGTCTCCGTGGCGATATCATTAATATTTTTCAGCGTGGTATTAATCTCTTCAATGGTCTGCGGTTTAAATGAAATCCCCCTGATGTCTTTTCAATATCGCCCTTCGTCAGTTTCCCTTCATTCAGTCCTGTCCCGTAGAGGTCATTATGGTATTTAAGATAGGCCTCAGCCCCTTGCTCTTTCCAGACCTGCAGGCCTGTTTTCGCCGCCAGCAGCGACGCTGGCCACCGGCTGCCGAACACCGGCCATTCCATAAAGAAGTAGCGGACCTTACGATTGTTCTTAATGACCTTCTCCAGCTCGGGGGCAAACCGGCTGCACCAGATACACTGGTAATCGAAGAATTCAACCACCATCACATCCCCGTCCGCAGGTCCCCAGGACGGGATAGTGTTATCACCCAGTATTTTCGCTTGCTGCGCCAGCGCAGCGGATGTCAGTCCCCGGGTTTGTTTCTCCTCCTGTTCCTGCTGAAGTTTTTCACTCATCTGGATCAGTATTTCAGGATGAGTACGCAGATAATCGGCCGCTATTTCTCCGATCCTTTTTTCCTGGATGGCTGAGAACGTTTTTTCTGGCGCAGACTCCTGAGCAACGCTGTTATTAATAAAGACAGCCGAAATAAGTGGCAGCAGTAAATACAGTTTACGTTTCATTTTTATTCCTTTAAAAGGCTCAGTATGGATAAAAGAATGCCCGACCGCTGAAGAGGTTAAATTCTTCAGCAGGGGACTTAAAGGACGATTGTTATTTCAGGAAATGGCAATGGTTAAACAGTCTGGCTCATCTTTCGCTCTGCCCGTAACAGCTCCTTCATCATGCGCTCACTGGCGTAGCGCGCTTCCTCCACAGTGACTGTCGCCACGACATTGCCCTGCAGATCATACCGGGACGCGCCCGCCTGCATCCTGGACAAATAACCCGAAGACCGGGTCAGGCTTTTCAGGCACTTAATCACCTGTTTATGCGACAGCGGCAGGTGACGCTGTTCAATATCGGCAAACAACTGCTCCCGCATCCCCGTGGCCAGCAGGCGTGGTACATTACCGTCGAACAACTGTGGCCAGAACGCTTTCAACGTCATGATGGCCTGCGCTGGCGGCAGCAGACGAAGATAACGTACGGGAGGTGGCGCTTTTGTTGCTTTGACCGGTTCGGGCGCCGCCTGGCATGCGGCGGCTTCGGCAGCCTTTTTCGCCTGCTCAAGCTTCTCCTTTTTCACCTTCCAGGCGGGCGGCGTCGAGACCACCACGACTTTTTTACGGCGAGCCACGCCGGGCGTACCCACCGTATCAGCCGCGGTGCTGTTCGCAGCGGGTTTTCGTTTCAGGCTCAGTACAGGGCGTTTTTCTTCACTCATAAGGGGCCATATCAATAAAAACTTCAGGTCTGGAGTATACGATACGCTAACGGCATCATCGTTTCATCTCAGGATGCAGTGGACATGGCGATGATGTTCCCTTTGTCACGTTTACGGGCAATGTTCCCGCTCCCCGGACCTCTGTCCGGTTTTTTTTACATCGAGACGACAATACCGAGCACCGCCAGGTGCACGGCATAGAACATCACGAAGAAATGTCGCGGCCAGAACCGTTTTACCCGTTCTCCGGTTTCCGAACAGACAGACACCACCAGAAGTGCAATGGCCAGACCGGCCACGGACTGGCCAACATCGTGCATATTCATCAGCAGGACCATCACCGCCCACAGCAACGCGTAACCGGTTCTTTCCACGGGGGTTGTTGCACGGCACAGCCGATAGCTGTTTATCAGCATAAACACCCCGGCCAGACCATAACTGTCTGCAGACAGGGGGAGCCAGGCCACCACAATGGCGATCGCCAGCAAAATATCGTTGCGGGTCTGCAGACTGTACCAGCGCATGGCCTGCCCGGTGACGGCGAACGTGAACAGAATATTGCCCATATACCACGGATACCCGATCAGGATAAATGAGCCCTGGGCAATCAACGCCCAGCACCAGAGCTGATTCAGCTGTGACTGCCGGATTTCAGTATGCCGGGCCAGATTCATTCCCCAGACCAGCCCGAACAGCGGGAAACAGCCACGCCCCAGCAACCGCATCACTTCGTTATTTCCTGCCAGCAGTAAACCGGTGTGGTCAGTCACCATCAGCACCAGAGCGATCGTTTTAATGATGTCGGTCTGTCCGGGCGTCCAGGTCAGGAGGCGCTGCAACCAGCGGTCGGTGATGCTCAGGAAATTCTCTTGCGTTCTCATGGATTATTTTCTTTTTCAGCGCTCCGGCAGGTCACCCGGTTTTAACCGGGGGGTATGCCGGAGCTGACAAGCCGCAGGCGCGTCAGTCGCCCCCGAGGGTTTTCTCACGGTTCAGGTCGCGCACCATATCCCGTTCCATCTGCTGCAGGCGATCGCGCTGGAGGTTTTCGGATGCCACCTGCTGAACCGCCGCTTCCTGTTGACGGGTCAGTGGATCGTCCGGCAGCGCCGTTTTCTCCTCACCCGGCCGGTCATGTTCCAGGCCGCGGATGACATCCCCGATAACCTCTTTCATCCGCTCTCCCGACTCACCGGCTTTACGCGCTTCCCCGGCCACCTCACGGGCAGTCTGCTCCGCCTGCGTCTCCATTTCCCGGCGCTGTGCCTCTTCTGCGGCCCGCTGAGCCAGTACCTCCGGTGGAAGCGGAATGTCAGTTCCTGCCGCCTCCGGTGAAACAACCGGTAGCGGATCTGCCCAGACGCGACCGCCGGTGATGGCGCCCGGATTCCAGGGGCGATCATCGCCGGCAAGGCGGACGACCACGCCGCTGTCGGGGTTGTCGCGGGCAATCCTGACGCCTTCCCTCATATTCCCGGCCAGCAGACTCTCACCGTTGCGGCTGTTCTGCAGCGCCACAAAGCGCGCATCTTCATTGCCCATCACGCGTCCCTCACCCCCCATCACCTGCAGGCGGCCGTCGCCATCCGTCAGTGAACTGAGCCATATCCCCGCTTCTTTCCCGTATTTGTCGAACGCCGGCAGCGCGACGTGGGGCTGCGGATACTTTTTCCCGGGCGAAATGAATTTCCCGGGCGATATCCCCTTCGCCAGGCCAGACTGCTGCAACGCCGCCCGACCGGCCGCGGTTTCATTCATCGGTCGGGCACGGCTGAACAGCTGCTCTGCGGTGTGTACCGCCCGGTCATTACGCGGCGCGAGAATATCGTGAGCCGTCGCTTTCTGAGACGAGGCATTAATCGCTGTTATCCAGCCCTTCCGACTGTCGGTGTAGACCTGAACATGCTGTTTCATTCGCGATAATCCCACATAGGCGGATTCAAAGCTGGCCATCGCTTCCCTGCCCTTCGCCACACCCTCCAGCGCGATGGCAAACGGTTCACTGGCCCCCTGGGCCCCGTGGGCGGTAATGGCATACGCCAGATCGATATGGCGTTGCGCCTCGTCGGACTTCGGGTTCAGTGTTCGGGTGTTTTTGCCATCTGATATCGTGACACTGTCACCTGAAACGGATTTTACCTCCCACACACTGTTCGCCACATATCCCCGCTCCGGGTCACTCTTGCTGAAGCGCATCCTGTCTCCTGCCGATACGGTGATCTCTTCCCGGCGGTAGAGTGTTACCCCCTCAGCGGACGCCTCACGAGGCGAGATAAACCGCTCTTTCCCGTCACCGTCCATCAGGGTAATAAGCTGATTTTCTTTATCCACGCGCCCGATACGGTGGTAGGTATTGTCCACCAGGGCGACAGCGTCCTGGTGAGCCGACCAGGTGGACAGTTTACGCAACTCACCATCGCGAATGTTGCTCGTCACCAGCACCGGCAGGGTGACTTCTTCTTTACCGGCTTCACCACTCGCCACCCTCTCATCATGAATCAGGCTGTTCAGCGCCCGGCGGTCAGTATTCAGATGGGTGATGATGAGCGTCTGCGACTGTGCCTCCGGGGTACGACCGGTGTAGTCCCTCACCAGTGCGTCATACAGCGTGACGGGTTGACCTTCCGGCACGCTTTCACCTTTCTTTAGTGCTTCCTGAATCGCTTTCTCCTGTGCCGGCGTAAATTCCATCACCGACTGTGCCGGCATCCAGGCATCTGCCTTTCGTGGTACCTGAACCGGCGCCACCTGCTCTATGGTGGCCAGCGCGCAGTGCACATCCCGGTCAATCAGGCTGTAGACGGCAGGCCGCAGTTCAGGCACCTGACGGACAATCTCCTTCATGATGGCCACATCCGCGGCACTGCGCTGTTGCATCAGCCGGAACGGCTGACCCGGCGCGATGGACTGCAGCTGGTCGGTATCTCCGCTAAGCACGGCACGGCCTCCCCCGGCGGCAATTAACGACAGGGCCTTTGCCGTATCCGCCAGCCCGACCATCGAGCTCTCGTCAAGCAGAAACAGGGTGTTGCTGAAGTCCGGTGTTTGCCCATTTCTCTGCTGCAGCTGCGTGTCATGCAGGAATGACGCGGTCGTCTGCGCATCCACGCCGGCGCTCTGCATTTCGCCTACCGCGCGGTGGGTCGGCCCCAGGCCGACGACGCGCGGGCGGGTCTCTTCCGGCAGCAGGCTGACAGCCCCCATGACAGCCCGGAACTGCGTGGTTTTCCCCACCCCGGCATAGCCCTGCACCACCGTAAACCGGTCCGGGGTCTCCAGTATCATTCGGGTCGCCGCGCGTTGCCCGGCGGTCAGGTCCGTCATCAGGCTGGCCGGTACACTGTCCATCAGGGGCGCAACCGCCTCCTTGCCTTCCAGCACCCGGGTCAGGACGCTTTTCTCGGCATCCCAGGTCTGCCGGGATATCAGCAGGTCGGTACCGTGACCAGAAGAGACGCTCACATTCAGCAACTGCCCCGACCTGATTTGTGCCTGAATGGTCGTGTCGATGTCCGCCATCGGAACCTTCCCACCCCCGGCTTCCAGCGCCGTCGCCAGCAGCTGGGGCCGGGAGAAGGTCAGCTTCTCACTTTCAAGCAGCGGGATGGCCAGGTGAATGGCCTGCTCTGACGGGGTATGTAGCCCGGCCTTCTGCAGTGCGATGGCCGCATCCAGTTCTGTCTCACCGGACCGGGCCTTCAGCTGTTCGGATACCACGCTGAACGCGGTGTGACGCGACAGCTTCTCCGTCGTGCGGGCCGCATCCTGTGCGGAGTACAGCCGGATATGACTTCCGCTCTGCGCCAGCTGGTTAAGCGTGGTGTTATCCAGCTCGCGCTGCGTTACCGAGGCAAAGACGGTCGCCGTCTCGCTGACCGACCGGCCCGGACTTTCCACCCATCCGTGCCCGACCTTGATACCGTCGAACGGGCTGCTGCCAACAGAAAGCGACTGCGTGGTTTTCTGCCCCGGACGCTGAACCGTCAGCTGCCCGGCCTCTGCTTTCAGCACCGTGACGCTCTCTCCGCCTTTCAATCGCGTGTCGGGAATTTTACCGAGTACCGCCAGACGCTCCCCTTCCGCCACCGGCAGCTTATCGGCCCGGAACAGCGTCCACTGGCTGTCAACGGCGGAGAGTTTCATATCCAGGCGTTCACCCTCCCGGCCTTTCAGGGTCAGCATGTTGCTGCTGGCGGTCACCCGGTCAATCACAAAGCGATCATGCTTTCGGGTCTCCGGGTCCCACCGCTCCATGACCATCCCTTCGCGGTAGTAGTCCCGCACGCCCCTGTTTTTACTGTCCAGCCAGACCGGTGTCAGGGCTGTGATCGTCATCTCCTTATCGCCGAGCGCACCTTCGTTTTTAAGGGTTTCGCGGATGATGCCGTTGAGTACATTCTGCTCGCGCGAGCCGCTGATTTGCGCCACGCTCTCCTGTCCCTCGCAGACACTGGCAGCAAATTCCTGCGCCAGCCGGCTGTAACGAACACGCTTGTCCGGCTCACTGATGATGTCTGCCGTGGCCTGCTTTCCGCCCTGCCAGCGGTACGTGTTCACGCCGCTGTCCTTCAGCACAGTCAGCGCGCTCCCGGTTCCGCTGCGTTTGCCGCTGTCGGAGAGCAGGACCTGCACGTTATGACGCATGGCGCCATCGAGCAGGGAAATCGTCTCCTTCAGACTCAGCTTCTCCGCCTGATCCACAATGAGCGTCCCGCCCGGGATAAACGCCGTCCCGTCCTGCAGGGCGGATTTGCCGGTCACCGTCTCCCCGGCCAGCCGCGCATCCCCGGCGAGAAAATCACGTGAGCGGTTATCGGCCGCAATAATGTGCACGTCCCGGCCTTGCTCCCGGGCCATGAGGGTCAGTTCAGCCACGCGCTCCCGCTGGCCCGCTGCGCCCCCCTGCCCGGAGACAATCCCCATTGCCGGCCGGTCCTGCGCCAGCACGCTGACCGCATCACTGAACGGGGCCTGGCGCACCACTGACGCATCCGGCGTGACGGAGACATGGTTCTGGCGCTGTACCTCCTGGCTCAGCGCTTTCACGGAGAGCTCATCGAGGACGTGAATATTTGAGGTAAAGAGGCCTTTCTCGCGGTCGAGCGGGATAAGCTGCTCGCGTTCGATAGCCGCATCGATGCCCCCTCTCGCCAGCTCAAAGACGCCCGGTTTCGCCTCCAGCTGACTGACCGTGCGGGCCAGCAGGTCGGCGTAGGTGAACTGCACCTTCCGGTCGCTGAGAGCGGCGATGGCTTTAGTGACCACATCGCTGATATCGGGGCCGTCCTTTCTGTCCGGGCTGACGGGCGCACTGGCGAGTTCTGTTGCGCGCTTATCGGCATCCTCGCGGTAGCCACGGATGTCAAACCCGGTCTCCTTGAGCGTGTTTATCCACTCCACCATCTTCTCTGACGGATCGAGCTTTTCTTTCGATTTGCGGGTATCAAGGGCGGCCACATCTCGTGATTTCAGCGACGCATCCGGTCCGGCCGCTTCCCTGACCTCCTGAGTGCGCGTGGAAAACGGCTCGACGGGTACCTCTTTCATCTCCCACATGCCGTGCTTACCCACGACTTCGGTTTCATAACCGAGTTTCTCCACCAGGGGTTTCAGCGCCTCCCGGTAGAGTTTCCCGAAGGCTATCTGGTTTGCGTACACATTCTCGATAAAGCCCGTTTTACCGACCGTATCGGTGCCGAGAGACTGCCATTTGTCCCCGTTCTGCGTGGCATTAATCACGACGGCGTGGGTGTGCAGCTGAGGCTCCTGATTACGGTTGGTATCGTGGTTAAATTTCGCCACAATCAGGTTACCGGTCAGCACGGTTTCACTTTTCCCGTCCGTCATCACGCGGGTCACAGCCAGCGTTTCCACCTGCCGGACGGCCTCAGTCACTGCCTGGTTGTGCGCATCGATGAGGCGTTTGTCTCCCCCCAGCATCGCCATGACAGACACACTTTTGGGCGCCGAAAAGGTCAGGTCATAACCGGGCCGGTGCTTGTTTTCCCCGTCCTGTATCCGGCTCAGGTCACTCCCGTCCGGTAATTTTCCCTGCAGCAGTGCCGTGAAGACGTGCTTATCCACCTTTCCCTCCAGCCCCAGCGCTTCCGCCCCTTTGCCCTGCCAGCGCTCCTCCAGGCTGCCGATGACGTAATAATTATCCTTGTCCGTATAGTAATTACCGGCACTCCCCGCAGACTTTACTGCGCCAATCGACATCATCAGAAGTTCCCTCCAATCTCGATATCATCCAGCTCATCACGACGCTGGCTGTGGTTGATATTGACCTCCTCGCGTCGCTGCATATCCCGCTGTGTCTCTTCATCTGCCAGCCACGCGTCATACGCGGCCATATCTTCGATTTCACCGTCGTCATTCATGCCGGCAGGCATCATTTCCTGTCCCGTGTCTGCGGGCTGCTGCGCCAGCTCCTGCTCCGTGCCCCCTGAGTGTGCTGTCGCGCCGGCAACTGATGCTGTACCGGTCGCTGCAGATGCAGGTTTAGTCCGGATTAAGGGAACGGTCGTGACCCGCGGGGCCGGAACCGCAGGCCGCGGTGTTTCGGACGACTTAACGGGCGCTGCGGCTACAGACGTCTTCACCGCCGTCGGGGCTTTTACCGGCACAGGGGAGACTGTGTCTCCTGCCGGTTCCGGCTGTTTAACCGGCTCATTCTGCGCTCCGGCTTTACTGTCCTTGTCAGCCTCCCCGGGTTCTGGCGCATCCGGCGTGAAAAGCGCCCTCGCCAGACTGCCTTCGGCTTCCCGTGCTTCAAGCAGCGCACTGAGTCGTGCATCCACCCGCGTATCGAGAGTGCGCTGAATAAACCCCTCAGCAATTTTCGGACGTGGTTTGTACTTCAGGGCCAGCTTCACGGCCGGATACGGCCCGGGCAGCGTGACATAGCAGGACAGGTCCGGCAGCGTCTGAATATCTGAGTAACTGACCAGCGTTTCCCGCTCTTTCTCCTTCCCGGTCGATACCCCGTCACGCACCGGGTCAGCCCCGTAGGAATACTGCTCGCTGGCCTTGAGGATTTCTTTCTCACCGATTTCACCGGCGGCAAATTCGGCAATTTCTTTACTCGGAGAGCGGAAAAAGGCGCGGGTGTTCATCACGTCAAACAGCGTCGCCGCAGGCTTCACGCCGTAAATATCTTCCAGCTGCGCATAAGACTGGATACCGAACACGTAACAACCGCCGAACTTACGCGCTTCCGGCAGGATCTCGACCAGGTCCGGCAGCTTGTGCAGCGTGGGCAGCTCGTCAGCGAAAATCCACACGCGACGGTTGCGGTTCTCCCCCATCGCCAGCAGGCCGCGGATGGCAATCGACAGCCACATCGAGATAACCGGCTTCAGGGAAGCATGGGTGTCAGCGTTGGAGGAGATATACAGCCAGCCGTTGGGCTGGTCTTCACGGACGCCGCGCATCCAGTCCCGGATAGTGAACGGCTCGCCGTTCTTCTCAATGCCCTGCAGGTAGCGGATGGCCTTGACGTAGTTGGTCAGCACGGCACGAATGGAGATGGCCGTATTCTCAATCTTCTCTTCCACCAGGTTCGCTGCCGGCGTGTTCTGCAGATAGGCTCGCAGCTTGTCGATTTTGATGGAGAGCATGGTATCGACCAGCTTCTCGTAGCTGCGGTCCTTATCCTCACGCATCAGGTAGGCGCCTTCGGCAAAGATAGTGCGACCGGAGCCCTGCCAGAACGGGTCCTCTTTGGTCCCCATCGGTATAAGGGTGTTGGAGATATTGTCAAAATCCGGCAGCGTCAGGCACTCTTTCCACAAATCCCAGGCGGCACAGCGCGAGTCCAGCGGGTTGAGTATTTTATCCCGTGACGGATCATAGTAGCTTTTAACGAACTCACAGGAACGGTCGTATATGATGGCCATATCGCCCCGGGCGCGGACATAATTCAGTAGCCGGCGTATCACTTCCGACTTACCGGAGCCGACGGTACCGTGGAGGCAGAAGTTCTGGATTTCAGAGTTAAGTAAGATGGGCAGATCGCCGATTTTAATATCCGAGGCCACGCCATCGCGTTTCATCTGGCGTGCTACCTCTTTCGGTTTATCGGAAAGCTGGCGCCCGCCGGTATTCTCATCCTCGCTCTGCTGTTTCCCCTGACGGCCCAATACCCAGCTGGCAACAAAGAACGTCACGATACAGATAACCAGAGAAACGACGGCAGCGAGAACAAAACTGGTCCACAGCTGCTCACCGCACCAGATGGTGTATTTATCGGCCAGAATTTGCTCTGAAGTATATTCCAGAGACTGACCGTAATAATGAATCGTATAAACCGGTTGAGAGCGAATAAAATCACGCATGGGCGCCAGCGTGGTGCACCACCAGTAGACACAACCATTGACGAATGTCTGCCAGCTGAGCCGGTACATCAGCATCAGTCCGCACAGCACCCAGAATAAAATAAACAGCACGTAGAAAATAATATTGGCAATCTGACCAAACATGCGAAAGCGCATATTTTCGATATGTCAGCCGTGTGTAATATATTTTGTATTGTTTATCTTGTATGTATTATGTTT
>NZ_JBJDNH010000049.1:19749-39175 GCF_044900465.1 Klebsiella sp. NPDC088457 | reverse complement strand
CCCTTACTGCCTGCAATATCGATACCTTTATTGCCGCCTTCCGCGCCGCTAAAGTTCTCGATAATCTTGCCATCAGTCGGCCAGCGCCATGTGGAGATCGGCGAACTGGTTGACGTACTGCTTGCAGTCGGTTGGTTCGTACTGACAGCTGGAGCCGTAACTGGCGCGACGGTAGTGGCCGTCGTCGCGGGTTTATTATTCGGCAACATCTTATTAGCACTCTGTTCACCTGAGGATTCAGAATACGTAATAGTTGGTTGGGACGCAACCACTGCGGTTGATTTTTGTGCAGAATGTGAGGCCGCCGGCGCACCGCCGCTGGCCTGCGCGCTGGCCTGAGCTACGGCATTATCGCCGGTAATCGGCTGGCCGGCAGCGTTGCCGACCTGCAGCGTCTGACCGACGTTCAGGCCGTACGGCGCCGGGATATTATTGCGCTGCGCGAGGTCGCGGAAATCGTTACCGGTGACCCAGGCAATATAGAACAGCGTATCGCCGCGTTTCACGGTATAGGTGCTGCCACCGGTATAGCTGCCTTTCGGAATATCGCCGTATTTGCGGTTATAGACGATCTTACCGTTGACGGTTTGCACCGGCTGCTGGGCCATCGGCTGAACCTGAGTCGCCGGCGTCTGCACCGGCTGTACCTGGGGCGTCCGGGGAACAATGGCGGAACCAGTGGTCGACGGCGGGGTAATCAGCATCCCGGAATTGGTCCCCGAAGACTGGGCGCCACCCGCCGAGCTAACCGGCGCGGGCGGATTATTGCTACTGGAGCAACCCGCCAGCCAGAGTGAGACCAGTGATAACGCCGTAATACGGCTTAAGGTAAATTTTGGGCTTCCCGCGCTCATTTATCCCCCAGGAATATGTTAACTGCCAATATCTTGCTTACCGGGTCACACCCGGCCAGGACACTGAAAATGTGTCCACCCTACGCCTAAAGTCAGGCAAAAAAACCCGGATTAATCCGGGTCTCACGCCAGCTCCCCCTGAACCAGCGGAACGAAGCGCACGGCTTCAACGGTATCAATCACAAACTCATTTCCGCGACGACGGATCCGTTTCAGGAACTGATGCTCCTCACCGACCGGTAAAACCAGCACGCCCCCCTCATCCAGCTGCGCCAGCAGCGCGGGAGGTATTTCCGGCGGCGCGGCGGTCACGATAATCGCATCAAAAGGAGCGCGTGCCTGCCAACCCTGCCATCCATCGCCATGACGGGTTGAAACATTATGTAAATCAAGTTGTTTGAGGCGACGACGCGCATGCCACTGTAAACTCTTGATGCGCTCGACCGAACAGACGTGATGCACCAGGTGTGCCAGGATCGCCGTCTGGTAGCCCGAGCCGGTGCCGATTTCCAGCACCCGCGACTCCGGCGTCAGCGTCAGAAGCTCCGTCATCCGCGCCACCATGTAGGGTTGCGAGATGGTTTGCCCCTGGCCAATCGGCAATGCCGTGTTTTCCCACGCCTTATGTTCGAAGGCCTCATCAACGAATTTTTCCCGCGGCACCAGAGAAATCGCCTCCAGCACGCGTTCGTCGACGATGCCCTGAGTGCGCAGTTGATTCAGCAGACTTTCAACACGTTTGCTTACCATTGGGTATCCACTCCGACGCGATCCAGCCAGTCGGTCACCACTTCATGGGCCTGGTGGGCGGTTAAATCAACGTGCAGCGGGGTGATCGAAACGTAGCCTTCATCCACTGCCGCAAAGTCGGTATCCGGCCCGGCATCGTGTTTTTCTCCCGGCGGACCAATCCAGTACAGCGTATTGCCGCGCGGATCTTTTTGCGGAATGACCTGGTCGGCGGGATGGCGGCTGCCGCAGCGGGTGACGCGGATACCTTTAATCTGCGCAAGCGGCAGATCCGGCACATTAATATTGAGGATACGCCCGGTACGCAGCGGTTCGCGGCTTAGCGCGCGAAGAACAGAACAGGTAATGGCCGCCGCGGTGTCGTAGTGCTGGTGGCCGTTCAGCGAAACGGCCAGCGCCGGGAAGCCAAGGTGACGGCCTTCCATCGCCGCCGCGACGGTGCCGGAATAGATAACGTCATCGCCAAGATTCGGGCCGGCGTTAATACCGGAAACCACGATATCCGGGCGGGGACGCATCAGGGCGTTAACGCCGAGGTAGACACAGTCCGTGGGCGTGCCCATCTGGACGGCGATATCGCCATTGTCGAAGGTAAAGGTACGAAGCGAAGACTCCAGGGTCAGGGAATTCGATGCGCCACTGCGGTTACGATCGGGTGCAACTACCTGGACCTCAGCAAACTCCCGTAAGGCCTTCGCCAGGGTCTGAATGCCCGGCGCATGAATCCCGTCATCGTTACTCAGCAATATTCGCATAGTCACCCGTTGTATTGATAAGTTCCCTTACCACGCTGGTGGCGAAGCTGCCCGCCGGCAGCCAGAAACGCAGTTCAACGGTTACGTCATCCCACCAGTTCCAGCTCATCTGCTGCGGATAGAGCAGCATCGCCCGGCGCGCCGCCTCTACTTTTTCACGCACCAGCAAGGCCTGGAGCTGCGTCTCTTCAGCCACTGCCGCCTGCTCTGCGGCCAGCGCATCGCGTTGGCTGCCCCACTCGCCGCTTCCCGGTAACGCCGCAGTAATCATCAGTTCACGGTTATCAACCCGTGCCTGCAGCTGCGCGCGCTCCTCCAGCGTGGCGACAAACCAGCTCCCGCGCCCCGCTAATTGTAGCGCATCGCCATCAACAACCTGATTAAATTCCGGTTTTTTTAATCTAATACTGACCTGTTGATTAAACAAGCCGCTGCGGGCCGCCGACAGCCAAAAACTGCGTTTATTGCGATCGCGAACCGGCGCGCCGCTCTCGGCCCAGCGCAACGCGCCGAGCAGATTGTTGCCGCCGATACCAAACCGCTGGGCGCCGAAATAGTTCGGCACACCCTGCGCGGCAATAGCCTGCAGACGCCGCTCGACATCGTCGCGATCGCTGATTTCCCGCAGGACCAGGGTAAACTGGTTGCCCTTCAGCGCGCCAGGGCGCAGCTTGCGTTTATGCCGCGCGTACTCCAGTACCTGGCAGCCTTCCAGCTGAAACTGGCTCAGATCGGGCATCTCTTTGCCCGGAACCCGCGCGCACAGCCACTGTTCGGTCACCGCGTGTTTGTCTTTCTGCCCGGCAAAGCTGACTTCGCGCGCGTGGATTTTAAGAAATTTCGCCAGGGCGTCAGCAACAAAGCGGGTATTGCAGTCCTTTTTCAGCACCCGTACCAGCAGGTGTTCGCCTTCACCGTCAGGTGCAAAACCGAGATCCTCAACGACCACAAAGTCTTCCGGATTGGCTTTCAGTATCCCCTGCCCCTGCGGTTTACCGTGCAGCCAGGTGAGGTCATTGAAAGCGATCATGGCTGAACCTTATGCAGCAGCGCCACCGCTTCGCAGGCGATACCTTCGCCGCGGCCGGTGAAGCCCAGCTTTTCGGTGGTCGTCGCTTTCACGTTAACGTCGTCCATATGGCAGCCCAAATCTTCGGCGATAAAGACGCGCATTTGCGGAATATGCGGCAGCATTTTTGGCGCCTGAGCGATGATGGTGACATCAACGTTACCGAGGGTATAGCCTTTGGCCTGGATCCGCCGCCAGGCTTCACGCAGCAGCTCACGGCTGTCGGCGCCCTTGAAGGCCGGGTCGGTATCCGGGAACAGCTTGCCGATATCCCCCAGCGCCGCGGCGCCCAGCAGGGCATCGGTCAGCGCATGCAGCGCCACGTCGCCGTCGGAGTGGGCCAGCAGCCCTTTTTCATAGGGAACGCGTACCCCGCCAATGATGATTGGGCCTTCACCGCCAAAAGCGTGTACGTCAAAACCGTGTCCAATTCGCATTAAGCCTTCTCCTGGTGTCGGGAACGGGTAAGGTAAAATTCTGCCAGCGCCAGGTCTTCCGGGCGGGTGACTTTAATATTATCAGCTCGTCCGGCGACCAGTTCGGGATGGAAGCCACAGTACTCCAGCGCCGAGGCTTCATCGGTGATGGTCGCGCTGTCATTCAGCGCGCGCGTCAGGCAGTCGAGGAGGAGCTCACGAGGGAAAAATTGCGGCGTCAGCGCATGCCACAGATCGTTACGGTCGACCGTGTGCGCAATGGCTACCTTGCCGGGTTCCGCGCGTTTCATGGTGTCGCGTACCGGCGCGGCGAGGATACCGCCGACCCGGCTGGTATCCCGCAAGGCCAGCAGACGGCAGAGATCGTCCTGATGCAGACACGGGCGGGCGGCATCGTGCACCAGCACCCATTCCGCGTCAGGTAACGCCTGCAGTCCGGCCAGCACGGAGTCGGCGCGTTCGGCGCCGCCGTCAACGACGGTGATTTGCGGATGATTTGCCAGCGGCAGCTGGCTGAAGCGGATATCGCCTGGACTGACGGCTATCACCACGCGCTGCACGCACGCGTTCGCCAACAGCGCGGCAACCGCGTGTTCGAGAATCGTTTTGTTACCGATTGAGAGATATTGTTTCGGGCATTCCGTTTGCATGCGGCGGCCAAAACCGGCTGCCGGTACCACGGCGCAAACACCCGGAAAAGTGGCTGCCATGTCGTAATCCTGGGCTTGTCTATCGATTGTTCTGCGCCGCCCCCTGGTTGCGTTTAGACGCATCCGGGACCAGACGATAAAATGTTTCGCCCGGGCGGGTCATGCTTAGTTCATTGCGCGCGCGCTCTTCGATCGCTTCCTGACCGCCGTTGAGGTCATCGATTTCCGCGAACAGCTGATCGTTGCGCGCCTTTAATTTGCTGTTAGTGGCTTGCTGCGCGGTAACGTCGTCATTCACCCGGCTATAGTCGTGCAGACCATTTTTACCGAACCACAGCGAGTACTGCAGCCAGACCAGCAAAGCCAATAGTAGCAGCGTTAATTTACCCATTCTGCCCCCTGAAAAACGGCATCATCATCCCATAACTCGCCCGAGTATTTTACTCCGACACGCGGACGACGCCGCGTAACGCGGGGACTGTAACACATTTCTGTCGCCGATACCCAGGCTTGATTTACACAGCAAAAGGACTAACCCAGCAGCCAGAGGAACAGCAGACCAAACATCAGTCCGACCGTCAAAATCGTCGCGCAGGCGCTATAGAGGAGTTTACCGTTCAACAACGAATGCAGCGCAATACCGACCACCACGGCCACCGGCATCAAAGCAAGGAAGAACGGCCAGGTATAGAGGAGGAAAAACAGCGTATTACTGCCATAGATCAGGAAGGGAATACCCAGCGCCAGTAGCCATGAAATAAACCCCACGGCGGCGCCTGACAAAGACCAGGTGGTCTCGTCATTGGCCACCGGCGGTGGTTCTGAGCGAATAATACTGATGTTCTGGGTATTGCGCATATCGAATCCTGTTGACCGGGCGACCGGCATCTCAATGCCGCCGCCGTTTCAGGATCTGATAATATCGCTCTGTCTGAGGAGGTCTAATAGTTGGTGCACCAAATTTGTTACCAATTGTTCACCATCCAGATGAATTTCCGCCTTTTCCGGCGACTCATACACCGAATCAATCCCGGTAAAATTACGCAATTCACCCGCACGCGCCTTCTTGTATAGCCCCTTTGGGTCTCGTGCCTCGCAAATGGCCAGCGGGGTATCGACGAACACTTCGATAAAGCGCCCTTCACCCAGCCGCTCGCGCACCATCTGCCGTTCGGCACGGTGCGGAGAGATAAACGCCGTCAATACCACCAGCCCGGCATCCACCATCAGTTTCGCGACCTCTCCGACGCGGCGAATATTTTCTTTGCGGTCCTCATCGCTGAAGCCGAGATCGCTGCACAGCCCGTGACGCACGTTATCGCCATCCAGCAGGTAGGTGCTGACCCCTATCTGATGCAGCGCCTCTTCCAGCGCGCCGGCAACGGTGGATTTACCGGAGCCGGAGAGCCCGGTAAACCACAGCACCACGCCGCGATGGCCGTGGTGCTGTTCGCGCTGCTGCTGCGTAACCGGATGGGCATGCCAGACGACGTTTTCGTCATGCAGGGCCATTACTTGCCTCCCAGCAGGTCACGCGCTTCCCAGTGCGGGAAGTGTTTACGGATCAGCTGATTCAGCTCCAGCTCAAACGCGCTGAACGGCGATGCTGACGCCTGAGCGCGCTCCTGCGGCTCGCGTACCATCCCGGCGCCGACGGTGACGTTCGACAGGCGATCGATAAAGATCAGCCCACCGGTTACCGGGTTGTGCTGATATTTGTCCAGCACCAGCGGTTCGTCGAAGGTTAAATCGACAAGGCCAATCCCGTTCAGCGGTAGAGACTCGACGTCACGCTGGGTCAACTTGTTGATATCAACCTGATAGCGAATGCCGTCCACCCGGGCGCGGGTTTTCTTGCCGGCGATTTTAATATCGTAGCTCTGGCCCGGGGCCAACGGCTGCTCCGCCATCCAGACCACGTCCACGCTGGCGCTCTGTACCGCAGGCAGCGTGACCTGAGCATCCACCAGCAGATCGCCGCGGCTGATATCAATCTCGTCTTTCAGTACGATGGTAATCGCTTCACCGGCGCCGGCTTCCTGCAGGTCGCCGTCAAAGGTCACGATCCGCGCCACGCTGGATTCAACGCCCGACGGCAGCACCTTCAGACGCTGTCCGACCTTGACGCTGCCGGAGGCCACGGTCCCGGAGAAACCGCGGAAGTCGAGGTTGGGACGATTAACGAACTGGACCGGGAAGCGCAGCGGCTGGTTTTCCACCACCCGATGAATTTCAACGGTTTCCAGCACTTCCAACAGCGTCGGGCCGCTGTACCACGGCATGCTGGCGCTCTGGGTCGCGACGTTGTCCCCCTCGAGGGCAGAAAGCGGAACAAAGCGAATATCGACGTCGCCCGGCAGCTGCTCTGCAAAGGACAGATACTCTTCGCGAATGCGGTTGAACGTCTCTTCGCTAAAGCCCACCAGGTCCATTTTGTTCACCGCCACCACCAGGTTTTTAATCCCCAGCAGCGTCGAAATAAAGCTGTGACGGCGGGTCTGATCGAGCACGCCTTTACGCGCATCCATCAGCAGAATCGCCAGATCGCAGGTGGAAGCGCCGGTCGCCATATTGCGGGTGTACTGCTCGTGCCCCGGGGTGTCGGCGATAATAAATTTGCGTTTCTCGGTAGAGAAATAGCGATAGGCGACATCGATGGTAATGCCCTGCTCGCGCTCAGCCTGCAGGCCATCCACCAGCAGCGCCAGATCCAGTTTTTCACCCTGCGTACCGTGACGCTTGCTGTCATTGTGCAGCGATGAGAGCTGATCTTCGTAAATCTGCCGGGTATCGTGCAGCAGGCGGCCAATCAGGGTGCTTTTCCCGTCATCGACGCTGCCGCAGGTCAGGAAGCGCAGCAGGCTTTTGTGCTGTTGCGCGTGCAGATAAGCTTCTACGCCGCCTTCATTAGCAATTTGTTGGGCAATTGTCGTGTTCATGGCGGCTCCTTAGAAATACCCCTGACGTTTCTTCAGCTCCATGGAGCCGGCCTGGTCGCGGTCAATCATTCGACCCTGACGTTCACTGGTGGTGGAGACCAGCATCTCTTCAATAATCTCCGGCAGCGTTTGCGCGTTGGACTCCACGGCGCCGGTCAGCGGCCAGCAGCCCAGAGTACGGAAACGCACCATCTGCTTTTTGATCATCTCGCCGGGCTGTAAATCGATACGATCGTCATCGATCATCATCAGCATCCCGTCACGCTCAAGCACCGGGCGCTCTGCCGCCAGATACAGCGGCACGATTTCAATATTTTCCAGATAGATGTACTGCCAGATATCCAGCTCGGTCCAGTTGGAGAGCGGGAACACGCGGATGCTTTCGCCTTTGTTAATCTGGCCGTTATAGTTATGCCACAGCTCCGGACGCTGGTTTTTCGGATCCCAGCGGTGAAAGCGGTCGCGGAACGAGTAAATCCGCTCTTTAGCGCGGGATTTTTCTTCGTCGCGACGGGCACCGCCGAACGCGGCGTCAAAGCCGTATTTGTCCAGCGCCTGCTTCAGACCTTCGGTTTTCATGATGTCGGTATGCTTGGAGCTGCCGTGAACAAACGGGTTAATCCCCATCGCCACCCCTTCCGGGTTTTTATGCACCAGCAGTTCGCAGCCATAGGCTTTCGCCGTCCGGTCGCGGAATTCATACATCTCGCGGAATTTCCAGCCGGTATCAACATGCAGCAGCGGAAAAGGCAGGGTACCCGGATAAAACGCTTTACGCGCCAGATGCAGCATCACGCTGGAATCTTTACCGATGGAGTACATCATCACCGGGTTCGAGAATTCGGCGGCCACCTCGCGGATTATATGGATGCTTTCCGCCTCCAGTTGCCGCAGGTGAGTGAGTCGTTTTTGGTCCATAACCGTTCCTTAAGCCAGATTCACCACAGAGGCGTTAAACGCGTCTGCTCGGGTTGTGTGTTGAAACCAGGCGAGCTGTTGATGTAATTGCACCACTTCGCCCACCACCAGCAGAGCGGGCATCGGGGCATCTTTCGCCAGGCGTTCGAGTTGTTGTAATGTGCCAGTCGTCGTCTGCTGATCGGCACGGGTACCGCGCGAGATCACCGCCACCGGGGTATCGCGATCCCGGCCATGAGCGATGAGCTGCGCGCTGATTTCCGCCGCTTTCATGGTGCCCATATAGATAGCCAGCGTCTGACGACTTTGCGCCAACAGCGACCAGTCGAGCGAGTCGCTGTCGGCCTTGTAATGACCGGTAACAAAGGTCACGCTTTGGGCATAATCGCGATGGGTCAGCGGAATGCCGGCATAGGCCGTTGCGCCGGCGGCTGCCGTCACCCCAGGGACCACCTGAAACGGGATCCCCGCCGCCGCTGCCGCCTGTAGCTCCTCGCCGCCGCGACCAAAAATAAAGGGATCGCCGCCTTTCAGACGCACCACCGTTTTCCCCTGCCGCGCCGCATCGACCAGCATCTGGTTGGTCTGGTGCTGGGGCACCGAATGTTCGCCCGCCCGTTTACCGACGCAGATCATCTCAGCATCGCGGCGCACCAGCTCACGGACTTCCGGCGTCACCAGATAGTCGTAAAACACCACGTCCGCCTGCTGAACCGCCTGCAGGCCGCGCAGCGTAAGCAGCCCGGCATCTCCCGGCCCCGCGCCGACGAGAATGATTTCGCCAGGCCGTTTTTCCGGCTGGTATAGCTCCTCCTCCAGCGCCTTATCGGCGGCAGCCCGGTTTCCGGCGAGCATCAGGCTGGCAAAGCGGCCGTTAAAGACCCGCTCCCAGAAGCGACGCCGCGCCGCCGTGGTGCTCAGGTGCGTTTTAATCCGCTGGCGCCACTCGCTTGCCGCCTCGGCAACTCGCCCCAGATGGGTTGGCAGCAGCGCTTCAATTTTTTCGCGGATAAGCTTTGATAATACCGGTGCGGTTCCACCAGAAAAGATGGCGATCAGCAGCGGAGAGCGGTCGACTATCGAGGGAAAAACCGCTGAACAAAGCGGCTGATTGTCGACCACGTTAACCAGTCGGTAACGGGCGTTCGCCGCCGCGGACACCCGCTGATTGAGCGCGTCATCTTCGGTCGCGGCAATCACCAGAAACACGTCATCAATCTGGCGTTCCTCGAATTCGCGGGCGCGCCACTGGATCTCCTGACGTGCAACCAGCCCGGCGATCTCCTGAGATAACGCCTCAGCCACCACCTGAACGCTTGCCCCGGCGCGACGCAGAAACATAATTTTGCGCGCGGCAATTTCCCCGCCGCCGATAACCAGCACGGGCCTGTTCTTCAACCCGGCAAATAAGGGCAAATAATCCACGTAGCAACAACTCGCTTACAATCAGTCATACAGCGACTATAGGGTGCCGTTTAGAGCAAATGAAATTACTAAATGGAATGAGTAGTTACCCAAAAGAATAACGACCTGGAAAAGCAAATATCAAAAAGTGCTTAACACGCGATTTTTCCGCTATTTAAGAGCAAATGAAATTGTTTAACCACGGTCACAGTTTCATACTAGAAGCGTTAAATTGTTACCTTCGAGAAAGGACCCCTCTATGTTTTCCGCGTTGTGCCGCCGCCTTCTTCCATTGGCGCTTGGCGCAGGTTTTGTCTTCTCCGCCCCGGTTTTCAGCGCCATGGGCGATACCGCAAATACTCAGGCTCGTCATATCGCCACCGTCTTCCCCGGAAGAATGACCGGAACGCCCGCAGAGATGCTGTCGGCGGACTATGTGCGTCAGCAATTTGCGCAAATGGGCTATCAGAGCGATGTGCGTAGCTTCCATGCGCGCTATATCTACAGCAATAAAAATAAGCGGCAAAACTGGCAAAACGTCACCGGCAGCACGGTAATTGCGGCCCATGAGGGGACGGCTCGTCAGCAGATCATTGTGATGGCGCACCTCGATACCTATGCGCCGATGAGCGATGACGATGTCGAACACAACCTCGGCGGCTTAACCCTGCAGGGCATCGACGATAACGCCGTGGGCGTTGGCGTCCTGCTGGAGCTCGCCGAACGTCTGAAGAGTGTACCCACCCGCTACGGCATCCGTTTTGTCGCCTCGAGCGGTGAAGAAGAAGGCAATCTCGGTGCGCAAAACCTGCTCAAGCGGATGAGCGACGAGGAGAAGAAAAACACGCTGCTGGTGATTAATCTCGATAATCTGGTGGTGGGCGATAAACTCTATTTTAACAGCGGCCGCAGCACCCCGGCGCCGATTCGTAAACTCACCCGGGACCGGGCGCTGGCCATCGCGCGCGGTCTGGGGATTGCCGCTTATACCAACCCCGGCCGCAATCATGATTATCCGCAGGGCACCGGCTGCTGCAATGACGCCAGCGTTTTTGACAGCGCCGGGATCCCGGTGCTCTCGGTGGAAGCCACCAACTGGGCGCTGGGCAAGAAAGATGGCGCTCAGCAGCGTAACAAATCTCGCTCCTTCCCGCAGGGCACCAGTTGGCACGACGTGCAGCTGGATAACCAGCAGCATATTGATAAAGCCCTGCCGGGCCGCATTGAACACCGCAGCCGCGATGTCGTCAAGGTGATGCTGCCGCTGCTTAAAGAGCTGGCGAAGGCGGAGAAGCATAGCTAACCGCACGCCGTTGCTTCGTCGGTACACAAAAAAGCCCTCAACGTGAAGACTGAGGGCTTGTCTCAGGACTAAAGGGTTACGAGGATTTATCCCTCGTGCAGTCCGCACTCGCGTTTCAGACCAAAGAAACGCGTCTCTTCTTCGGCCATCCCCGGTTCCCATTTACGGGTGGTATGGGTATCGCCTACCGAGAGATATCCTTGATCCCACAGCGGATGGTATTTCAGGCCGTGCTTTTGCAGGTACTGATAGACGGTCCGGTTATCCCAGTCGATGATCGGCAGCACCTTAAAGACCCCGCGCTGAATCGCCAGCACCGGTAACGTGGCGCGACTGCCGGACTGTTCGCGGCGCAGGCCGGCAAACCAGGTTGCGGTATTCAGCTCTTGCAGCGCCCGGTTCATCGGCTCTACTTTGTTGATTTCATTGTATTTCTCAATGCCCTCAACGCCCTGCTCCCACAGTTTGCCATAGCGCGCTTCCTGCCACGCCGGGCTGGTCTGCGCCCGATAAACTTTCAGGTTCAGCTGCAGCTTATCGGTGAGCTCATCAATAAACTGATAGGTTTCCGGGAACAGGTAGCCGGTATCGGTGAGGATCACCGGAATATCCGGACGAATCTGGTTCACCAGATGCAAACTGACCGCCGCCTGAATACCGAAGCTGGAAGAGAGCGCATAGTCGCCGGGAAGATTTTCCAGCGCCCATGCCACACGCTCCTCGGCGCTGAGTTTCTCCAGCCGGGCGTTGGTTTCCGCCAGCTGAAGCACACGTTCGACTTTCGGCAGTTCATTAAGCGCGTTGAGATCGAGTACGGACATAGTTACCTCGTTGATTTTTCCCTTCACCCTGGCCCTCTCCCCTCAACGGGAAGAGAGCATCGTCGGGTGCAGATAAAAACTTATTCCCAGAAATCACGGGCTGGGTCGAGCACCGGGCGAATGATGCCCGCACGCACCGTAAAGTCGCCGAAGCCTTCACCCGCTTCGCGCTCTTTCGCCCAGCGCCCTACCAGTTCGTCAATCGAGTCGAGAATTTCCGACTCGGTAATATTCTCGCGATACATGCGCGGAATTCGCGTCCCGCTGCGGTTACCGCCAAGATGCAGGTTATAGCGCCCCGGCGCTTTCCCCACCAGGCCAACTTCCGCCAGCATCGCGCGCCCGCAGCCGTTCGGGCAGCCGGTCACGCGGGTCACGATATGCTCATCGCTCACGCCGTGTTTGCTCATCACCCCTTCCACCTTATCGATAAACGACGGCAGGAAGCGCTCCGCTTCGGCCATCGCCAGCGGGCAGGTCGGGAATGAAACGCAGGCCATCGAGTTTTCACGCTGCGGGGTGACCGCATTCATCAACCCATGATCGCGCGCCAGCTTCTCAATCCGCGCTTTTTCCGCTTCCGGCACCCCCGCGATGATCAGGTTCTGATTGGCCGTAATACGGAACTCGCCCTTATGGACCTTCGCGATCTCCAGCAGACCGGTCTTCAGCGGACGACCTGGATAATCAAGGATACGCCCGTTTTCAATAAACAGCGTCAGGTGCCATTTCTTATCGATCCCTTTTACCCAACCAATGCGATCGCCACGTCCGGTAAACTCATACGGACGGATCGGCTCAAACTTAATCCCGGCGCGACGCTCAACTTCGGCCTTGAAGGTCTCGACGCCAACGCGCTCAAGGGTGTACTTGGTTTTCGCATTTTTACGGTCGGTACGGTTGCCCCAGTCACGCTGGGTGGTGACGACCGCTTCCGCGACGGCCAGCGTGTGTTCCAGCGGCAGATAGCCGAATTCGCTGGCGGTACGGGCGTAGGTTTTCTTGTTGCCGTGTTCAATCGACAGACCGCCGCCCACCAGCAGGTTAAAGCCCACCAGCTTGCCGTTTTCGGCAATCGCCACGAAGTTCATGTCGTTGGCGTGCAGATCAATGTCGTTCTGCGGCGGGATCACCACGGTCGTTTTGAACTTACGCGGCAGGTAGGTCGGGCCGAGGATCGGTTCTTCATCGGTGGTGGCGACCTTCTTCTGATCGAGCCAGATCTCAGCATACGCGCGGGTGCGCGGCAGCAGATGTTCGGAGATCTTTTTCGCCCACTCGTAGGCTTCAGTATGTAGCTGAGACTCGTTCGGGTTAGACGTACACAGCACGTTACGGTTGACGTCGTTGGCGGTCGCCAGCGCGTCCAGCCCCACGTCGTGCAGCATTTCATGGGCCGGTTTCACGTTCTTTTTCAGAATACCGTGAAACTGGAAGGTCTGTCGGTTAGTCAGACGAATGCTGCCGTAAATGGTGTTCTCACCGGCAAATTTATCAATCGCCTGCCACTGTTTAGTGGTGATAACCCCGCCCGGCAGGCGGCAGCGCAGCATCATCGCGTGACGCGGTTCGAGCTTCTGCGCCGCGCGCTCGGCGCGAATATCACGGTCATCCTGCTGATACATGCCGTGGAAGCGGATCAGCAGAAAATTATCGCCGTTGAAACCGCCAGTCAGGCCGTCCTGCAAATCTTCTTTAATAGTACCGCGCAGGAAATTGCTCTCAAGCTTCAGGCGTTCGGCATCAACCAGTTTGCCTTCGACCACCAGAGGGCCGGGGTGTTTTTCGCTCATTAGTAGACATCTCGCTGATAACGGCGCTCAACGCGCAGCTCACTTAAAAATTCGTCCGCCGCTTCGGCATCCATCGCGCCGAATTCGGCAATCACGTCCAGTAACGTCTGCTCAACGTCTTTCGCCATACGATTGGCATCGCCGCAGACATAAATATGGGCACCGTCATTAATCCAGCGCCACAGTTCGGCCCCCTGCTCGCGCAGCTTGTCCTGAACATAGACTTTTTGTTGTTGATCGCGGGACCAGGCCAGGTCGATACGGCTCAGCACGCCTTCTTTGACGTAGCTTTGCCATTCCACCTGGTAGAGGAAATCTTCCGTAAAGTGCGGGTTACCAAAGAACAGCCAGTTCTTCCCCTGTGCACCTTCCGCCGCACGCTGCTGCATGAACGCGCGGAACGGCGCAATTCCGGTGCCCGGACCAATCATAATGACCGGCGTTTGCGGGTTAGCAGGCAGACGGAAGTTGTCGTTGTGTTCGATAAAGACGCGGACTTCGCTGTCTTCTTCCAGGCGATCGGCGAGGAAACTCGACGCACCGCCCGCCCGCGCGCGGCCTTCGATGTCGTAACGCACCACGCCAACGGTGACGTGGACTTCGCTCTCCACTTCCGCCTGCGATGAGGCAATGGAGTAAAGACGCGGCGTCAGCGGACGCAGCAGACCGATTAACGCTTCGGCATCCAGCTGCGCCGGAGAGAAACGCACCATATCGACGATCGGCGTGGTCGCCGCATAGTGCTGGAGCTGCGCTTTGTCGCCGACCAGCGGCAACAGCGTTTCGCTGCGGGTTAAGGTGGCGTAATTCTCAACGATATTAGCGGTATTGACCGTTAACTCGAAATGCCACTCCAGCGCCTCCGCCAGCGGCAGCGTTTTGCCCTCGACGGCGACCGGTTCATCGCCCTTCAGCCATAGCAGTTCAACCAGCTCTTTGACCAGCGCCGGGTCGTTTTGGTACCACACGCCCAGCGCATCGCCCGGCTGGTAACGCAGGCCGGAGTCAGCAAGATCGATTTCAATGTGACGCACGTCTTTTTCTGAATCGCGGCCGGTAATTTTCTGGTTGACCGACAGCGTCGCCGTTAGCGGCGCTTCTTTAGTATAAGGACTGGAGTGAATGTCATTCACCGCGCCGCTGGTCGCCACCTGAGCCGGCGTCGCCGCCGGCGCACGCGCCTTCAGTACCTCCACGACGCGCGCGCGCCATTCCGCCGCCGCAGGCTGGTATTCCACGTCAGCGTCCACGCGGTCCAGCAGACGTTCGCCGCCCAGTTCCGCCAGTCGGCTGTCGAAGTCTTTACCGGACTGGCAGAAGAATTCGTAAGAAGTATCGCCTAAGCCAAATACCGCAAAGGCGGTCCCCTCAAGCTTCGGCGCTTTTTTGGAAAACAGAAACTTATGCAACGCAACGGCCTCTTCCGGCGATTCACCTTCACCTTGCGTCGACGTCACGATAACCAGTAGCTTTTCGGAGGCAATTTGTTTGAATTTATAGTCGCCTGCGTTCACCAGCTTGACGTTCAGCTGTGCCGCTAATAGATCGTCACGTAGCGCTTCCGCCACCCGACGGGCGTTGCCGGTTTGCGACGCCGAAATAAGGGTAATGCTCGGGACTTCCGCTGCCTGAGCGGGCGCCGCTATCGCCGCGCCGGGCTGCTGGTTCAGCACGCCCCAGAAGTAGCCGGAAACCCAGGCAAGCTGGGTCGGGGTGAAGTCTGTCGTGGCCGCCTGCAGGCGCGCCATTTGCTCCGGGTTAAGCGGCAGCAAATTGGAAGGTGGGACCTGTGTCGTCATGCGTCGTTATGTTCCAGTAAGCTAAGCTGTTATTCGCACCCTGTCAGCGCGGCAAAAACAGAAGAGAATGTAAGGTTAACGGCGCTCATAGTAACAATTAAAGAAGGGATGGAAATAACAAATAACCAAATGGACTAACCTGTTTTAGTTATAGTTATTAACAACAAAAACGATTAATTAAACACATGAAAGATAAAGAATTATTATGATACGGCGCGGTGCAAGCGTCTATTTTCCGTTCAGGGCCGTTTTAGTTAATGATAAAAAAGGCGCTTTCCGGTACCCTACGGCGGTTTTTTGTCTTATTGAGAGTAAAAGATGTCCACCACCCTGTTTAAAGATTTCACCTTCGAAGCCGCCCATCGCCTGCCTCACGTACCGGAAGGTCATAAGTGCGGTCGTCTGCACGGTCACTCTTTTATGGTGCGTCTGGAGATTACCGGTGAAGTCGATCCCCATACGGGTTGGATCATGGATTTTGCCGAGCTGAAGGCCGCATTTAAGCCGACCTACGACCGTCTGGATCACTACTACCTGAATGATATTCCCGGTCTGGAAAACCCAACCAGCGAAGTGCTGGCGAAGTGGATTTGGGAACAGATGAAACCTCTGGTACCGCTGCTGAGCGCGGTGATGATTAAAGAGACCTGCACGGCGGGTTGCGTCTATCGCGGCGAGTAAAACGTCGCCGTTTACCCGGCCAGCAGAACAGAAAGGCCCGGTCCGCATCGCGCGACCGGGCCTTTGTCATCAGGCGATATTGAGATATTTATGCGTCTGCATCGATAGCCGCCAGTTACGGGCGATACAGGTCTCAATGCACAGGCGCGTCGCGTCGTCTTTCTGGCTGATCGGCTGTAAGGCAATAATCCGCGGTTTTTCATCGCTCAGCGTTGCCAGCAGTTCATCCAGCGCTTCGATATCACGCACGCGTCCGACCGGATGTTTGATTTCATCCGCCCGCTGCAAGGCCTGCGACAGCACGTCATAGCCGCCGCGCATATTCACCTTCGGCGATACTGTCACCCAGGTATTCGGGGTACAGCGCACTTCATGAGTGCCGCTGGTTTCAATCTGGCAGCTAAAGCCGTTCTGCTCAAACAGTGCGGTCAGCGGGGTTAAATCATGAATGCAGGGCTCGCCGCCGGTGATGACCACATGACGCGCGGTCCAGTCCTGGCGTCCAACGATCGCCAGCAGATCTTCTCCGCTGGCCGGGCCCCATTTATCACTCTCTTTGGTTTTCGCCAGAATGCTAAACAGCGACACTTCCCGATCGGCAAGTTTGTCCCAGGTATGTTTGGTATCGCACCAGGCGCAACCAACCGGGCATCCCTGCAGACGAATAAAAATGGCAGGCACGCCGGTGAAGTAACCCTCGCCTTGCAAGGTCTGGAACATCTCGTTAATCGGGTACTGCATAATCATCTCTGTTCAGGTTCGAAACGATCATTATCGCAGATTTGCGGGTTGAGGTCTTGTCCGCAGCTGCGATTGTCCGGGGTCCGTTGTGCCGTCAGCCCTGCTGTTATTTATAGCCCATCCAGCGATAAAATCCCGGGCCCCTGGACTTATTTTCACAACGCCGTTGCTTATTATTCGTCAGCCAGGTAATAAACTCCCTCGCTTATTATCGGGTCCGCTCGGAGTTCAGCAACGTATTCCATTGTTGTAACCAGATATGTTAATCATTACCTTTTCGCAAAGGTTAAAAAGAGGGAAAGGATATTAAAATAATAATAAAAATCATCGCTGTACAAATGGAAACATGAAAAACAGAATCTTCGGCAACTCGCTGATGTCCAATGCTATCCACGCCCGTTCGTTACCTTAATTCAGCCTTAAGAAAGCCTTTTCCAGCGCCATTTTCTATTGACTCACCGTTTAGTTTTCTCCGCCTAAAATCCCGCCGACCAACCATGATGAGACTGCATTCATGAATACATTATTAATTACAGGCGTTACCGGATTTCTGGGGGGAGCGGTTTTAGAGAATATCCTGAACCAGAGGAATGGGATTAATCTGCTGCTTTTGGTGCGTGCCGATAACGATGAAGCGGCTCTGGCCCGGGTCAAAGAAAATATGCGTAAGTTCAATATCTGCGAGGAGAAACTGGCGATGCTGGCCCCCCGTCATATTCTCGCGGGTGATTTGGCGAACCCGGCAGGCTTCCTCGCCGATCCGCGTCTGGAGCAGGTCACCCACGTGCTCAACTGCGCTGCCGTCGCCTCCTTCGGCAATAATCCGCTGATCTGGAAAGTGAACGTCGAAGGCACCTTGCAGTTTGCCCAGCGCATGTCCCAGGTTGCCGGGCTGCAACGCTTCCTGCACGTTGGCACCGCTATGTCATGCTCGCCGGCACCCGACTCTCTGGTGGCGGAAAACGCCGAATTCCGTGAACGTGCCGAACATCTTGTCGAGTACACCCATTCCAAATCAACCATAGAACAGCGGATGCAGCAAACCTGCCCGACGCTACCGCTGACGATTGCCCGCCCTGCTATCGTCGTGGGCCATACTCATCACGGCTGCCAGCCTTCCAGCAGCATTTTCTGGGTCTTCAGTATGGGGCTCATGTTGCAGAAATTCATGTGTTCGATGGAGGACAGAATCGATGTGATTCCTGTCGACTACTGCGCCGATGCGCTGATGCTGCTGCTCGACAACCGGCTCGCTCAGGGTGAAGTGGTCCATATTTCGGCGGGAGAAGAGAGCAGCGTAAAATTTGCCGAGATTGATAGCGCGATGGCTTCCGCGCTGCAGCAGGTTCCGGTCGGCGATAAGTATGCGCAGGTGAGCTATGAGACGCTGGTGAAGATGCGCCGTGAACTGAAGGATATCTTTGGTCCCTGCAACGAACGCCTGATGCTCAAAGCAATGCGTCTGTATGGCGCCTTTGCCACGCTTAACGTACGGTTCAGCAATGCTAAGCTGCTTAGCATGGGGATGCCGAAACCTCCGCGCTTTACCGACTACATCGATCGCTGTGCGCAGACCACCCGCGGGCTGTCTATTCCCCAACAGATGGCGGTCGATTTTAAATAATCGCCGGAAGAGCGATAAAAAAAATGCCAGTCCGCAGACTGGCATTTGCATATCAGATTAGGACGGGCTTATGCCTGACCTTTGATCTCTTTACGACCGTTGTACGGTGCTTTTTCGCCCAGCGCTTCTTCGATACGAATCAGCTGGTTGTATTTAGCAACGCGGTCAGAACGGCTCATAGAACCGGTTTTGATCTGGCCTGCAGCGGTACCAACGGCCAGGTCAGCGATGGTCGCGTCTTCAGTTTCGCCAGAACGGTGAGAGATAACGGCAGTGTAGCCAGCGTCTTTCGCCATTTTGATCGCAGCCAGAGTTTCGGTCAGAGAACCGATCTGGTTGAATTTGATCAGGATGGAGTTAACGATGCCTTTCTCGATACCTTCTTTCAGGATCTTGGTGTTGGTTACGAACAGATCGTCACCAACCAGCTGGATTTTGTCGCCCAGAACTTTAGTCTGGTATGCGAAACCGTCCCAGTCAGACTCGTCCAGACCGTCTTCGATAGAAACGATCGGGTACTGTTTGGTCAGGTCTTCCAGGAAGTGAGTGAACTCTTCAGAGGTGAACGCTTTGTTGCCTTCGCCGGCCAGAACGTATTTACCGTCTTTGTAGAATTCAGACGCTGCGCAGTCCATCGCCAGAGTGATGTCGGTACCCAGCTCGTAGCCTGCAGCTTTAACCGCTTCCGCGATAACCGCCAGCGCTTCAGCGTTGGAACCCAGGTTCGGCGCGTAGCCGCCTTCGTCGCCCACAGCCGTGTTCATACCTTTCGCTTTCAGCACTTTAGCCAGGTTGTGGAACACTTCAGAACCCATACGTACGGCTTCTTTCAGGGATTTAGCGCCAACCGGCTGAATCATAAAGGCCTGGATGTCGACGTTGTTGTCA
>NZ_JBJDNH010000049.1:0-19739 GCF_044900465.1 Klebsiella sp. NPDC088457 | reverse complement strand
TCACCGCCGTTGATGATGTTCATCATCGGAACCGGCATGGAGTATTTGCCCGGGGTGCCGTTCAGCTCAGCGATGTGTTCGTACAGCGGCTGGCCTTTGGAAGCAGCAGCGGCTTTGGCGTTAGCCAGAGACACGGCGAGGATGGCGTTCGCACCGAAGTTAGATTTGTTTTCAGTACCGTCCAGGTCGATCATGATCTTATCGATGCCAGCCTGATCTTTGGCGTCTTTGCCAATGATTGCCTGAGCGATCGGGCCGTTAACCGCAGCAACAGCTTTCAGTACGCCTTTACCCATGAAACGGGATTTGTCACCATCGCGCAGTTCCAGCGCTTCGCGGGAACCCGTAGAAGCACCTGACGGAGCTGCTGCCATACCAACGAAACCACCTTCCAGGTGTACTTCGGCTTCAACAGTCGGGTTACCACGGGAGTCGATGATTTCACGACCGATGACTTTAACGATTTTGGACATTAGGTTTTCCTCAGTACAAGTTAAACTAAAACTCCAGACAAACAATGCACCCAAATGGGTGCATTGCCGTTCTAACTCATTTTACTTCGCCTGACGCTTTTGATACTCGCTGGCCGCTTTAACAAAACCGGCAAACAGCGGGTGGCCATCACGTGGCGTTGAAGTAAACTCCGGATGGAACTGACAAGCGACAAACCACGGGTGGTTCGGCACTTCGATGATCTCGACCAACTGATCATCCCCGGAACGGCCCGCAACACGCAGGCCCGCATTTTCAATCTGTTTCAACAACATATTGTTGACTTCGTAACGGTGACGGTGACGTTCAGTAATTGTCGGTTCGCCGTACAGCTGGCGGACCAGGCTTTCGTCATCCAGCTGGCACTGCTGCGCGCCAAGGCGCATGGTGCCGCCGAGATCGCTCTTCTCGGAACGCACTTCAACGTTGCCTTCTTCATCACGCCATTCGGTAATGAGCGCCACTACCGGGTACTTACAGTCTGGCACAAATTCCGTGGAGTTGGCGTTTTCCATCCCCGCGACGTTGCGCGCGAACTCAATCAGCGCAACCTGCATACCCAGACAAATCCCCAGGTATGGAATATTGTTTTCACGTGCATAGCGCGCCGTGGCAATCTTACCTTCAACGCCGCGGTAGCCGAAGCCGCCAGGGATCAGGATAGCGTCCAGATTCTTCAGAATTTCGACGCCGCGCGTTTCCACATCCTGCGAATCAATCAGCTTGATGTTAACGGTCACGCGGTTTTTCAGACCACCGTGTTTCAGCGCTTCAATCACCGATTTATAGGCGTCCGGCAGTTCAATGTACTTGCCGACCATACCGATAGTGACTTCGCCTGCCGGATTGGCTTCTTCGTAAATCACCTGCTCCCATTCGGCCAGGTTTGCTTCCGGACAGTTTAAGCTGAATCGTTTACAAATATAATCGTCCAGCCCCTGAGATTTCAACAGGCCTGGAATTTTATAAATGGAATCGACATCTTTCAGAGAAATAACAGCCTTTTCCGGAACGTTGCAGAACAATGCAATTTTCGCACGTTCGTTCGCCGGTACCGCACGATCGGAACGGCAGATCAGGATGTCTGGCTGGATACCGATGGAAAGCAGCTCTTTAACGGAGTGCTGAGTCGGTTTGGTTTTGACTTCACCGGCTGCCGCCATGTACGGCACCAGGGTCAAATGCATAAACAGAGCATGTTCGCGACCGATTTCTACCGCCATCTGGCGGATAGCTTCGAGGAACGGCAGGGATTCGATATCACCGACGGTACCGCCGATTTCAACCAGCACCACGTCGTGACCTTCGCCACCGGCCAGCACGCGCTCTTTAATCGCGTTGGTGATGTGCGGAATAACCTGTACGGTTGCGCCCAGATAATCACCGCGACGCTCTTTACGCAGTACGTCGGAGTAGATACGGCCCGTCGTGAAGTTGTTGCGGCGGCTCATTTTGGTGCGGATGAAACGCTCGTAGTGACCCAGGTCCAGATCGGTTTCAGCGCCGTCTTCAGTAACGAACACTTCCCCGTGTTGGATTGGGCTCATGGTCCCTGGATCGACGTTGATGTACGGATCCAGTTTCATCATGGTCACGTTAAGCCCACGGGCTTCAAGAATAGCTGCGAGGGAAGCTGCGGCAATGCCTTTACCCAGAGAGGATACGACCCCGCCGGTCACAAAAATATAGTTCGTTGTCATGCTGAACCTGAGAAGTTAGGGTGAAACGATGGAATAACCAGGACGGGAAAGTAGTATACCCGAACACGACGAGCGCCACAAACTTTCATTCTCCGTCTCCTTTCCAGGTCATGACAAACATAAGGAGTGAGAAAATAGCCCCTTTTGGGTAAATGTTTTTGACGCAAATCAAGCGCTTGTCATTTAAAAAATCACACAAATTGCGCTTGATCGCAAAATTTCGTTAGAGATCAGTTTCCTGGCGTTTTACTTCCTGCCACACTTCTTCCATAGCAGCGAGGTCAATACCGGTCATTTCCAGGCCCCGCGAGGCCACAATCCGCTCCACTTCGCGGAAACGCCGCTCGAATTTCAGGTTGGCTTTTTGCAGCGCAACCTCGGCTTTCACCCCTAAATGGCGGGATAAATTCACCGTCGCGAACAGCAGATCGCCGACTTCCTCCTCCAGTTTAGCCTCATCGACTACCGCCTGCTGCGCCTCGTGCATGACCTCATCGATCTCTTCATGCACTTTATCCAGCACCGGGCCCAGAGATGTCCAGTCGAAGCCCACAGCCGAACAGCGCCGCTGAATTTTATGCGCGCGCATCAGCGCCGGCAGAGTGTGCGGAATATCATCCAGCGCGGAGTGCTGCGCCTTTTCCGCCCGCTCGGCGCTTTTTATCTGCTCCCAGCGCGCCAGCGCCTCTGTGCTGTTGCCGGCGGTCGCCTCGCCGAAGATATGCGGATGGCGGCGCTCCAGCTTGTCGCTGATGGCGGCACACACGTCGTCAAAGGCAAAACGCCCTTCTTCCTGCGCCATCTGGGCATAGAACACCACCTGGAACAGCAGGTCGCCCAGCTCGCCGCGCAGATCGTCAAAATCCTCACGCGCGATGGCATCCAGGACTTCGTAAGTTTCTTCGAGGGTATAGGGGGCGATGGTGGCGAAGGTCTGCTCTTTATCCCACGGACAGCCGTTTTCCGGGTCACGCAGACGTTGCATAATACCGAGCAGGCGGTCGATTTGAGTCATGGTGATTCCTTGCAAAATGTTGGTCTTTTTCGCTTCTCCGGCGCAAACGCAGGAGAACATAGCGCTTTCCCTCTCCCCGGCGGGGAGAGGGCGGTGGAGGGAGGGATAAACCATTACCCGCCGTGCAGACGTCGGGCATCGATGACATCCGGCACCTGATTCAGCTTGCCGAGCACGCGGCCCAGTACCTGCAGGTTGTAGATTTCAATGTTCATATCGATGGTCGCCAGCTGCTGTTTGGTATCGCTGCGGCTGGCAACGCCCAGCACGTTCACCTTCTCGTTGGCGAGGATGGTGGTGATATCGCGCAGCAGGCCGCTGCGATCGTTGGCGACAACGCGCACCACCAGCGAGTAGCCCGCGGAGTAACTTTCGCCCCAGACCGCATCCACGATGCGCTCCGGCGCGTGCGACTGCAGCTCCGCCAGCTGGTCACAGTCCGCCCGATGCACGGAGATCCCGCGCCCCTGGGTGATAAAACCGACGATCTCATCGCCTGGGATCGGCTGACAGCAGCGGGCGATATGGTGCATCAGGTTACCGACACCCTCGACGACCACCCGGCCATTATCTTTGCTGCGATTCTGCGGCGCCCAGCTCTTCTGCTGCAGCTGTTTCAGCGCCGCCGCGTCCTGTTCCTCTGCGCTTGGCTTATTGAACTGCGATTGCAGGAAGTTGACCATCTGGTTAAGGCGAATATCGCCGCCGCCGATGGCCGCCAGCAGCTCGTCCAGCTCGTTGAAGTTGTAGCGCGGCAGCAGGTGCTTTTCTGCATCCTTGATGCTGATGCCCAGGTGCTCAAGTTCATCGTCGAGGATCTGCCGCCCGGCGAGAATATTCTTGTCGCGATCCTGCTTGCGGAACCAGGCATGAATTTTGGAGCGCCCGCGGCTGGTGGTGACGTAGCCAAGGTTCGGGTTCAGCCAGTCACGGCTCGGATTGGGCTGCTTCTGGGTAATGATTTCAATCTGATCGCCCATTTGCAGCTGATAGGTAAACGGGACAATGCGTCCGCTGATTTTGGCGCCAATGCAGCGGTGGCCGACATCGCTATGGATATGGTAGGCGAAGTCGAGCGGCGTCGAACCGGCGGGTAAATCCACCACGTCGCCTTTCGGCGTAAAGACGTACACCCGATCATCAAAGACCTGGCTGCGCACTTCATCGAGCATTTCGCCAGAATCCGCCATCTCTTCCTGCCAGGCGATCAGCTTACGCAGCCAGGCGATGCGATCTTCATAGCCGCGACCGCCGCCCGTGCCCGCTCCGGCGCCCTCTTTGTACTTCCAGTGCGCGGCAACGCCCAGCTCGGCATCTTCATGCATCTGCCGGGTACGGATTTGAATCTCGACCGTTTTACCGCTCGGCCCCAGCACCACGGTATGAATCGACTGGTAGCCGTTAGGTTTCGGGTTCGCCACGTAATCATCGAACTCATCCGGCAGGTGGCGATAGTGTGTGTGTACAATCCCCAGCGCGGCGTAGCAGTCCTGAAGACGTTCGGCGACAATTCGCACCGCGCGCACGTCAAACAGCTCATCAAAGGTGAGATGTTTTTTCTGCATTTTTCGCCAGATACTGTAGATGTGCTTCGGCCGCCCGTAGACTTCGGCCTTCACCCCTTCGGTTTTCATTTCCGAACGCAAATGGCCAACGAACTCTTCAATGTAATGTTCACGATCGATACGGCGCTCGTGCAGCAGTTTGGCAATGCGCTTGTATTCGTCAGGATGCAGGTAGCGGAAGCAGTAATCTTCAAGCTCCCACTTCAGTTGACCGATGCCTAAGCGGTTGGCCAACGGCGCATAGATATTGGTACACTCTTTTGCCGCCAGCACGCGTTCGTCTTCCGGCTCATCTTTCACTTCCCGCAGATGGGCAATTCGTTCGGCGAGCTTGATGACCACGCAGCGGAAATCGTCGACCATCGCGAGCAGCATACGGCGAATATTGTCGACCTGTTCAGAGGAGACGGAGTCGGTGTGGGTGGCTTTCAGCTGGCGAATGGCCGCCATGTCGCGCACGCCGTGAATCAGCGTCACCACGGATTTGCCAACGCTCTCCTGCATCACCTCTTCGCTGACGACGTTGCCGTCCGCCAGCGGGAACAGCATCGCAGCCCGCAGCGTATCGATATCCATACTTAACGTGGAGAGGATTTCGACCATCTCCACGCCGCGCCATAGCAGCAGATCCGCTTGCGGATGTCCCTGCGTTTTCTCGCGACAATAGTCCCAGGTCTCGGTTAAGCGCTCACACGACTGCTGGCTGGAAATTCCCAGACTCGCGATCCATTTCTTCGGGTCAAATTCACCAGCTTTATTAAGATGTGCACTTCTTACCGCAACCATTGTCCTCTCCTTAAGGGACCCGGCCTGCCGAAGTCGGCAAGCCTCAACGTTTACACTTCATCCTGCAAGACGCCAGGTGTTGGCAGCCCCGGCGTAACCTGAACGATGCTATGTATCTCTGTGCTCAAACAACACCATTGATTCCAGATGCCCGGTATGCGGGAACATATCCAGCATGGCCAGGCGTTGAATCTTATACCCTGCCTGTAGCAGCAGTTCGCTATCGCGCGCCAGCGTCGCCGGATTACAGGAGACGTAGACCACGCGCCGCGGGGCTAATTTTATAATCTGCGGCATCACGCCTGGCGCCCCGGCTCGCGCCGGGTCGAGTAATATCTTATCAAAACCGTGCTTCGCCCAGGCCTGCTGGGTGACATCTTCCTCCAGATTTTCATGAAAGAATGTCACGTTGTGCAACTGATTGAGCGCGGCATTTTCCCGCCCCTTCGCCACCAGCGCCGGTACGCCTTCCACGCCCACGACGTTCAAGGCGCGTTTTGCCAGCGGCAGGGTAAAATTACCCATGCCGCAGAACAAATCCAGCACCCGGTCCCGCGGCTGAATATCCAGCCACTCCAGCGCCGTGCGCACCATTAGCTGATTAACGCCATCGTTAACCTGGATAAAGTCGCGCGGACTAAACAGTAAGCGTAGCCCGTCTGACGTATACCATGGTGCCTGGCCACTAATATGTTCCAGTATCTCGCTTTGCGGCGCCAGATACAGAGCAAGACCGTGAGATTGCGAAAATCGTTCCAGTTTTTCTTTATCGCCGACGGGTAAGGCGGCGGTATGGCGCAGAACCATCAGCGGGCCGTTATCCGCCAGCACCAGCTCGACATGCCCCAGCTGGCGCAGCGCTTTCAGTCCGCTCAGACACTCGCGCACCGCCGGCAGCAACGCACCAAGAGCGGGCGCCAAAACAGGGCATTGCCCGACATCAACAATGTCGCTGGCGTTCGCCTTGCGAAAGCCCATCTGTAATTGTTGGGTCTTTGGCTGATAATTCAAGCTCAGACGCGCACGGCGGCGATATCCCCACGGCGAAGCGGCTATAATATCGTCGACATCACGCTTCATCAGCCGGGCGAGCGCGGCGCGTTTACTTTGCTGCTGGAGCGCGATGCTGGCATGCTGCTGCTGGCACCCGCCGCAGACGCCAAAATGCGGGCAGCGCGGCGTCTGGCGTTGTGGATTGTCACTAAGACGGCGTTTGACCTGGGCCCTGGCGTACTGTTTTTTGTCTTCAACCAGGACAACCTCAGCCTGTTCTTGCGGCAATAGGCCGCTAATGAAAAGCGCTTTTCCCTGGTGACGAGCAACGCCCTGACCAAAGGGATCAAGGTCATTGACGGTAACGGTTATGATCTGGCGCGTCGTCACACGCCGTTTTGCAGAGTAGAATTGCGCCATCGTAGAGATTTGTCTCAATCAAATAAACTGACTCTATACACGAGTCCATTCAAGATGCGTCCGGCGGCAGGCGGACGTCCCCGGCGACTTATTCTCAGCCGGTCACTGCAGCCGCCACGCAGAGGCACTTGAAGGATGAAGCGTATATTCTCCCATAATGGAACCGCATGACCAACTACAGCCTACGTGCTCGCATGATGATTCTTATTCTGGCGCCGACCGTACTCATCGGTTTGCTGCTCAGTATTTTCTTCGTCGCGCATCGCTATCACGATCTGCAGCGTCAGCTGGAAGACGCCGGAGCCAGTATTATTGAACCGCTGGCGGTCTCCAGTGAATATGGCATGAATTTGCAAAACCGCGAGTCCATCGGCCAGCTGATTAGCGTACTCCATCGCCGTCATTCCGATATTGTGCGCGCAATTTCGATCTACGACTCGCACAATCGTCTGTTCGTCACCTCCAACTTTCAGCTCAACCCCAGCGAGCTCCGTCTGGATAAAGGGGCGCCATTTCCCCGCCAGCTCAGCGCGGTGCGCAAAGGGGATGTGATGATTCTGCGCACCCCGATCGTCTCGGAGAGCTATTCCCCCGACGAATCAGCGGTGACCGATGCCAAAATGCCGGGCAATATGCTGGGCTATGTGGCTCTCGAGCTGGATCTCAAATCGGTGCGCCTGCAGCAGTACAAAGAGATCTTTATCTCCAGCGTCATGATGCTGTTCTGTATCGGCATTGCGCTGATTTTCGGCTGGCGATTGATGCGCGATGTGACCGGCCCCATCCGCAATATGGTGAATACCGTTGACCGCATTCGCCGCGGGCAGCTGGATAGCCGCGTCGAAGGGTTTATGCTCGGCGAGCTGGATATGCTGAAAAATGGCATCAACTCAATGGCGATGTCGCTGGCGGCCTATCACGAAGAGATGCAGCACAACATCGATCAGGCGACATCCGATCTGCGCGAAACGCTCGAGCAGATGGAGATTCAGAACGTTGAGCTGGACCTGGCGAAAAAGCGCGCCCAGGAAGCGGCGCGTATCAAATCCGAATTCCTCGCCAACATGTCGCACGAGCTGCGAACCCCGCTCAACGGCGTCATTGGCTTTACGCGCCTGACGCTGAAAACCGATTTAAACGCCACCCAGCGCGATCACCTGACCACCATCGAGCGTTCCGCGAACAACCTGCTCGCGATCATCAACGACGTGCTGGACTTCTCCAAGCTGGAGGCCGGTAAACTGATTCTGGAAAGCATCCCGTTCCTGCTGCGTAATGCGCTCGATGAAGTCGTCACCCTGCTGGCGCATTCGGCGCATGACAAGGGGCTGGAACTGACGCTGAATATCAAAAACGATGTGCCGGATAATATTATCGGCGACCCGCTGCGCCTGCAGCAGATTATCACCAATCTGGTGGGGAATGCCATCAAGTTTACCGAGCACGGCAATATCGATGTGCTGGTCGAACAGCGTGCCCTCAGCAACACCGGCGTGCAGATCGAGGTGCAAATTCACGACACCGGGATCGGGATTCCCGAGCGCGATCAGTCGCGTCTGTTCCAGGCTTTCCGCCAGGCCGATGCCAGCATTTCCCGGCGTCATGGCGGTACCGGGCTGGGTCTGGTGATTACCCAGCGCTTGGTGAAGGAGATGGGCGGCGACATCTCTTTCCACAGCCAGCCGAATCGCGGCTCCACCTTCTGGTTCCATATCAGCCTCGATCTCAATCCCAACGCCATTCCGGAGAGTCCGTTGACCCACTGCCTGGCGGGCAAAACGCTGGCCTATATCGAAGCCAATGCCACGGCGGCGCAGTGCACCATGGAACTGCTGGCCACCACGCCGCTGGAGGTGGTCTACAGCCCGACGTTTTCCGCGCTGCCGGAGGCGCATTACGATATCCTGCTGGTCGGGATCCCGGTTTCGATGCGCGACCTTAACCAGCAAAAAGACAAGCTGGTGAAAGCCTGCGCCATGGCCGACCATTTACTGCTGGCGCTCCCCTGCCATGCGCAAATTAATGCCGAAGCGCTGAAGCGAGACGGCGTTGCCGCCTGCCTGCTCAAGCCGCTGACCGCCACGCGTTTGCTCCCGGCGCTAACGGCCTCCTGCCGCATCAGAACGCCGGTGATGCTGCCCCACTCCGACAGCAATAAGCTGCCGATGACGGTGATGGCGGTTGATGATAACCCGGCGAACCTGAAGCTTATCGGCGTGCTGCTCGAAGATCTGGTGCAGCACGTCACGCTGTGCGATAGCGGCCAGCGCGCCGTCGAGCAGGCCAAAGAGATGCAGCTGGATTTGATTCTGATGGATATTCAGATGCCGGACATGGACGGTATTCGCGCCTGCGAGCTGATTCGTCATCTTCCTCACCACCAGCAAACCCCGGTTATCGCCGTCACCGCTCACGCCTTTGACGGGCAAAAAGAGAAGCTGATGAATGCCGGAATGAACGATTATCTGGCGAAGCCTATCGAAGAAGATAAGCTGCACAGCCTGCTGTTGCGCTATCAACCGGGAATGCATGCCGCCCCTCCGCGCGCTCCGGAGCCTGTCGAGCCGCCGATTGACCACAACGTCACCCTCAACTGGCAGCTGGCGCTGCGGCAGGCCGCGATGAAGCCGGATCTGGCGCGGGAGATGCTGCAGATGCTGATCGCCTTTATGCCGGAAGTGCGCAATAAAGTGGAAGAACAGCTGGTTGGCGAAGAGCCAGAAGGTCTGGTGGATTTGATTCATAAGCTCCACGGAAGCTGCAGCTACAGCGGCGTTCCGCGGCTGAAGAAGCTGTGTCAAACCCTCGAGAGCCAGTTGCGGAACGGGACCGCCGCCGAGGAGCTGGAGCCAGAGCTTCTGGAACTGTTGGATGAGATGGATAACGTCACGCGGGAAGCGTGCAAAATGCTGGGCATATAAGCGACCGGCCCGGATAGCGCAACGCTTAACCGGGCCACCCGCTCGCGCCCTACGGGGGGAAGACAAATCGCGGTGCGGCTCCGGCCAGCGTAGCGCGGCCGGGGAAAGCGCTAAAGCCGGCCGCCCATTTTCAGCACCGCGGCGACGTTTCTCGCCGTCATACGCACATTATCAGCGGCATGTTCCAGCGCCTCTTCCAGGGTACAAATCGAATAGATCACGCTAAACACCGCGTCCAGGCCGTGCTGATGAACGATGCCGACATCGGCGGTCAGACTCCCGGCGATACCAATCACCGGCACGTTGTAGTATTTCGCAACCTTCGCCACGCCGACCGGGACTTTACCGTGGATAGTCTGGCTATCAATACGCCCTTCGCCGGTGATGACCAGATCGGCGTCCGCCACCCGATCCGCGAGGCGCAGCGCATCGGTCACAATCTCAATCCCAGGCCGTAGCCTTGCTCCGCAGAAAGCATATAGCGCCGCGCCCATGCCGCCCGCCGCGCCGCCCCCTTCCAGCTGCAGAACATCGACGGCTAAATCACGTTGAATGATCCGCGCGAAATGCCCCAGCGCCCGATCCAGACGGACGATCATCTCCGCCGTCGCCCCTTTTTGCGGGCCAAACACCGCCGTTGCGCCTTCCGGCCCAATCAGCGGATTGGTCACATCGCAGGCCACATCGATATGACAATCGGCCAGTCGTCCATCCAGCTCGCTCAGGTCAATTCGCGCCAGCTGTTCGAGCGCTCCGCCGCCGGCAGCGATCTGCTGGCCCTCCTCAGTCAGCAATTTCCCGCCGAGCGCCTGCACCATTCCAGCGCCGCCGTCGTTGGTGGCGCTCCCACCGATGCCGATAATAATCTGCTGAACGCCGGCATCCAGCGCATGACGAATCAGCTCTCCGGTTCCCCAGGAGGTGGTCAATAATGGGTTACGGCACGTCGGCGGCACGCTTTCAAGACCGCTCGCCGCCGCCATTTCGATAAAAGCGCAGCGTTCATCGCCGGAAAGGCCGTAAAACGCATTCACCGGTTTACCTAGCGGACCGGTAACGGCAACCTGCACCAGATGCCCCTGAGTGGCGGCAACCATCGCCTCGACGGTGCCTTCCCCGCCATCGGCGACGGGCAGTTTGATATACTCCGCCTCAGGATAAATCTCCCGAAATCCCGTTTCTATCGCCGTCGCGACGTCCAGGGCGCTCAGGCTCTCCTTGTATGAATCCGGTGCAATCACTATTTTCATACGCTGTCCTTAAAATGAACCAACACCAGGTATCAAAAAACGCCGGCCCCCGCAGGAGCCGGATTGTCCTTAGCGCACCATGCACGGGCGCTTGTTATCAAACGTCCAGTTCGGGATCAGATACTGCATGGCCATCGCATCATCGCGCGCGCCCAGTCCGTGCTTTTTATACAGCTCGTTGGCCTGCATCACGCGGTCCATATCCAGCTCGACGCCCAGACCCGGCGTTGACGGTACCTGAACCATGCCACCTTTGATGGCAAAAGGTTGTCTGGTCAAACGCTGATTACCTTCCTGCCAAATCCAGTGGGTATCGATGGCGGTGATACGGCCCGGCGCAGCCGCCGCGACGTGGGTAAACATCGCCAGCGAAATATCAAAATGGTTATTGGAGTGCGAACCCCAGGTCAGACCAAACTCATGGCACATCTGGGCAACGCGCACCGACCCCTGCATGGTCCAGAAATGCGGATCCGCCAGCGGAATGTCCACCGACTGCAGGGACAGGGTATGACCCATCTGCCGCCAGTCGGTGGCAATCATATTGGTGGCCGTCGGCAGACCGGTGGCGCGGCGGAACTCCGCCATCACCTCGCGACCGGAGAAGCCCTGCTCGGCGCCGCACGGATCTTCCGCATAGGCCAGCACGCCCTTCAGCTGTTTACCAATCTTAATCGCTTCATCCAGGCGCCAGGCGCCGTTCGGGTCAAGCGTCACGCGCGCCTGCGGGAAGCGTTTCGCCAGCGCCACGATGGATTCCGCCTCTTCCTCACCCGCCAGCACGCCGCCTTTGAGTTTAAAATCGTTGAAACCATATTTTTCGTAAGCGGCTTCTGCCAGACGCACCACGGCATCCGGGGTCATCGCCTCTTCGTGACGCAGTCGGTACCAGTCGCACTTCTCGTCAGCCTGACTTTGATAGGCCAGCGGCGTGGCATGGCGATTACCGACAAAGAACAGGTAACCCAGCATTTCAACTTCGCTGCGCTGTTGCCCCTCGCCGAGCAGAGAGGCGACGTTAACGCCCAGGTGCTGCCCAAGCAGATCCAGCAGCGCCGCTTCAATCCCGGTCACTACGTGAATAGTGGTACGCAAATCAAAAGTTTGCAAACCGCGGCCGCCGGCATCGCGGTCGGCAAAACGATTACGTACGCTGCCCAGGATATTTTTATATTCGCCGAGGGTTTTGCCCGCCACCAGCGCCGCGGCCTCTTCCAACGTCTGGCGGATTTTCTCTCCGCCGGGGATTTCCCCCACTCCGGTATGACCCGAGTTATCTTTGATAATCACAATGTTGCGGGTGAAATAGGGGGCATGCGCCCCGCTAAGATTCATCAGCATACTATCGTGACCGGCAACCGGAATAACCTGCATCGAAGTGACAACGGGCGTTGAAAATTGCGTGGTCATGCGTGAATCCTTTTTCAGTTAGCTACGGCCAAAGACCGGGCGTTTACGGTCAAATTTCCAGCCGGGAATCAGATACTGCATCGGACCGGCGTCATTACGCGCGCCGCCCGGCAGCGTCTTATACGCCTCATGGGCTTTTTGCACCTGCTCCCAGTCCAGCTCAATGCCCAGGCCCGGCGCATCCGGTACGGCGATCTTGCCGTTCTCAATTTGCAGCGGATTTTTGGTCAGGCGGCAATCCCCCTCCTGCCAAATCCAGTGGGTATCGATAGCGGTCGGGTTGCCCGGCGCGGCTGCACCGACGTGGGTAAACATGGCCAGTGAAATATCGAAGTGGTTGTTAGAGTGACAGCCCCAGGTCAGGCCCCAGTCATCACACAGCTGCGCCACCCGCACCGCGCCGGAGAGCGTCCAGAAGTGGGGATCGGCCAGCGGAATATCGACCGCATTGAGCATCACCGCGTGCCCCATTTCGCGCCAGTTGGTGGCGATCATGTTGGTGGCCACCGGCAGACCGGTGGCGCGACGAAACTCCGCCATCACTTCGCGGCCGGAGAAGCCCTGCTCGGCGCCGCAAGGATCTTCCGCATAGGTCAGCACATCCTGCAGGCCCTTACACAGCGTAATCGCCTCATCAAGCAGCCAGGCGCCGTTCGGGTCGACGGTAATTCGCGCGTCCGGGAAACGTTTCTTCAGCGCGCGAGCGGTGTCAATTTCCTGCTCGCCCGGCAATACGCCGCCCTTGAGTTTGAAGTCCTTAAAGCCGTAACGATCCTGCGCGGCTTCGGCGAGGCGGACCACGGCGTCACTGTTCAGCGCTTCCTGATGACGCAGATGATACCACTCGTGATTGCCTGGGGTGCTGTCCAGGTACGGCAGGTCGGTTTTTTGGCGATCGCCTATGTAGAAGAGATAGCCCAGCACGGTGACCGCATCACGCTGTTTACCTGGCCCCAGCAGTTCACAAACCGGGACATTCAGCGTCTTGCCTAACAGGTCCAGCAGCGCGGCCTCCAGCGCCGCCACCGCGTTCACCCGTAATTCAAAAGTCCAGGCGCCTTTACCAAAGGTGTCGAAATCCGCCGCCTGGTTACCTTTGTGAACCTGCTGAACCACCTTATTCAGGCGCGCAATCTCCTGCCCCAGCACCTGCGGAATGGCGTCAACCAGCGTCTGATAAATCACCTCTCCGCCGGGCGCCTCGCCGATGCCGGTGTTGCCCGCGCTGTCGGTCAGTACCACGATATTGCGGGTAAACCATGCGTTGTGCGCCCCGCCGATGTTCAACAGCATGCTGTCATGGCCCGCCACCGGAATAACTTTCATATCGGTGATAACGGGTGTGGATTGAGTACTCATCATTAACGCTCCGTAACAGGTTTCAGTTCAATTCGTTTGATATCACCCACCAGCACCAGGTAGCTCAGTACCGCCACCAGCGCATGCACCCCGACATAAATCAGCGCGCCGTTGAATGACCCCGTGGCTCCGACGATGTAACCAATGGCAATCGGCGTGACGATGCCGGAGATATTGCCGAACATGTTGAACAGGCCCCCTGACAAGCCGCTGATCTCCTTCGGCGCGGTATCGGCCATCACCGCCCAGCCCAGCGCGCCAATCCCTTTCCCGAAGAAGGCCAGCGCCATGAAGCCGATAATCATCCACTCCACATTCACGTAGTTACAGAACACCATGACCATCGACAGCAGCATACCTAACACGATCGGCGTCTTACGGGCGATATTGAGCGAGCCGGTGCGCCGCATCAGCCAGTCGGAAATGATGCCCCCCAGCACGCCGCCGACAAAGCCGCAAACGGCGGGAACAGAGGCGATGAACCCGGCTTTCAGGATCGACATGCCGCGCGCCTGTACCAGATAGACCGGGAACCAGGTAATAAAGAAGTAGGTCAAGGCGTTGATGCAATACTGACCAATGTAGATCCCCACCATCATGCGCGAACCGATCAGCTGTTTAATCTGGCCCCATTTTTCACTGAACGGCACCTTCTGCGCGTTTTTCTTCTGATCCATGTTGATCAGCGCGCCGCCTTCGGCAATGTACTCCAGCTCTTTCTTGTTCACGCCGGGATGTTGATTGGGTTCATGAATGACTTTAAGCCATATGAAACTGATAATAATCCCCAGTCCGCCCATAAAGAAGAAGACGTGCGACCAGCCCACCTGATGGGTTAACCAGCCCATGATCGGTGCGAAGATGACGGTCGCGAAGTACTGCGCGGAGTTGAAAATCGCCACCGCCGTGCCCCTCTCCTGCGCGGGGAACCAGGCGGCTACGATACGGCTGTTGCCGGGAAAGGAGGGCGCTTCCGCCAGCCCAACCAGGAAACGCAGGGTAAACAGAGCGACAATAATGCCGAAACCGCTAAAGATATCGACGAAGCCCTGTAGCAGGGTAAACATCGACCAGATGAAAATTGACCAAAAATAGACTCGCTTTGAGCCGAAGCGGTCGAGCAGCCACCCGCCGGGGATCTGACCGATAACGTAGGCCCATGAGAATGCGGAGAAGACATAGCCCATGCCCACCGGATCCAGCCCAATCTCCTTCGCCATTTGCGAACCGGCAATCGACAGCGTTGCGCGATCGCCATAGTTAAAGGATGTGACGATAAACAGCATCACCACTATCCAGTAGCGGGCGTTGGTGCGTTTTTCCGCCCCGCTCGCCGCCTGACTTAATGTACTCATTGTTGCACTCCTGAATCATAGCAGTTAGCTACGTTCATTCTGAACAGCACAACCTGTAGGGTAATCAGAATGACGTGTTGGTGTTTTTCATAGTTTTCGTTATATCTGGCGTACTGCATTTTTTAACTGGCAGGGAAAGTATAAAAAGAGGACCTCGCCGGCTCACCGTGCATATACACAGCTTTAGCGGAGGTTTAGAAATGGATTTGTGGCGTATGCCTGACTGGATGGGGGATGGTTCACGGAAATGAAAAGCAACCCCGGTTAACAACGGAAATGACGTTACAAACAGCAGGAGTGTGAAACGTCTCTCTTGACCCGGTGGAAAGCACCGGAAAAAACCGCGTAAGATGCGGGGTTGTAGGGCAAATGCCTGAAGCCTGGGCCAGGCAGAGTTGATAAACTCTCTTCGATCGTTTATCTGGCACTGGCATCGATAAGGAACGCCCTCTACGTAGGGAGAGGGCGCAACTTTTCAGCCGTTTATTCGAGCAGGTTTGCCCACTGTTCTACCCAGGGGTTGGAAACACCCTCCGGTTCCGGGTCTTCACTGGCGTCAATCATCAGCATTTCACCAATACGCCTGGCCCCTTGTTCCTGCAGCAGCGCGTCGAAGGTTTTGCCGCCGCCGCAGAAGTTGGCGTAGGTACTGTCGCCCAGGGCGATAATCCCGTAGCGCAGGTGCGGCTGATACATATCCTTAATCCCCTCGAACAGAGGGACGATGCTATCCGGCAGGTCGCCCTGCCCGGTGGTGGATGTCACCACCAGCACATATTTACCGCTGTACGGTTCCCAGTCCTGAACTTCAGGATCTTCGTAAACCGTCGCTTTGTGCCCCAGCCCGCTCAGAATGGCCTGCGCCTCTTCGGCAACCAGCAGCGAGTTACCGTACATCGTGCCGACAAAAATCCCGACTTCTGCCATGATTATCTCCCTGAATTGACCTCAATACCTTCATCCTGACCGCTGTCGTCAGCAAACTCAACCCTTTCATTTAACGGCAGAAGGCCGCGCCAGCCAAACTGCGACAGCGCCCGCATCCAGACATCGTCAAGGCCTGCGCGAATCACCAGCGGTTCGCCGGTAAAAGGGTGAGTTAACGCGAGCTGGCTGGCGTGCAGCATCAGACGATCGCAGGAAAAGTGCTCGGCGGCGCTGCGGTTCTGTCGCAGATCGCCATGTTTGCTGTCGCCGATAATCGGGTGGCGCAGATGGGAAAGATGACGGCGCAGCTGATGTTTGCGCCCGGTTTTGGGCTCCAGCTCAACCAGGCTATAGCGCGTGGTCGGGTAGCGCCCGGTCGCCACCGCCATTTCTACCGTCGCCAGGCCACTATAATGGGTGACCGCCGGCTGGGGCTCTTTATCTTCACGGGCGAATTTATCGGCGATTTTATCCCGCTCTTCGACCAGCGGGTAATCCAGCACCGCTTCGTCGCTCAGCCAGCCGCGAACCACCGCGTGGTAGCGCTTTTGCATCTGATGCAGTTCAAACTGCTGAGATAGCCGCCTGCCCGCCTCGCTCGACAGCCCCATCAGCAGGACGCCGGATGTCGGGCGATCGAGGCGATGGGCGGTAAACACGTGCTGGCCGATCTGATCGCGCACGGTTTGCATCACCACCACTTTTTCATCGCGATCCAGCCAGCTGCGATGCACTAACCAGCCGGAGGGTTTGTTCACCGCCACCAGCCATTCGTCCTGATAGATAATCTCCAGCATCAGGCGTCATCACCCGCAAACAGCGTATCGAGCAGCAGGAGCTCGGCAAGCACCCGCTCGCGCAGGGGATGTGCAGCGTCCAGCGCCATCTCATAGTATGGTGCGACGGCAAAGCTGTGGGGCAACGGTTGTTCGCTATCGAGCAGGTTATGCATACGAGGAATCAGCACCCACTGCAGCCACTCCAGCGGTTCGAGAGTATCCATGCAGAAAGGCTGATCGCTGGCAAATGCGCGGCTTTCCGGCGCCGTCTCCTGCCAGTGTTCTGTTTCGCGCAGCAGCGCTTCAAGCGCGTGCAAACGCTCACGCACGCTAAGGTGAAGAGTCATGAGAAAACCTCGATGAGTTGTAAACCGGGCGCAGGATAGCAAATACAGCCGCGAAATATACTCTAAATCATGCGGGGTGTGGGGGGAGAGTTGTCCTGGCAAGCCGGCGTGAGCGTCATCTGGTTGACCGGAAGAAAGCGGCCCCGGCCGTTCACCTCTCTCGCCCCAAAAAAGAAACCTGCTGCCAGCAGGCGTCAGGCATAAAAAAAGGGAGCACTGTATAAACAGTGCTCCCGGTTCGTTTCGCAGCAATCCAGCTACATTGGTGCTCCCTGCTCGTCCATGAAAACTTTTCCTGAGGTCTCCTGACCATGTTCATCCGTAAACTCGTGCATCCTGCTTCCACACCACCCCGATGTGAAATTACCTATCCTTAAGTCTATCCCGATCTTCCTGATCCACCGTTCTTCATGAGCGGCTCACATTCTCCATCCTGGAGGTGTCCATTACGCGTTCCTGCGTTGTCCTGTGCTTCATCCTGAAGCCTGTCCTTGCTACGCCTTCCCGGCGGGTCCTGCAGAAGCGTCATCATCCTGATGTTCACTTCTTTTCGCGACTTCCTGTCGACAGACATAGGATCCCTGATTCCGCCCCGTCTTACAAGCCTTCTTGAGCGAATCTCTTAAGATTCATCCCCCCCAAAAAAGGCAAGAATAAGCATAACAAACTGAATTACATTGTTTTATTAGAAATTAAGCCGTGAAAAAATGGCTTAAATGATGACGATCTCTTACAGGTCTTGTAAGAGATCTCTCACAAAGGGGCAGGAAGAATGGATTACAGAACCGGCTCAAGCTGGGTAAGGAAACTTGCCAGCGAAGGCGAAAGCGTGGTCCGTTTGCGCGTGCCGAGCGTCTCTTTGACAACTTCACCGCTCAGATTACAGACCGAAATGACATCCAGCTCGCTGTCCAGGGTGGCGATAAACAGCGTGGGCGACAGCTTCAACCGCTTTTGCACCACCAGGTGACCGATTAAATTCTCCTGCACACGCTGGAAGTCATCCGGACTCCAGGTTTGCAGCAGCGTCATGGTCTCACCGGCAAAGCGCGCGGCCATGTCACCGGCGAACTGGGTGGTATAATAACTATGAATCGGCTGTTGTACCACAATATCTAATGCCCGTTCAACCGCGCTGATATTTTGAGCTAATGAAAAGGGCTGCGGTTGCCAGAAAATGGCATCGCCTTCCGTCGCGCTGATGCAGGGTGACGGTACGCCATAAAGTTCTTCGCTTCGCGGCAGGCTTGCGTACTGCTGCTGCCAGGCAGCGCAATAACGTTGGGTGAAGGCTTGCAGCGCTGCTGCGGTTTGATAGTCCACCGGTTTCTCTCTTCACGTCAGACAGGATACACTTGGCGTATAGTGTACCCGCTTTACTATGGTGAAACATGTCTTCTTATGAGAATCATCAGGCTCTGGCCGGCCTGACGCTCGGTAAATCAACGGATTACCGCGATACTTATGATGCCTCCCTGCTTCAGGGCGTGCCGCGTAGCCTCAACCGCGATCCGCTCGGCCTGCGCGCGGACAATCTGCCTTTTCACGGCGGCGACATCTGGACGCTGTATGAACTGTCGTGGCTGAACGCCAAAGGTTTGCCGCAGGTTGCCGTCGGTCACGTTGAGCTCAGCGACACCAGCGTCAACCTGGTGGAATCAAAAAGCTTTAAACTCTATCTCAATAGTTTTAACCAGACCCGCTTCGCCAGCTGGCAGGAGGTACAGGCCACGCTGACGCGCGATCTTAGCGCCTGCGCGCAGGGTGAGGTCAGCGTTTCGCTCTATCGGCTCGACGAACTCGAAGGCCAGCCGGTGGCGCATCTCCACGGCACCTGCATCGACGATCAGGATATTGCGATCGATAACTATGAGTTCAGCACCGACTATTTGCAGGATGCCGCAGGCGAAAAGATCGTTGAAGAGACGCTGGTCAGCCATCTGCTGAAATCCAACTGTCTGATCACCCACCAGCCGGACTGGGGCTCGGTACAGATTCAATATCGCGGGCCAAAGATCGATCGCGAAAAGCTGCTGCGCTACCTGGTCTCATTCCGTCATCACAACGAATTCCACGAGCAGTGCGTCGAGCGGATTTTTAATGATCTCCTGCGCTTTTGCCAGCCGCAATCGCTCTCCGTCTACGCCCGCTATACCCGTCGCGGCGGCCTGGACATCAATCCCTGGCGCAGCAACGCGGAATTTGTTCCGTCTATCGCTCGCCTGGCGCGCCAGTAGCAAAAAATTTTCACAACTTTGCGTGCCTTCACGCGTACGCAAGGTTGTGAAAACGCCACGGGCAAGGCTATTGTAATCACAGGAAGACGATAATCGTCCTGTAAGGAGTTCACTTGATTACACATGTTAGCCCGCTTGGTTCAATGGATATGCTGTCACAGCTGGAAGTGGATATGCTTAACC
>NZ_JBJDNH010000048.1:35618-39445 GCF_044900465.1 Klebsiella sp. NPDC088457 | reverse complement strand
AAGGCACTAACGCAGCTGGATCCGCGCATCATTTCTCTGGAGCTTACGGACAATCGCGGCTTTGAGGCCGACGAGCTGACCATTGCTATCGACGACAGTGACGGACTGATCGAGCTACCGCCGCGCGGTGCCGAGCTTTCGGTGTCGCTGGGATGGCAGGGTGAGCCGCTGGTTTACAAAGGGGTTTACACCGTTGACGAGGTCGCCCACTCAGGGCCGCCGGACAGGCTGGAAATCACCGCCCGCAGCGCGGATTTTCGGGACGAGTTTAACGTTAAGCGCGAGGTATCCTGGCACGACGTGACGGTCGAGCGGATTGTGTCGGCCATCGCCCGGCGCTACAAACTGACGCCGGTGATTTCCGAGCAGCTGATGATCGCCGAGATTGACCACGCTGACCAGACCCAGGAGAGCGATATGTCATTTCTGACGAGGATGGCTGACCTTCTGGGCGCGATTGCCACCGTCAAAAACGGTAGCCTCCTGTTTATCCTGCCGGGTGGCGGCGTCAGCGCGAACGGCAAAGCACTGCCGGAGTTTGCGATCACCCGCTCAAGTGGCGACCGGCATTCGTTCCGCGTGGCTGACCGCGACGCTTACACCGGCGTGCAGGCGTACTGGCTGGATCTGGAGTATGGCAAAAAGAAAAAGGTTACCGTTAAGGAGCGCAAGAAAAAGACCGAGAGCAAGCCGCGCAGCAGCGCAAGGGAAGGGGATTATATCGCCGGTGAAGATGGTAACGTTTTTGTGCTGCGGACAACCTTCAACAATGTGATTGCCGCCCAGCGAGCCGCTGCAGCGAAGTGGCAACAGCTCAAACGCGGCGCCGCCGAATTTAATATGACGCTCGCTTATGGCCGCGCAGATCTGTACCCGGAAATGCACGGCACGGTATCGGGCTTTAAGACGGATATTAATAATCAGGACTGGATAATTGCGAAGGCCACCCACTCGATCGACGACGGTGGATTTAAAACGCAGCTGGAGCTTGAAGCGAAAATACCTGAATGGATTGCAGAAAGTGAGGGTTAGCGGCCATAATATGAGCGAGTTCAACTCCCGCCCCGGGAGGCCATCATGTTTAAGTGTCCTATCTGCGGTGCCGTTGCTAAAACGCGCACCAGTCGTCCATTGAGTAACACCACCGTCCGGCATTATCACCAGTGTCAGAACTTTGAATGCAGCATCACCTTTACCACCCTGAACAGCGTTGAAAAGCTGGTCACAAAGCGCGGCCATCGCGAAAAGTTGCCGCCTGGATTTATCCCCTCAGATGCATTCCCATCATCCCACTATGGTGATGCACAGTTAAGTCTCGCCGTATAAAACAAGCCCCGCATTTCGCGGGGCTATTTTCTTGTCAATTCAGAGTAATCCGATAAAATCAAAATGTTTTGTAACAAATGGCAATTATTAAATAATTAAGGGGATGCATTATGGCTTTGGTCAGTTGTCCGGAATGCAGGAAGGAAGTAAGTGATTCCGCTTTGAGGTGCCCATCTTGTGGCAAGCAGCTAAAAAAACCACGCCGCTCAATTTTTGGGAAGTTAATTAAATGGGTATTCATCCTGTTTAATATCTTCATGATCTACGCTGTTTTTAAGGGGTTAGGTGGCAGCGGCGAGGTAATCAGTCAAGCCTCATCGGATGCGGAAAGAGCCGGGGCAGCTTTGGGCGCGGGGTTGGGAATGATGGCTATGGGGACCATTTGGGTTATTGGTGATGTAATAATCGGAACCCTTGTATTTCTCACAAGACCAAAGGGATAACCACATGAGGAAGAGTTGTTTATTTCTTGCGACCTTCTTCGGTGCGCTCATTTCTTTGGGGGTTCACGCGCAAGAAAAGCCGAAACCAAAGACAGAGGAATCCCCCACAATAAGCAAAGATGATTTGGCAAAGTGCCAGGCCGAGGAAAACGGTACAAAAAGGTTAGGTTGCTACGATCTGTTGTTGCCGCCAAATGAGATACAGAACCCGGAGGAAAAAAGCGACACAGGGAAGTGGCAAGTATCAACGGTCGAATCAGATATTGATGACTCGACAAATGTTTTTGCTATGCTGACAGCGGATTTACCGATCTCATCAAATTTTGGAAGAACCTCCACTCCCGTACTTTTCATTACATGCAGAGAGAAGAAGACTGAGTTGTTCATTAACTGGGATGTCTATTTAGGACTTGGTGAAACCTCTATGCTTCACAGGCTTGATAAGCAAAAGGCGGTCACAAAAGTGTGGGATATATCAGGTAATACAAAAGCAGTTTTCTACAGGGGCAGGACAATTGATTTTATCAAGAGTCTTGAGAAGTCTGGAAAAATGCTGGCGCAGATTACTCCATATAATGAGAATTCAGCCACCACCACTTTCGATCTCAAGGGACTTTCAGAGGCCATCAAACCACTACAGAAGTCATGCGGGTGGAAGTGAGCGCAAAAGGAAGCCACGGGTAACCGTGGCTTTTTGTCGATATGGTCGCAGTGTGGACACTGCTTGATAAAAATCCTTTTTTATCAGTTGGATGCTGTCGCCCTTAGCGCACCATCCCTGTCTTCCCCCCTCATGATGAGGGGGTTTTTTTTGTCTGTCATTCAGCTAAACGACTTCTCCCTTGCGCCCCGTCGCAACAAAAGTTCGGGTTATACTAAGCGCATCGCCGGAAAAGGAGCGTTTATGGATCAATCTTATGGGCGGCTGGTCAGTCGTGCGGCCATTGCGGCGACGGTGATGGCCTCCGCGTTACTTTTGATTAAAATTTTTGCGTGGTGGTATACCGGATCGGTGAGTATTCTGGCGGCGCTTGTGGACTCGCTGGTGGATATTGCCGCCTCGTTAACCAACCTGCTGGTGGTGCGTTACTCGCTTCAACCCGCTGATGAGGAACATACTTTTGGCCACGGCAAGGCGGAATCGCTGGCCGCGCTGGCGCAAAGTATGTTTATCTCCGGGTCGGCTCTGTTCCTGTTTTTGACCGGCATCCAGCATCTGGCGCGGCCGGAGCCGATGCAGGCGGCGGGCATCGGCATGATTGTGACCCTGATTGCGCTGGCCAGCACGCTGGTGCTGGTGACTTTCCAACGCTGGGTGGTGAGAAAAACGCGAAGCCAGGCGGTGCGAGCAGATATGCTTCATTATCAGTCTGATGTTATGATGAACGGCGCAATTCTGGTGGCGCTGGGCCTCTCCTGGTATGGTTGGCATCGCGCCGACGCGCTGTTTGCCCTTGGAATTGGCATCTATATTTTATATAGCGCGCTGCGTATGGGTTACGACGCCGTTCAGTCGTTGTTAGACCGCGCACTTCCTGATGAGGAGCGTCAGGACATTATCAATATCGTGACCGCGTGGCCAGGCGTCAGCGGGGCGCACGATCTACGGACGCGGCAGTCAGGGCCGACTCGCTTTATTCAAATACATCTGGAAATGGAAGATAACCTCCCGCTGGTGCAGGCGCACGTGATTGCCGACCAGGTGGAGCAGGCGATTCTGCACCGTTTCCCGGGTTCTGATGTGATTATCCATCAGGATCCCTGTTCTGTGGTGCCGCTGGCGCGACAGGGCGTTTTTTGAGCTTTCGGTTATAGTCTGTAAACTCGATGTAAAATGTGGGGCGGATCGGCATTTTTTGTATAAATTACCGCCATTTGGTCTGACCTGAATCAATTCAGCCAGAAGCGTTTGATATACTATTGCAATTATCGTCGTGCACTCCTGGTGAAGGAGCGCTTCAGGCAACAGGATTATTTTTTGCTTCCTAAGTTCAGAGGTAGTCATGATTAAGAAAATCGGTGTATTGACAAGTGGCGGTGATGCGCCGGGCATGAACG
>NZ_JBJDNH010000048.1:0-35608 GCF_044900465.1 Klebsiella sp. NPDC088457 | reverse complement strand
GCAATTCGTGGCGTTGTGCGCGCAGCATTAACGGAAGGTCTGGAAGTTTTTGGAATCTATGACGGTTACCTCGGCCTGTATGAAGATCGCATGGTTCAGCTCGACCGCTATAGCGTTTCCGATATGATCAACCGTGGCGGCACCTTCCTGGGCTCAGCGCGCTTCCCGGAATTCCGCGAAGAGCACATTCGCGCCGTGGCGCTTGAGAACATGAAAAAGCGCGGCCTGGATGCGCTGGTTGTTATCGGCGGCGATGGTTCCTACATGGGGGCGATGCGTCTGACCGAAATGGGCTTCCCGTGCATCGGCCTGCCCGGCACCATCGATAACGACATTAAGGGCACCGACTACACCATCGGTTTCTTCACCGCTCTGAGCACCGTTGTTGAGGCCATTGACCGCCTGCGCGATACCTCCTCTTCCCACCAGCGTATTTCTGTGGTGGAAGTGATGGGCCGTTACTGCGGCGACCTGACCCTGGCCGCGGCGATTGCCGGCGGTTGTGAGTTCATCATGGTGCCGGAAGTGGAATACTCGCGTGACGATCTGGTCGCCGAAATCAAAGCGGGCATCGCCAAAGGTAAGAAACACGCCATCGTGGCGATTACCGAACACATGTGCGATGTGGACGAGCTGGCGCACTACATTGAGAAAGAGACCGGCCGCGAAACCCGCGCGACCGTTCTGGGCCACATTCAGCGCGGAGGTTCTCCGGTTCCTTATGACCGTATCCTGGCGTCCCGCATGGGTTCCTACGCGATTGAACTGCTGCAGCAGGGCTTTGGCGGCCGCTGTGTCGGTATTCAGAACGAGAAGCTGGTGCACCATGACATCATCGACGCTATCGAGAACATGAAGCGTCCATTCAAGAATGACTGGCTGGACTGCGCGAAGAAACTGTATTAATTCTGCCGCAACGGCAACAAAAAGGCCTTCTCAGAGAGAAGGCCTTTTTTCATGGGCGGGTCATTCGATATCCAGCGCGTCCTCGGAGAGGATAATCCCGGTATTATCGGCATACAGATGGTCGCCGGAGAAGAAGGTCACGCCGCCGAAATTGACGCGTACGTCGCTTTCGCCGATGCCTTCGCCCGCGGCGCCCACCGGGATGGCGGCCAGCGCCTGGATGCCGATATCCAGATCTTCGAGATCGTCAACCTGACGAACCGCGCCGTAAACCACTATCCCTTCCCACTCATTTTGTACGGCCAGACGCGCCAGGTCGGCGTCAATCAACGCACGTCGGACGGAACCCCCGCCGTCGATCAGCAAGATGTGACCACGGCCGTTCTGTTCGAGCATATCGTATAGCAACCCGTTATCCTCGAAACATTTCACCGTGATGATTTGTCCACCAAACGACGACCGTCCGCCAAAATTGGAGAACAGAGGTTCCACTACGTTGACATCTTCCTGGTAGATGTCACAAAGCTCGGAAGTATCGTATTTCATAGGCTTAACGTTCAGTTGCTGCGAGAGTTTTTAGTATATCTCGCGAATCGCATTGTTGGCAAAATCATCAATTGTTAATTGATATTTGTCAGTTAACCCACCAGCTTGCTGCAAATAATCCCAATGACAAACAGCAGGTTGGTCAGGAGCGCCGCTTTTACCGTACGTTCCAGCATTGGACGCATCGCCACGGGAGCGCGTTCACGCAGCACAAATCGCGCCTGCTTCACCAGCAGCGGCATGGCGAGCAGGAACAGCCAACCCCATGGGTTATGTAGAGAAATCAGATTAAACAGCGCCAGACACAGCGGAGCGCCGATGAGCAGGCAGCTGTGGTAGCGGCGGGCGTTAAGCGGCCCCAGACGCACGGCGAGGGTATTTTTACCGTTCTCCCTGTCGCTATCGATATCGCGCAGATTATTGATATTCAGCACCGCTGCGGCTAACAGACCGCAGGCGGTGGCGGGCAGGAAAATCGTCGCGGCAATGCTGTGGGCCTGCAGGTACCAGCTTCCGACGACGCTCAGCCAGCCGAAGAACACCAGCACGGAGATATCGCCAAGGCCGATATAACCATAGGGGCGGGTGCCGACGGTATAGGTAATGGCGGCGATTATCGATAAGCTCCCCAGCACCATAAAGCCAATAAAATCGGCCATCGTCTGCCAGGCGCAGAACAGCAGCGCCAGCCCGGAAAGACAAATCAGCACCACGGTGACGATCAGCGCGCGCTTCATCTGCGCCGGGGTGATCGCCCCTTTTTGCATCCCGCGCAGCGGGCCGAGACGATCGGGCTTATCGCTGCCCTTAACCGCATCACCGTAATCATTGGCCAGATTGGATAAGATTTGCAGCAGGCCGGCGGTAACCAGCGCCAGCAGGGCTACCCAGGGATCGAAGTACCCCTGCTGCCACGCCAGCGCCGTGCCGACAACAATGGCGGAGAAGGCCAGCGGTAACGTTTTTGGCCGCAGGCTTTCCAGCCAGGCTTGGGTTCGGTTTATCGGTTGTTCAGTCATAATTCCTGGCCAAAAAAATGGGGCTATATAGCCCCATCGATTGTGATGAAAATACATTGAACCGGATTATAGGATAAAACGGCTCAGATCTTCATCTGCCACCAGTACATCCAGATGTTTACCGACATACTCAGCATCAATGGTGATGCTTTGGCCATTCATTTCGCTGGCATCGTAGGAGATGTCTTCAATCAGACGCTCCAGCACGGTGTGCAGACGACGCGCGCCGATGTTTTCGGTGGTTTCGTTCACCTGCCATGCCGCCTGAGCAATACGCTTGATGCCCTCTTGCGTAAACTCGATGTTGACGCCTTCGGTAGCCATCAGGGCTTTGTACTGGACGGTGATAGAGGCGTTCGGCTCGGTCAGGATGCGCTCGAAATCTTCCGTCGTCAGCGCTTTCAGCTCGACGCGAATAGGCAGACGGCCCTGCAGTTCCGGGATCAGATCGGACGGACTCGCTACCTGGAACGCGCCGGAGGCGATAAACAGGATGTGGTCGGTTTTCACCATCCCGTGCTTGGTCGACACGGTGCAGCCCTCTACCAGCGGCAGCAGGTCGCGCTGAACGCCTTCGCGGGATACATCCGGGCCGGAGCTGTTGCCGCCGCGCTTACAGATTTTGTCGATTTCGTCGATAAACACAATACCGTGCTGTTCAACGGCATCGATGGCGTCCTGCTTGAGTTCTTCCGGGTTGACCAGCTTCGCCGCTTCTTCTTCGATCAGCAGCTTCATCGCATCTTTGATTTTCAGCTTACGCGGTTTTTGCTTCTGCCCGCCCAGATTCTGGAACATCGACTGCAGCTGGCTGGTCATCTCTTCCATGCCCGGCGGGGACATGATTTCAACGCCCATCGGCGCAGCGGCGAGATCGATCTCGATCTCTTTATCGTCGAGCTGACCTTCGCGTAGTTTCTTACGGAATGCCTGACGCGCAGCGGACGGTTCCTGAGTCTGCTCCGCCTGGCCCCAGTTATTTTTTGCCGGTGGGATCAGCACATCCAGAATGCGCTCCTCCGCCAGCTCTTCCGCGCGGTAGCGGTTTTTATCGATGGACTGCATGCGGACCATTTTGATCGCCGCATCGGTCAGATCGCGGATAATAGAATCCACTTCCTTGCCCACATAGCCCACTTCGGTGAATTTGGTTGCTTCAACTTTGATGAACGGCGCGTTGGCCAGCTTCGCCAGACGGCGAGCGATTTCGGTTTTACCGACGCCGGTCGGGCCGATCATCAGAATGTTTTTCGGCGTGACTTCATGGCGCAGCTCTTCATTCAGCTGCATACGGCGCCAGCGGTTACGCAGCGCGATGGCGACAGAACGCTTCGCCGCGTCCTGACCGATAATATGTTTGTCCAGTTCGCTGACAATTTCGCGTGGGGTCATTTCAGACATAGGAGATCCTTACGCTTTAGAAGCTAATTCTTCGATGGTGTGGAAATGGTTGGTATAGATGCAGATATCGCCTGCAATATTCAACGCTTTCTCTGCGATGTCGCGAGCGCCCATATCGGTATTTTCCAGCAGAGCGCGAGCAGCGGCCTGGGCGTAGGGACCACCGGAGCCGATAGCAATCAGGTCGTTTTCAGGCTGTACCACATCACCGTTACCGGTAATGATCAGCGACGCATTTTCGTCGGCGACGGCCAGCAGGGCTTCCAGCTTGCGCAGCATGCGGTCGGTACGCCAGTCTTTCGCCAGCTCCACGGCGGCTTTGACCAGGTGACCCTGATGCATTTCCAGTTTACGTTCAAACAGTTCGAACAGCGTGAAGGCGTCGGCAGTACCGCCAGCGAAGCCAGCGATCACTTTGTCGTTATAGAGACGACGGACTTTTTTCACGTTACCTTTCATGACGGTGTTGCCCAGCGTGGCCTGGCCATCACCGGCAATAACCACATGGCCGTTACGGCGAACACTAACTATTGTTGTCACGAGCAGACCCCTTGGTTACAAAAGCGGAATAGGGGCCCCGCGGCTGACGCGGGGCAGAATGCAATTATAGATGGGGGGGATTTTTAGGGTTTCAACCCCTGGCGGCGAGACGAATGCAGTTTGCGTGTCCGGCCATTTTCAGACGGGTGATCATATCGTTGGCGCTATCCTTGCCTTTCAGCGGCCCAATCACCACGCGATTCCAGCCATTGTTAGTGGTGATGCGTGAGGAAAATCCTTCAAATGCCAGCTGAGCGCGGACGGTTTCCGCCTGCTCGGCGCCTTTAAAGGAGCCGCATTGAATCATCCAGCTGCGATCGTCTTTCTTCTCGACAGGCGCTTTCGGCGCCTCTTCAACGCGAGCGACCGGTGCGGCCGCCTGGGTTTTCGGCTGCGTGGTAGTATGCGCAGGCGTCTGCAGCAGATCCTGATACGGCTGCGTCGTCGAGGCGGTTTGTTTCGGCTGTTGTACCGGCTTAGGCTGCGATACCGGCTGCTCGGCAACCCGCTGCTGTGCGCGCGGCTGCTGGACAGGCGCTGCCTGCTGCTGAGTTTGCGCCCACTGCTGCTGGGCCTGTTGCTGCTGTTGTACCTGCTGCGCCGCGAGGCGCTGACGCTGCAGCGTCTGCTGGCGCTGAGCCGGCGTTTGTTCGTTCCACGGCACTTCGGTTAGCTGAGTCGGCTGCTGGCGCATATCCGCCTGCATCTGTGCCAGCAGCTGACGCTGTTCGTTGGTCAGCTGTTCCGGCTTCATGACTTCCCCGCCGGCCGTGGGTTCGGTAGGCGCACGGACGCCAGGCTGGCGACTTTCCAGCTCTTTGATATAGCGCCAGCGCTCTTCGGGTTTTGGCGGCAGGCCGTTACCCGCCACCTGACGGTTTTGCAGCGCTTCCGCTTCTTCTTTTTTATGGTGCGTGATGAAGTACAGTCCACCGATAAAGGCCACCAGCACTGCCGCCGCGATCGCAACCATAGTAGGTGAAACCGCCGGAAGGCTGCTTTGTTTATTCCTTGAGCTGCGGGTATTGCCCTTTTTGCGCCGCGAAGAAGCCGGTTGGCTGCGGCGTACATAATCTCGTTGTGCCACTATCGTTTCGCTGTTTTATTCGTTCGTCAGTCCGCCATGTTACTTAAGCGGCGGGCCTTTGACCAGAAGAGCAGGCCCGAAAGCCTGATGGTTATGTTCTGATTTTGCGTGTACTACCGCGTACGATCAGTTCGCAGTCCAGCAATCGTGAACCGCTGTTCACATTATGACCGTGGAGCTGGTCCAGTAATAGCAGCATCGCTTCGCGGCCAATATCAAAGCGCGGTTGTGCAACGGTCGTCAATGGCGGATCGCAAAATTCAGACAAAGAGATATTATCGAAACCCACAATAGACAGGTCGTCAGGCACTTTCAGGCCGCGGCGTTTTGCCAACGACAGGGCACCCAGCGCCATAATATCGCTGTGGCAGAATACCGCGGTCGGCGGCACCGGGAGCGCCAGAAGCTGTTCCAGGGCGTTGGCCCCGGCCTCGTAGGTAAAATTACCGCGCGCAATATAGTGGGGGTCAATGGTTATCCCGCTGCGGCGCAGCGCCTGCACGTAACCCTGGAGGCGGTAATGGCAGAGCGGCATCTCTTCCGGACCGGCGATACAGCCAATGCGCTGGTGCCCGAGTTCGTGCAGATAGTTCACGGCATTGAACGCGGCGGTGAGGTTATCGATATGCACCGTCGGTAGCTCAAGCTCAGGCGCAAATTCATTCGCCATCACCATCGGCGGGAGATTGCGCTGCTCTTCCACACCGGCGTCGAACGGCAGACGGGAGCCTAACAGCAGCATCCCGTCGATCTGCTTGGTAATTATCAGGTCGATAAAGGTTTTTTCCTGCCGGTTCTGATGGGCGCAGTCGCCGATCAGTACCAGATACCCCTGTTCCGCAGCGGTGATTTCGATACCCCGGATAATCTCGCTGAAAAAGGGATCGCAAATATCCGGCACGATGACCAGAATCGTACGCGACTCGTTGCGTTTCATATTGCGCCCGAGCGACTGCGGTAAATAACCGACTTCAAGCGCCGCCTGTTCCACGCGGTTACGGGTGGTCTGCGAAACCTTATCGGGATTCATTAACGCTCGGGACACGGTTGCCGTTGAAACGTTTGCCTTCAGGGCAACGTCTTTCATCGTGGCGGCAACCACCTGTTTTTTGGGCTTCACCTGTTTTCTCCTCGCTGACTGGCGCAGACACATCCCTTGCGATCTGACATCAGCAACATTTTTAGCAGATAGTCGATGTAGAGAGTTACAGAATTTTCATAAAAAACGTGATGGTTGTTGAATTTTTTCGATCCGTCTCGCAAGAGAAGGCTTAACCTTCAATAGGATCGACGTCGAGAACCCATTTTACCTTGCGCGCTTCCGGCAGCGTATTAATCAGCGCCAGCGTACCGCTGACGATATGCTGTAAGCGAACGCGTGACGGATGTTGCAGCAGGATCTGCCAGCGCCAGCGGCCGCCGCGTTTGGGGGCCAGCGCCGGAACCGGGCCAAGAACCCACAGTTTGTCATCGGCCAGCGGGCTGGCCTGCAATAAATTACGCAATTGCTGTAAGAACAGCGGCGCCTGCTGGTTGGTATGATCTTCGGCGCGAATCAGGACATGGCTGGTCCACGGCGGTAGCTGCATGGTCTGTCGTTCCGCCAGCGCCTGTTCGGCAAAGGCGTCGTAGCCTTTGTACAGCAGGGTTTGCAGCAGCGGATGTTCCGGGTGATGGGTTTGCAGAATCACTTCGCCCTGCTTACCGGCGCGGCCGGCGCGGCCAGAGACCTGGGTATAGAGCTGGGCGAAGCGCTCTGCCGAACGGAAATCGGCGGAAAACAGCGCGCCGTCGACATCCAGTAGCGAAACCAGGGTGACGTCCGGGAAGTGGTGGCCTTTTGCCAGCATCTGCGTGCCGATCAGAATGCGCGCCCCGCCGCGATGGATATCGCTGAGGTGCTGTTCGAGTGCGCCTTTACGGCTGGTGGTATCCCGGTCGACGCGTGAGATCGGCACGCCGGGGAACAGCGGCGCCAGCGCCTGCTCCAGCTGCTCGGTCCCCAGCCCGACCGGCACCAGATGCGTCGAGCCGCAGGAGGGGCACTGACGCGGAATCGGGCGCTGGCTGTCGCAGTGGTGGCACCGCAGATGATGCTGCGCCTGATGCAGGGTGTAGTAGCTGTCGCAGCGCGGGCATTCGGCGATCCAGCCGCAGTCATGGCACAGCAGCGCCGGGGCGAAGCCGCGACGGTTCAAAAACAGAATCACCTGATTATCGGCCTGCAAGTGCTGGCGCATGCGGGCAATCAGCGCCGGAGAGAGACCCGCCTGTAGCTGCTGCCCCTTTAAATCCAGCACGTGCTGCTGGGCCGGACGGGCGTTACCCGCGCGTTTCGTTAACTTCAGCTGGCGATATTTTCCCTGACGAACGTTGTATAAGGTCTCCAGCGCCGGAGTTGCCGAGCCCAGAATAATCGGAATTTGCTCGCTGTGAGCGCGCCAGACCGCCAGGTCGCGGGCATGGTAGCGCCAGCCTTCCTGCTGCTTATAGGAGCTGTCGTGCTCTTCATCGATCACGATGACCCCGAGATCTTTAAACGGAGTAAACAGCGATGAGCGGGTGCCGATGACGATCGCCGCCTCGCCGTTTTTGGCTTTCAGCCAGGCGGAGAGACGCTCGCTATCGTTAAGACCGGAGTGCAGGACCTCAACCGGGGCGTTAAACCGCTGGCGGAAACGGGCGATAGTTTGTGGCGTCAGGCCGATTTCCGGCACCATCACCAGCGCCTGGCGGCCTTGCGCCAGCACGTTTTCCAGCACGCTGAGATAAACCTCAGTCTTTCCGGAACCGGTAATACCTGCCAGTAACCAGGTGGAAAACCGGTCGGACGCGCTGTGGATCGCCCCAACGGCGGTGGCCTGTTCGGTGTTAAGGCGCAGCCGTTCGCCGGGGATGGCAAAGTGGGTTCGCCAGTCGGTGAGGGTCGGAGCTTCGCTTGCCAGCTCGCAAAGCCCTTTACCGCGCAGCGCCTGCAGCGCCGCATCGTTAAATTCCAGCTCCGCAACCTGATGGCGCCAGATTTTCCCCTGGCGTAGGGCGGCCAACGCCTGCTGCTGTTTAGGCGAGCGTTTGAGGCTATTGAGGTCGACGGCCTGGCCCTGTTCGGTTGCGAACCAGTACCACTGCGGCGCCGCGCTGGCCGGTTTACCCTGGCGCAGCATGATCGGTAGCGCGTGGAACAGCACATCGCCGATAGGGTGGTGGTAGTAGTCGGCCGCCCACAGCAGCAGGCGCCAGACGGCAGAAGAAAATACCGGCTCGGCATCGAGCGTTTCGACCACCGGTTTTAGCTCATCCAGCGGCAGCTCGCTGCGCTCGCTGATAGCGGTGACAATCCCAATGCGCTCCTGTTTGCCGAACGGCACCCGCACGCGACAGCCGGCTTTGACGGACATACCTTCAGGTAGCACATAGTCAAAGGTGCGGGGCAGCGGAACGGGCAGGGCAACGTGGGCAACGGGCATGTCATCTTCCTGACTTGAAATCTGGCCGGTTAGTATACACATTGTGATAAGGGCACGCGGATCAGTTTGCATATGCTGGTTAAATTCTGTATGATTCGCCGCCTTTGGTGTGCTTCGTGCGACATCAAACCTATACTTATTACCCGAGAGTTCCGCACGGTGGTCATTGTGCCGGCAGCGTGGAAGGTGACGGGAAATTATTAACATCGCGTGGTGTCTGGCGTTAGGGCTGGAAGAGCGACGCGGCCTTAACTGAGGTTCTCCCATGAAAAAAGATATTCACCCGAAATACGAAGAAATTACTGCTTCTTGCTCTTGCGGTAATGTCATGAAAATCCGTTCTACCGTAGGTCACGACCTGAACCTCGACGTGTGCGGTAAATGCCACCCGTTCTACACTGGCAAGCAGCGTGATGTTGCGACCGGTGGCCGCGTTGACCGCTTCAACAAGCGCTTCAGCGTACCGGGTACCAGCAAGTAAGTTGCTGGAAGAAAAAGCCGCCTCAGGGCGGCTTTTTTTGTTTCTGGCGTCATACGCTGCCCGGCAGCCAGGGCCGAACAGAGACAAAAAAGGGCAGAAGGAAGCTTCTGCCCTTTTTATTTATTGACTTAGTATTCCCACGTATCCGGGTCGATACCCATCTCGCGCATAATCTGTTTCGCCGCTTCCGGAATCTCATCGCTGCGCTCTTTACGCAGGTCTTCATCGTTCGGTAACGGTTGACCGGTAAATGCATGCAGGAACGCTTCACACAGCAGTTCGCTATTGGTGGCGTGACGCAGGTTGTTGACCTGCCGACGCGTGCGTTCATCGGTGAGGATCTTCAACACCTTCAGAGGAATGGATACCGTAATTTTTTTTACTTGCTCACTCTTCTTACCGTGCTCAGCGTATGGGCTGATATATTCGCCGCTCCATTCAGCCATGAGATACCTTTAATCCTCTAGTCATTAGTTAAGGGCCTGAATATCTGTCCGTCATACTGCAAGCTGCCTGTATGACGGGTAGAGAACCCGGACCATAATTGCGCATAGTTTACCGTAGAGGGGGCGTTCTGACACCCGATAAGCCCCTGCCGATGTGCGCTAATGCATATAATTTTAACGGCTATTCGCTGTTTGCTCAATCTATACGCAAAGAAGTTTAGATGTCCAGATGTATTGACGTCTATTGTGACAATGATTACTCTGGTGCCTGACTTTTCACCGATTCAGCCCAGGAACTGCCCAAATGACGCGTAAACAGGCCACCATCGCAGTGCGTAGCGGTTTAAATGACGACGAACAGTACGGCTGCGTTGTCCCGCCGATTCACCTTTCCAGTACCTATAACTTCACCGGCTTTAACGAACCCCGTGCCCACGACTATTCCCGTCGCGGTAACCCAACCCGTGATGTGGTGCAGCGCGCGCTGGCGGAGCTGGAAGGTGGAGCGGGCGCCGTGCTGACCAATACCGGCATGTCGGCAATCCTGCTGGTGACGACCGTGTTCCTGAAACCGGGCGATCTGCTGGTGGCCCCGCACGATTGCTACGGCGGCAGCTATCGCCTGTTTGATAGCCTGGCGAAGCGCGGCTGCTACCGCGTACTGTTTGTCGATCAGAACGATGAGCAGGCGCTGAACGCGGCGCTGGCGGAAAAACCGAAGCTGGTATTAGTCGAAAGTCCAAGTAATCCGTTGCTGCGGGTGGTGGATATTGCGAAAATCTGCGCGCTGGCTCGTGAAGCGGGGGCGGTGAGCGTGGTGGATAACACCTTCCTGAGCCCGGCGTTGCAAAACCCGCTGGCGCTGGGCGCCGATCTGGTTCTGCATTCGTGCACCAAATACCTCAACGGTCACTCCGATGTGGTGGCTGGGGTGGTGATTGCCAAAGATCCGGAGACTGTCACCGAACTGGCATGGTGGGCGAATAACATCGGTGTCACCGGCGGCGCGTTCGATAGCTATCTGCTGCTGCGCGGTTTACGTACGCTCTCTCCGCGTATGGAAGTGGCGCAGCGCAACGCGCTGGCGATTGTCGACTATCTGAAAACCCAGCCGCTGGTGAAAAAACTGTATCATCCGTCTCTGGCGGAGAATCAGGGGCACGAGATTGCTGCGCGTCAGCAAAAAGGTTTTGGCGCGATGTTAAGCTTTGAGCTGGAGGGCGATGAGCAGACATTGCGCCGTTTTCTGAGCGGATTATCGCTATTTACGCTGGCTGAATCGCTGGGGGGCGTAGAAAGTCTGATTTCGCACGCCGCGACGATGACCCACGCAGGCATGGCGCCTGAAGCACGTGCGGCAGCGGGGATTTCAGAAACGCTCCTGCGTATTTCGACCGGTATTGAAGATGGTGAAGATTTAATTGCCGACCTGGAAAATGGCTTCCGGGCAGCAAACGAGGGATAAACATGAGTGTGATTGCGCAGGCAGGGGCGAAGGGTCGTCAGCTGCACAAATTTGGTGGGAGTAGTTTAGCGGATGCGAAATGTTACCTGCGCGTCGCGGGGATCATGACGGAATACTCGCAGGCCGGCGACATGATGGTTGTCTCCGCCGCGGGCAGCACCACCAACCAGCTGATTAGCTGGCTGAAGCTCAGCCAGACCGATCGCCTCTCTGCGCATCAGGTGCAGCAGACGCTGCGCCGTTATCACATCGATCTGATTACCAGCCTGCTGTCAGCGGAGGCCGCTGATACGCTGATCGCGACCTTTATTCACGATCTTGAACGTCTTGCCGGCCTGCTGGATAGCGGCGTGACCGATGCGGTATACGCTGAAGTCGTCGGCCACGGCGAAGTGTGGTCCGCGCGCCTGATGGCGGCGGTCCTCAACCAGCTGGGTCTGGAAGCGGCCTGGCTTGATGCGCGCAGTTTCCTGCGCGCCGAGCGCTCCGCTCAGCCGCAGGTGGATGAAGGTTTATCCTACCCGCTGCTGCAGCAGCTGATGGCGCAACATCCCAATAAACGCCTGGTGGTAACCGGATTTATCGCGCGTAACAACGCCGGTGAAACCGTCCTGCTGGGGCGTAACGGTTCCGACTATTCCGCCACCCAGATCGGCGCTCTGGCGGGCGCCTCCCGCGTGACCATCTGGAGTGACGTTGCCGGAGTCTACAGCGCTGACCCGCGCAAGGTGAAAGACGCCTGCCTGTTGCCGCTGCTGCGTCTCGATGAAGCCAGCGAGCTGGCGCGTCTGGCGGCGCCGGTGCTGCACGCCCGCACGCTTCAGCCGGTCTCCGGCAGCGATATCGATTTGCAATTACGCTGTAGCTATACGCCCGATCAAGGTTCTACGCGCATTGAACGCGTCCTGGCTTCCGGTACCGGCGCGCGCATCGTCACCAGCCACGATGACGTATGCCTGATTGAGTTCCAGGTGCCTGCCGGTCAGGATTTCAAGCTGGCGCACAAGGAGCTGGATCTTATCTTTAAACGCGCCCAACTGCGTCCGCTGGCGGTGGGCGTGCATGCCGACCGTAAGCTGCTGCAGTTCTGCTACACCTCGGAGGTGGCCGACAGCGCGCTGCGCCTGTTGGATGAAGCCGGTCTGCCGGGTGAACTGCGTCTGCGTCAGAAGCTGGCGCTGGTGGCGATGGTGGGCGCAGGCGTTAGCCGTAACCCGCTGCATTGCCACCGTTTCTGGCAGCAGCTGAAGGGACAGCCGGTTGAGTTTACCTGGCAGTCGGAAGAGGGAATTAGCCTGGTGGCGGTGCTGCGCGCGGGTCCGACGGAAAGCCTGATTCAGGGTCTGCATCAGACTCTGTTCCGCGCGGAGAAACGCATTGGCCTGGTGCTGTTCGGTAAAGGCAATATCGGTTCGCGCTGGCTGGAGCTGTTCGCCCGCGAGCAGACCACGCTCTCTGCCCGCACCGGCTTTGAGTTCGTGCTCGCCGGGGTGGTCGATAGCCGCCGCAGTCTGCTCAACTACCAAGGTTTGGACGCCAGCCGCGCGCTGGCGTTCTTTAATGATGAAGCCGTAGAACAGGATGAAGAGTCGCTGTTCCTGTGGATGCGCGCCCATCCGTATGATGATTTAGTGGTGCTGGACGTCACCGCCAGCGAGCAGCTGGCCGATCAGTACCTCGATTTCGCCAGCCATGGTTTCCACGTGATCAGCGCCAACAAGCTGGCCGGCGCCAGCAGCAGCGACAAATATCGCCAGATTCACGACGCGTTTGAGAAAACGGGCCGCCACTGGCTGTACAACGCCACCGTCGGCGCCGGCCTGCCGGTCAACCACACGGTGCGCGATCTGATTGATAGCGGCGATACCATCCTCGCGCTGAGCGGTATTTTCTCCGGTACGCTCTCCTGGCTGTTCCTGCAGTTTGACGGTAGCGTGCCGTTTACCGATCTGGTCGATCAGGCCTGGCAGCAGGGTCTGACGGAGCCGGACCCGCGCGTTGACCTGGCGGGGAAAGACGTGATGCGTAAGCTGGTTATTCTCGCCCGTGAAGCCGGTTATGACATCGAACCGGATCAGGTACGGGTCGAATCTCTGGTGCCCGCGCATTGCGAAGAGGGGTCCGTCGATCACTTCTTTGAGAATGGCGAGGAGCTGAACGAGCAGATGCTGCAGCGTCTGGAAGCCGCCCGTGAGCTGGGGCTGGTTCTGCGCTACGTGGCGCGTTTTGATGCCAACGGGAAGGCGCGCGTCGGCGTTGAAGCCGTACGTGAGGAGCACCCGCTGGCGGCGCTGCTGCCGTGTGATAACGTCTTCGCCATCGAGAGCCGCTGGTACCGCGATAACCCGCTGGTGATCCGTGGCCCGGGTGCCGGTCGCGATGTCACCGCGGGCGCGATTCAGTCGGATATTAACCGCCTGGCGCAGCTGCTGTAATCCTGACTTTTCATGAGACCAGGCTGCGCCTGGTCTCATGGCGTTAGCGCGCCGCCAACACCTCTTTTGCGGCGAACAGACCATTCAAGGCTGCCGGGAACCCGGCATATACCGCCATCTGCATGATCGTTTCGATAATCTCCTCCTGCGTCAGACCCACGTGTAATCCCGCGGCGATATGTACTTTTAGCTGTGGCGCGGCGTTGCCCAGCGCCGTTAAGGCGGCAATGGTGGCGATTTCACGGCTGCGTAAATCCAGCCCCGGTCTGGCGTAGATATCGCCAAACGGGAACTCAATCAGGTAGCGGGCAAAGTCGGGGGCGATAGCCTGCAGGCTCCTGACGACGGCATCGCCGCCTTTACCGTCAACGCGCCGCAGCATTTCCAGACCGGTGGTATAACGTTCTGATGTCATGACCTTTCCTCTTTATTTTCGTGTGTTGTGAGCAAGGTTAGGGATGTTTAGCGGACTTGAGTAATACCCTTTTCGTGATACCTTTCCGGTATGACAAATTTACACCTCCATGCTCTTGATATCCGTCTGCTGCGCTATTTTGCGGTGGTAGCGGAAGAGAACAATATCAGTCGGGCTGCGCAGCGGTTATTCATCTCCCAGCCGCCGCTGAGCCGCCATATCCGCCATCTGGAAGCGCAGCTGGGAGTCCGGTTGTTTATCCGCCATACCCGGGGGTTGATTCTTACCGGGGATGGCCAGCGGGTGCTGGAGATCGTCCGTCCGCTGCTGGCGTTGCAGGAGCAGACGCTGGGCGCCCTCAGTCAGCTTGCCGATAACCGACAGCAGCCGTTGCGGCTGGGGTTGACCACCGCCTTTGAACAGGGGGTCTTTGCGCCTGTGGAAGCGGCTCTGGGTGGCCATGTCAGCGCGCGACATATCTTTCGCCAGGCTTCGCCCACGCTGGCTCAACAGGTACGTAAAGGTAAGCTGGACGCCGCGCTGGTCGCGCTGCCGCTGGATGCCGAAGGCTTAACGCTTTCCCCCTTGTCCTATCAGGAAGCGCTGATTGTCGCGCTGCCAGCGTCATGGCCGGAGTCCGCTCTGGCGAGCCTGAGCTTAAACGCGCTCAATCATCGTCCGCTGTTTTGGTTTAACCGGGAACGCAACCCGGCCTTTTTTGACGCGACCCGGCGTATTTTCGCGCGTATTGGTTATACGCCCGCGTATGTCGAGGAGCCTGCCGAGCATGATGTGCTGCTGGCGCGCATTGCGCGTGGGGAAGGGATGATCCTGCTTCCGGCGTCCTTTGCCGCAATTCAGCGCCAGGGGGTGGTGTTTCAGCCGCTGGCGGATAGCCGGCTGCGCCTGCCGCTGGGATTATTGACTCGTCCAGGCGATGAGGCTTTGCGCGCGTGGTTGCTTCCGTTCATTGAAGAATCATTACCTTAGCGCCGGATGATATGAATTAATCTCATCTTCGCTGAAGATTCCTCACTCTTTACGCTGATTTTTCTATTGACGCGTGCTCTCTTTTCCGTCATTTTTACATCTGGACGTCTAAACGTATAGAAGTTCGCAGCACAACAAACAATAAATGCGATTGATGAGGTAAGGTATGAGCTTTTTTCACGCCAATCAGCGGGAAGCCCTGAATCAAAGCCTGGCAGAAGTGCAGGGCCAGATTAACGTGTCCTTTGAATTCTTCCCGCCGCGCACCAGTGAAATGGAGCAAACCCTGTGGAAGTCCATCGATCGTTTAAGCAGCCTGAAGCCCAGGTTTGTCTCGGTGACCTATGGCGCCAACTCCGGCGAGCGTGACCGCACCCATAGCATCATCAAAGGCATTAAAGAACGTACCGGTCTGGAAGCGGCCCCGCATCTGACCTGTATCGACGCCAGCCGCGATGAGCTGCGTACGATCGCTCAGGATTACTGGAACAACGGCATTCGCCATATCGTCGCTCTGCGCGGCGACCTGCCGCCGGGTAGCGGTAAACCTGACATGTATGCGGCCGATCTGGTGACGCTGCTGAAAGAGGTCGGGGATTTTGATATTTCCGTTGCGGCTTATCCCGAGGTGCATCCGGAAGCCAAAAGCGCGCAGGCGGATCTGCTGAACCTGAAGCGCAAAGTCGATGCGGGCGCTAACCGCGCGATTACCCAGTTCTTCTTTGATGTTGAAAGCTATCTGCGTTTCCGCGATCGCTGCGTCTCCGCCGGTATCGATGTCGAAATTATCCCGGGCATTCTGCCGGTGTCTAACTTCAAGCAGGCGAAAAAATTTGCCGACATGACCAACGTGCGTATTCCCACCTGGATGTCGAAAATGTTTGAAGGTCTGGATAACGATGCGGAAACTCGTCAACTGGTCGGCGCGAACATCGCCATGGACATGGTGAAGATCCTAAGCCGCGAAGGGGTGAAGGATTTCCACTTCTATACCCTGAACCGCGCTGAGATGAGCTATGCAATTTGCCACACCCTGGGCGTACGCCCGGCGGTGTAAAAAAATGGCCCTCAATGAGGGCCATGGTGTTTTATTCCCACTCATGCAGAAAACGTTGACCGTACCGATCGGCGACCAGTAGCGCGGCGTAGACCTGATCCGCCGTGGCGCCGCCCGGCATATTATGGATAGTTTCTCCCTCTGTGCAGGCGGCTTCCGCCACGGTACGCATCTTGCCCGGAATATCCTCATTTATATCCAGCTGCGCCAGGGCGATCGGCAGGCCGACGCTGTGGCACAGCGCGGCGACGGTTTCGATCTCTTCCACCGGGGCATTTTCCAGCACCAGCTGCGTCAGCGTCCCGAAGGCGACCTTTTCACCGTGATAGTAGTGATGCGCATCCGCAATCGCGGTCAGGCCGTTATGAATCGCGTGGGCCGCCGCCAGGCCGCCGCTTTCAAAGCCGACGCCACTCAGATAGGTATTGGCTTCAATAACTTTCTCCAGCGCCGGCGTGACGACATGCTGCTCCGCCGCCAGCATCGCTTTTTCACCTTCTTCGAGCAGCGTGTTGTAGCACAGTTCAGCCAACGCCAGCGCCGCCTGGGTGCATTTGCCGCCCGCCATCGTCGTGGCGCCGCTGCGTGAACAGGCGCGGGCCTCAAACCAGGTGGCCAGCGCATCACCGATACCGGCAGCCAGCAGGCGTGGCGGCGCACCGGCGACAATCTGCGTATCGACAATCACCATGTTGGGGTTGCGCGGCAGCATCAGGTAGTGGTCAAACTCCCCCTCGTCGGTATAGATAACCGAGAGGGCGCTGCAGGGGGCGTCCGTTGAGGCAATGGTCGGGGCAATGACCACCGGAAGATGCATAAAGTGAGCTAATGCTTTCGCGGTATCCAGCGTTTTCCCGCCGCCGATACCCAGCACCGCATTACAGCGAGCGGCGCTGGCGATTTCACGCAGACGATTGATTTCATTATGCGAACACTCACCGCCAAAGGGAGCGATTTCTGCTACCAGACCGGCATCGGTCAGGCTTTTGCGCAGCTTCTCTTCGGCGAAGCCGAGCACGAATTTGTCGCCCACAATCAGCCAGCGTTCGGCCAGCGGTTTGAGATAGTCGCCAAGGCGGGTGATGACGTTCGCACCCTGAATGTATCTGCCCGGGGATTGAATAATGCGATCCATTTGTATTCCTCCTGATGGTCGTGATGCCGCCCTCTGGCGGCACGCCGATCGGGTTACAGGTTCAGATTGCCAAAAGCCTTATTCCAGTCCTGCTCAAACTTCTCTATGGCTGACTCTACCGCGGGAGTGCCGAGCATTTGTTGCGCTACGTCTAAGGGAAGGGTAATCGCCTCACAACCGGTCAGCAGGCAATCCAGCGCCTGGCGCGGAGTTTTAAAGCTGGCGGCCAGCACTTTGCTTTCCGGCGCGTGCTGCTCCAGCAGGGATTGCAGCTCCTGCACCATGCGAATGCCATCACCCCCCTGGGCATCGACGCGGTTGACGTAAGGGGCGACATATCTGGCGCCCGCCAGCGCGGCCAGCAGACCCTGGGACGCGCTGTAGACCGCGGTACCCAGCGTCGGGATGCCCTCTTTCTTCAGCAGTTTGATGGCGGCAAGACCCTCGGCAGTCACCGGAATTTTCACCACAATGCCCGGAACGGCATTGCTCAGGCGTTTGGCTTCAGCAACCATCCCGTCGGCATCGCGGCTCATGGTCTGGGCAAACAGGGTGCCCTCTGGCCCGACGGCTTTTTGCAGGCGCGGCAGAACCTCCCAGATCGGCGTTTTACCGGCGGCGATAATGCTCGGGTTGGTGGTGACCCCGGCCAGCGGATAGATGCGTGCCAGGCGTTCAACTTCTGCTACGTTCGCGGTGTCCAGATAGAGTTCCATAGCCTTTCCTCGATTCTCAATTCAGTGATGTTGAGGTAAGGATACGGCCTGTCGCCGGCGGCTCGCCAGATGACAAATTTGCCAAAAACTGGATAAATGTACGCATTGCGGCTAAGGATGATTTAGATCACGTTTTCCCGCTACTCCTGGCGATTACCGAGGGAGGGCTGCGGCACTACCATTGCGTACTTACAAAAATCTAGTTTCTGCCTGGCGCTGTTTTTCCGTTAACTGGCTGTGATACTGGCGGCGATATTCCGATGGCGAGCGCTCGGTATTTTTACGAAACAGACGGCAGAAATAGTTACTGTCGGCGAAGCCGCAGGCATGCGCGACATCCTTGACCTTCATATCATGGCCCTTTAACAGCATCCGCGCCTGTTCGAGGCGGATGTGATTCAGGTACTCGTTAAATCCCATGGGGCCGCATTTCTGGAACAGGTGGGAGAGATAGTTGGGCGAGAGATAAAATTCCTGGGCCACCGATTCCCGGCTTAACGGCTCGGCGAAATGGCTGTCGATATATTTACGGATAGCCTCGAAGAGCGCCTGGCTGCGGGAAGCGGTTTGCACCTGGCTGCCGAGCAGATCGGTACAGTGGCTCAGCAGGCTGATGACGATCCAGCGGGCGGTATGCTGTTCCCGGGGCTGCATCTGCATCTCATTGAGCGCCTGCAGCAGAAAGGATCCCACCCGCGGGCCGCGGCGGGGAATCTGCAGCTTTTCCTCAACGTTCAGCGTCTTGCCGTTCCAGCGTTTGACCGTGAACTCTAACTGCTGCTTGCCAAATACGATGCTCAGGGTGGCGCAGGGGGTGTGCCAGCGGGGAAAATTCCAGCGGCCCGCGGCGACAAACAGCACGTCATATTGGGTAAGCATCGGCGGATCGGCCTTGACGCCAGCATCGCTCAGCTGCCCTTCCAGCACGATTTCGAGGCGCGGAAAGTCAACCTGCGACACATTATCGGCAAGCGGGCGGTTTTCCGTGGCAAAAAATATCTTGCGGAGAGCCGCCGGGCCTTTGATTAACGTGTCGATGAGTTGATTGAGATCGGTATCCATTCTTGCTCCGGAGAAGGCGCCACGTTTTTATCATACCGGAGAGTGCGGAAAGGGCAAAAGCCACGGCAAGCGCGGGTCAACGGTATTGCACGATGTGTATGATATGTTATATCGTAACATTTCATTGCAAAAGTTAACTCAGGAGAGAGTGATGACCAGAAAGAGTTCTGCCCTTGCGCTGGGTATCGGCATGCTGTTGGCCGCTACCCAGACCTTTGCTCACGGCCACCATAGCCATGGACCCGCGCTAACGGAGGCGGAGATTAAGGCGAGCGAAGGCGTTTTTGCCGATAAAGACGTCAGGGACCGGGCGCTAAGCGACTGGGACGGGATCTGGCAGTCGGTGAATCCGTATCTGCTCAATGGCGATCTGGATCCGGTACTGGAGCAAAAAGCGAAAAAAGCGGGCGGTAAGAGCGTGGCTGAATATCGGGAGTACTATAAGAAAGGCTATGCCACCGATGTAGACCAGATTGGTATTGAAGATAACGTGATGGAGTTCCACGTTGGCAAAACCGTCAATGCCTGCCAGTACGCCTATTCCGGCTATAAGATCCTGACCTATGCTTCCGGCAAGAAGGGCGTGCGCTATCTGTTCGAATGCCAGCAGGCGGACTCGAAAGCGCCGAAGTTCGTGCAGTTCAGCGACCATATTATCGGCCCGCGGAAATCGCAGCACTTCCACATTTTTATGGGGAATGACTCGCAGGAGGCGTTACTGAAAGAGATGGATAACTGGCCGACCTATTATCCTTATGCTCTGCATAAAGAGCAGATTGTCGACGAGATGCTGCATCATTAATAAAAATCCCCGGTCAGCGCGATGCCGACCGGGGATACGGGGCCCGGATACGGCGTGAGCGCCGCTATCCGGGTTTATAAAGCCGATAAATTAACCGGTGTTACGCATGCCGGCGGCAACGCCCGCGATGGTGACCATCAGCGCCTGTTCGACGCGCGGATCGGGCTCTTTACCTTCCTCTTCCGCCAGACGCGAACGGTGCAGCAGTTCCGCCTGCAGGACGTTCAGCGGGTCGGTATAGATGTTACGCAGCTGAATGGACTCCGCAATCCACGGCAGGTCGGCCATCAGGTGGGAATCGTTCGCGATATCCAGGACCACATTAATCCCGGAGGACAGCAGCTCGCGCAGCTCCTCGCCCAGGCCCCACAGTTCGGGTTTCACCAGACGCTGATCGTAGTATTCCGCCAGCCACAGGTCGGCTTTCGAGAACACCATCTCCAGCATGCCGAGGCGGGTAGAGAAGAACGGCCAGTCGCGGCACATGGTCTCCAGCTCGCTCTGCTTGCCATCTTCCACCACCTTCTGCAACGCGGTGCCCGCGCCCAGCCAGGCCGGCAGCATCAGGCGGTTCTGAGTCCAGGCGAAGATCCAGGGAATCGCGCGCAGGGATTCTACGCCACCGGTTGCACGGCGTTTTGCCGGGCGTGAGCCGAGCGGCAGTTTACCCAGTTCCTGCTCCGGCGTTGCCGAACGGAAATAAGGAACGAAATCTTTATTTACACGCACGTAGCCGCGGTACATTTCACAGGAAATGTCGGAGAGCTCGGCCATGATATGACGCCACTCCGGTTTGGGTTCCGGCGGCGGCAGCAGGTTGGCCTCCAGCACGGCGCTGGTATACAGCGACAGACTGCTGATAGTGACTTCTGGCAGACCGTACTTAAAGCGGATCATCTCGCCTTGTTCCGTGACGCGCAGGCCGCCTTTCAGGCTTCCCGGCGGCTGAGAAAGCAGCGCGGCGTGTGCCGGCGCGCCGCCGCGACCGATGGAACCCCCACGACCGTGGAACAGGGTCAGTTCAATACCGGCTTTTTCGCAGGTCTTGATCAGCGCGTCCTGTGCCTGATACTGCGCCCAGGAGGCGGCCATCACGCCGGCATCTTTCGCCGAGTCGGAATAGCCAATCATGACCATCTGTTTGCCCTGAATAAACCCACGATACCAGTCGATATTCAGCAGCTGGGTCATAACGTCATTGGCGTTATTCAGATCGTCCAGGGTTTCAAACAGCGGGGCGACCGGCAGCGCGAAGCCAATACCGGCCTCTTTCAGCAACAGGTGAACCGCCAGCACGTCGGACGGGGTTTTCGCCATTGAGATCACGTACGCGGCGATAGATCCGTGCGGCGCTTCGGCGATCACTTTGCAGGTGTCGAGTACTTCACGGGTTTCGTTGCTCGGCTCCCACTGGCGTGGCAGCAGCGGACGTTTGGAGTTCAGTTCGCGGATCAGGAATGCCTGCTTGTCGGCTTCCGACCAGCTTTCGTAATCGCCGATACCGAGATAACGGGTCATCTCGCCCAGCGCTTCGGTATGACGGGTGCTTTCCTGACGAATGTCGATACGTACCAGCGGTACGCCGAAAGATTTCACGCGGCGCAGGGTATCGAGCAGTTCACCGTTGGCGATAATGCCCATGCCGCAGGACTGCAGCGACTTATAGCAGGCGTAAAGCGGTTCCCACAGTTGCTCGTTCTGGGTTATCAGGCCTGCAGGTTTCGGTAGTTTCTGCCCTTTCAGGCGCGCTTCCAGCCAGACCTGCGTTTCCATCAGCTGGGTACGCAGCTTTTTCATCAGGTAGCGATACGGTTCCTGCGCGCCTTCCGCGCCGGCCAGTTCGCGCAGTTCGTCGGTACATTCGACCATCGACAGTTCAGAAATCAGCAGCTGAATATCTTTCAGGAACAGGTCGGTTGCTTTCCAGCGGCTAAGCAGCAGCACCTGACGGGTGATATCGGCGGTCACATTTGGGTTACCGTCACGGTCACCGCCCATCCAGGAGGTGAAGCGTACCGGTACGAAGTCAACCGGCAGCTGATAGTTGAGGTTCTCTTCCAGCTGCTCATTCATCTCGCGCAGGTAGTTTGGCACCCCTTCCCACAGGCTGTTTTCAACAACGGCAAAACCCCATTTTGCTTCATCAACCGGGGTTGGGCGGTACTTACGGATTTCGTCCGTATGCCATGACTGGGCGATCAGCTGGCGCAGACGGCGCATCAGCTGATGATGTTCGTAATCCGCGATATCTTTGTTATCAAGCTGCTTCAGGCAGTTGTTCACTTCCACCATTTTGTGGATCAGCGTACGGCGGGTGATCTCGGTGGGGTGAGCGGTTAATACCAGCTCCAGAGACAGGGACTCCACCGCTTTTTTAATGGTGTCTTCGTTGAGATGGGGTTGGTCTTTGAGTTTTCGCAGGGTGCGGGCAATCACTTCCGGATTGCTGGCCGCTTCGCCGTTTGGCGAAATGCTATGGTATTGCTCCGCCGTATTCGCCAGGTTCAGAAACTGGCTGAAAGCGCGTGCGACCGGCAGCAGCTCGTCGTTGGACAAATTTTGCAGCGTGGTGAGCAGTTCCTGGCGATTGGCTTCATTGCCGGCGCGAGAAGACTTGGACAATTTACGGATAGTTTCGACACGATCAAGAATGTTCTCTCCCAGTGCATCCTTGATGGTATCGCCTAGCACCTTACCGAGCATACTGACATTACTACGCAAAGCGGAATATTGTTCGTTCATGTTACCCCAGACACCCCATCTTATTTTATTTTGTTATATCCGGTACTCTGCAGCGGTGAGCAGCGGATAAGCAGCCGTCTTTTATAAAGCCACGTAAAAACCCCCACGTCAATTGTTGCGAAATCGCTTCAGCAAACGAATAAATGGCGGCAATTTGCGAAATTTAACTCAGGCGTCGCCTGATAAGCGTTGCTTATGGAAATGTGACAAATATCACCGTCCCGCCCCGGCTGAAAGAGGCGGGAGCGGGCTGTTTTAATGCCAGCAGAAATGATGCACGACCTGGGCGATCAGCTCCCGGGTCGGCTTAATAAAGCGGGTTTCCAGATATTCATCCGGCTGGTGGGCCTGATTAATGGAACCGGGGCCTAAAACCAGGGTCGGGCACAGCGTCTGAATAAACGGCGCTTCGGTACAGTAGTTCACCACCTCGGTTTGCGCGCCGAGCAGCTTTTCGACCACCTGAACCAGCTGATGATCCGGCGGGCATTCATAGCCAGGAATCGGCGGATGCAGCTCGGAGACGGTCAGGCGGCCCGGCCAGCGTTCGCTCACCGGCGCCAGCGCTTCATCCAGCAGTCCGTTGAGATCGTTGAGAGTCATACCCGGCAGCGGGCGAATATCCATATGCAGCTCGCAGCAGGCGCAGATGCGGTTTGAGGCGTCGCCGCCGTGCAGCGATCCGAGGTTGAGCGTTGGGTACGGCACGGTGAAAGCAGCGTAGTGATAGCGTTCTTTCAGCGAATCGCGCAGCTGCATGATACGACCAATGGCATCATGCATTAATTCGATGGCGTTCACCCCGCGTGCGGGATCGCTGGAGTGGCCGGACTGGCCCTGAACGCGCACGGCGGTGGAGATATGGCCTTTATGCGCCCGTACCGGCTGCAGAGAGGTGGGTTCACCGATAATGGCGCAGTCCGGGCGCAGCTGCGTGGTTTCGGCAAAGTAGCGGGCGCCGGCCATGCTGGTCTCTTCATCGGCGGTAGCCAGGATGTAGAGCGGTTTTTTCAGCTTACTGACGTCAACATCGCGCAGGGCATCGAGAATAAAGGCGAAGAAGCCTTTCATGTCGGCAGTGCCGAGACCGTACAGCTTATTGTCGTGTTCGGTGAGCACAAAGGGATCGCGAGTCCAGCGGCCGTCGTCAAACGGCACGGTATCGGTATGCCCGGCGAGCAGCAGGCCGCCGGCACCGTGGCCGGTACTGGCCAGCATGTTGAATTTATTGCGCGTATCCGGTACCGGCTGAACTTCGACATTGAAGCCAATTTCGCGGAACCAGCCAGCCAGTAAATTGATTAAAGTCTCATTGCTTTGATCCAGCGCCTCTTCGGTTGCGCTGATGGAAGGTGTGGCGATCAATGCGCGGTAAATCTCGATAAAGGGCGGTAAATTGTTTTTCATTGTTGACACACCTCGGGTCATGATAGTATCAATATTCATGCAGTATTTATGAATAAAAATACATTATCGTTGAGCGTAAGAAAACCCACAGAATGTAGGGCCAGGCTCTTACGGCTTAACAGGGTGAGGAAGAGTGACGCTTCCTGGGCAAATATGACGTAAGAAGGTGAAGAGCCCCGATGTTGAATACGCTGATTGTGGGTGCCAGCGGTTATGCCGGCGCAGAGCTAGTGACCTATGTAAATCGCCATCCTCATATGACCATAACCGCTTTGACGGTCTCCGCGCAAAGCAATGATGCAGGGAAATTCATTTCCGATTTGCATCCGCAGCTGAAAGGCATCGTGGATTTGCCGCTGCAGCCGATGTCAGATATCAGCGAATTTAGCGCCGGGGTGGATGTGGTCTTCCTCGCGACCGCCCATGAAGTGAGCCACGACCTGGCGCCGCAGTTCCTTGCCGCAGGCTGCGTGGTGTTTGACCTGTCCGGTGCCTTTCGCGTCAACGACGGCGCGTTCTATGAAAAATATTACGGCTTTACTCATCAGCATCCGGAGCTGCTCGAGCAGGCGGTCTATGGTCTGGCCGAGTGGAGCGTCGACAAACTGAAAGAGGCGAATTTAGTCGCCGTCCCGGGCTGTTATCCGACGGCGGCTCAGCTGTCGTTAAAACCGCTGATCGATGCGGGGCTGCTGGATCTTACCCAGTGGCCGGTGATCAACGCGACCAGCGGCGTCAGCGGCGCGGGTCGTAAAGCGGCGATCGGCAATAGCTTCTGTGAAGTGAGCCTGCAGCCGTACGGCGTGTTTAATCATCGCCACCATCCGGAAATCTCGACCCATCTTGGCGCGGAGGTGATTTTCACCCCGCATCTCGGCAACTTTAAGCGTGGGATTCTGGAAACCATCACCTGCCGTCTGCAGCCTGGCGTCAGCAAAGAGCAGATTGCCGACGCTTTCCAACAGGCCTATGCCGATAAACCGCTGGTGCGTTTATACGATAAAGGCGTTCCCGCATTGAAAAACGTCGTAGGTCTGCCATTCTGTGATATCGGTTTTGCGGTTCAGGACCAACATATTATCGTCGTAGCGGCAGAAGATAATCTGCTGAAAGGCGCGGCGGCGCAGGCAGTCCAGTGCGCGAATATTCGTTTCGGCTTTGCTGAGACGCAGTCTCTTATTTAAGGTGTGATGATGAACCCATTAATTATCAAACTCGGCGGCGTGTTACTCGATAGCGAAGAGGCGCTGGAGCGTCTGTTTACCGCGCTGGTTAACTACCGTGAAACGCATCATCGCCCGCTGATTATTGTGCACGGCGGCGGCTGTGTGGTAGATGAGCTGATGAAACAGCTCAATCTGCCGGTGAATAAGAAAAATGGTCTGCGGGTCACGCCAGCGGATCAAATCGATATTATTACCGGCGCGCTGGCGGGGACCGCCAATAAGACGCTGCTGGCATGGGCGAAAAAACATCATCTTGCTTCGGTGGGTCTGTTCCTCGGCGATGGCGATAGCGTTAAGGTGACTCAGCTTGATGAAGAGCTGGGCCACGTTGGCCTGGCGCAGCCGGGTTCGCCGGCCCTGATTAACACGCTGCTGGCGGGCGGCTACCTGCCGGTGGTCAGCTCTATCGGCGTGACGGATGAAGGGCAACTGATGAACGTGAACGCTGACCAGGCGGCCACCGCGCTGGCGGCGACGCTCGGCGCGGACCTGATCCTGCTTTCCGATGTCAGCGGCATTCTCGATGGCAAAGGCCAGCGTATTGCGGAAATGACCGCCGCGAAGGCGGAGCAGCTGATCGAACAAGGCATTATTACCGACGGGATGATCGTCAAGGTAAATGCCGCGCTGGATGCCGCGCGTACCCTCGGTCGCCCGGTGGATATCGCCTCCTGGCGCCATGCGGAGCAACTGCCGGCATTGTTTAACGGTACGCCTATCGGTACGCGTATTCTGGCCTGATATTTAATTATCTTGAAGACCGGGCAGCCGATGGCTTCCCGGTAGAAATAAACCAATTTGAAGGAAGCACACTATGGCACTCTGGGGCGGGCGTTTTACTCAGGCAGCAGATCAGCGGTTCAAACAGTTCAACGACTCTTTGCGCTTCGACTATCGCCTGGCGGAGCAGGATATCGTTGGCTCTGTCGCCTGGTCTAAAGCGCTGGTGACGGTGGGGGTGCTCACTGCCGCCGAGCAGCAGCAGCTCGAAGAGGCGTTAAGCGTGCTACTGGAAGAGGTGCGGGCTAATCCGCAGCAAATCCTGGAAAGCGACGCGGAAGATATTCACAGCTGGGTGGAAGGCAAGCTGATCGATAAAGTGGGCCAGTTGGGTAAGAAGCTGCACACCGGGCGTAGCCGTAACGATCAGGTGGCAACCGATCTCAAGCTGTGGTGCAAGGATACGGTCGCGGAGCTGCTCTCCGCGAACCGTCAGCTGCAAAGCGCGCTGGTGGATACCGCACAGAACAACCAGGATGCGGTGATGCCGGGTTATACCCACCTGCAGCGTGCGCAGCCGGTCACCTTCGCTCACTGGTGCCTGGCCTATGTTGAGATGCTGGCCCGTGATGAAAGCCGTCTGCAGGATGCCCTGAAACGCCTGGACGTCAGCCCTTTGGGCTGCGGCGCGCTGGCGGGAACCGCCTACGACATCGACCGTGAGCAGCTGGCCGGCTGGCTGGGTTTTGCTTCCGCGACCCGCAATAGCCTGGATAGCGTTTCCGACCGCGATCATGTTCTGGAACTGCTTTCCGCTGCGTCGATTGGGATGGTTCATCTGTCCCGCTTCGCCGAAGACCTGATTTTCTTTAATACTGGCGAAGCCGGTTTTATTGAGCTGTCCGATCGCGTCACTTCCGGCTCTTCCCTGATGCCACAGAAAAAGAACCCTGATGCGCTCGAGCTGATCCGCGGTAAATGCGGCCGCGTCCAGGGGGCGCTGACCGGCATGATGATGACCCTGAAAGGTCTGCCGCTGGCATACAACAAAGATATGCAGGAAGATAAAGAAGGGTTGTTCGATGCGCTCGACACCTGGCTTGATTGCCTGCATATGGCGGCGCTGGTGCTGGATGGCATTCAGGTCAAACGCCCGCGTTGCGAAGAAGCGGCGCAGCAGGGGTATGCGAATGCCACCGAGCTGGCGGATTACCTGGTAGCGAAAGGAGTGCCGTTCCGCGAAGCGCACCATATTGTAGGGGAAGCGGTTGTCGAAGCTATCGCGCAGGGTAAACCGCTGGAAGAGCTGGCCCTCGCTGACCTGCAGAAATTTAGCCGCGTGATTGCCGACGATGTCTATCCGATTCTGTCGCTGCAGTCCTGCCTCGATAAGCGCTCGGCAAAAGGCGGCGTCTCACCGAAGCAGGTTGCGCAGGCGATGGCTGACGCCAGACAGCGTCTGGTGTAAATCCTGGCTTTCCGGGGTAAGACGAACGGGATAAAGGAATAAAACAGGCTCGGGCTCTGCCCGGGCTTTTTTATGCAAAAAAAAAGCGGACACAAGGTCCGCAAAAGTTCACGTTGGCTTTAGTTGTTCGGGTAGGGAAAATGGTGAGACGTTCAGGTGATTTTCTGACCTTCGCCTCGTTTCTGGGTTTATTATTGAACAGAAACCTTGATAGGGATAATCGTTCGTTGCTATGCTATCTATCGCCATGAACTATCATGGCGACGGAGGATGAATAATGAATATTCGCGATCTTGAATACCTGGTTGCGCTAGCCGAGCACCGCCACTTCCGGCGTGCGGCGGACTCCTGCCACGTCAGCCAACCCACGCTTAGCGGGCAAATCCGCAAGCTGGAGGATGAACTGGGGGTTATGCTGCTGGAGCGCACCAGCCGTAAGGTGCTGTTTACCCAGGCCGGACTGTTGCTGGTGGATCAGGCGCGTACCGTGTTACGCGAAGTCAAAGTGCTCAAGGAAATGGCAAGTCAACAGGGCGAGACCATGTCCGGGCCGCTGCATATTGGCCTGATTCCGACCATTGGCCCGTATCTGTTGCCACAAATAATCCCGATGCTGCACCAGACTTTTCCAAAGCTGGAAATGTACCTGCATGAAGCACAAACGCATCAACTGCTGGCTCAGCTGGACAGCGGTAAGCTTGACTGCGCGATCCTCGCGCTGGTGAAAGAGAGCGAGGCCTTTATCGAGGTGCCGCTGTTTGATGAGCCGATGATGCTGGCAATCTATGAAGATCACCCGTGGGCCAATCGTGACCGCGTGCCGATGTCAGATTTGGCCGGGGAAAAACTGCTGATGCTGGAAGACGGCCACTGTCTGCGCGATCAGGCAATGGGCTTCTGTTTTGAGGCCGGTGCGGATGAAGATACCCATTTTCGTGCCACCAGTCTTGAAACGCTGCGCAACATGGTTGCCGCCGGCAGCGGCATCACGCTGCTGCCGGCGTTAGCGGTGCCGCAGGAGAGAAAACGCGATGGCGTGGTGTATATTCCGTGCATTAAGCCGGAACCGAGACGTACCATCGGGCTGGTTTACCGTCCGGGTTCGCCGCTGCGCAGCCGCTATGAGCATCTGGCGGAGGCCATCCGCAGTACTATGGATGGCCATTTCGACAGCGCGTTAAAACAGGCGGTTTAAGCCATTTAACGCAGCGACCCGATAGGCTTCCGCCATGGTCGGGTAGTTAAAGGTGGTGTTAACGAAGTACTCAATGGTGTTACCGCCACCTTTCTGCTCCATAATCGCCTGGCCGATATGAATAATCTCGGCCGCGCGTTCGCCAAAGCAGTGAATCCCCAGGATCTCTTTCGTCTCCCGATGGAACAGAATCTTCAGCGTCCCCACGCTCATCCCGACGATTTGCGCTCGCGCCAGATGTTTAAACTGCGCGCGGCCCACTTCGTATGGCACTTTCATCGCCGTCAGCTGTTGCTCGGTTTTACCCACCGAGCTGATTTCCGGAATGGTGTAGATGCCGGTCGGGATATCTTCAATCAGGTGGGCTGAAGCCTCGCCTTTAATCAACGCCTGTGCGGCGATGCGGCCCTGATCGTAGGCCGCTGAAGCCAGGCTCGGGTAGCCGATGACGTCGCCGACGGCATAGATATGCGGTAGCGCGGTCTGGTACATGCTGTTGACCTTGAGCTGGCCGCGGCTATCGGTTTGCAGGCCGATATTTTCCAGCGCCAGGGAATCGGTGTTGCCGGTACGGCCGTTGGCGTACAGCAGGCAATCCGCCTTCAGTTTTTTGCCCGATTTCAAATGCATGATCACGCCGTCATCGACGCCTTCGATCTTCTCGTATTCTTCGTTGTGGCGAATGACCACGCCGCTGTTCCAGAAGTGATAGGAGAGGGAGTCGGACATCTCCTGGTCGAGGAACGCCAGAAGACGGTCGCGGGTGTTGATCAGATCCACCTTCACTTCCATCCCGCGGAAAATCGACGCGTATTCGCAGCCAATGACCCCGGCGCCGTAAATGATCACATGGCGTGGCTCGTGCTGAAGGCTGAGGATGGAGTCGCTGTCGTACAGGCGCGGGTGGGAAAAATCGACATCCGCCGGGTGATACGGGCGCGAGCCGCAGGCGATGACGAATTTCTCGGCGGTAACCGTCTCGACGGTACCATCGTGACATTCCAGGGCCAGTGTGTGTTCATCAACGAAGTGCGCGTTGCCCTGCAGAATTTCGCAGTGGTTGCGCTCATAGAAACCCTGACGCATATGGGTTTGCTGGTTAATGACGCTGTCGGCATGGTTAAGAATGTCGGCGAAGGAAGAACGAAGAAGGCGGGAGTGGTCGCTGTAGAGGGGGTTCTGGTTAAACTCGATAATACGGCTGACGGCATGGCGGAGTGCTTTCGACGGGATGGTGCCCCAATGGGTACAACCACCGCCGACGTTATGATAGCGCTCGATAACGGCAACGCGCGCTCCCTGCTTAACCAGTCCCATGGCGGCGCCTTCGCCGCCAGGGCCGGAACCAATCACTATTGCATCATAATCCCAAGAGTGTGACATGGCATTACTCACCTGTTTTATACATAAAATAAACACGATGATAACATTCGCCGCAGTTTAACCCAATTATCGTTGTGCTTTTTTGCGGCATAAAAGCAGAATCGGCTCGTAAACAATCATTCACAAAGCAGTGTAAACCGATTAGTTTTAATCTCTGGTATAGTGCCAGCAGGGATATTGGAAGGATTCAGACAACGTGATGGGTGTAAGAGCGCTACAAAAAGAGAAAACCCGGCGTTCGCTGGTAGAAGCGGCATTCAGTCAGCTTAGCGCTGAACGCAGTTTTGCCAGCTTGAGCTTGCGTGAAGTCGCGCGCGAAGCGGGGATTGCACCGACATCTTTTTATCGCCATTTTCGTGATGTCGATGAGCTAGGTTTGACGATGGTCGACGAGAGCGGACTCATGCTACGCCAGCTAATGCGCCAGGCGCGGCAGCGCATTGCCAAAGGCGGCAGCGTGATACGCACCTCCGTCTCCACATTTATGGAATTTATTGGCAATAACCCAAACGCTTTCCGCCTGCTGCTGCGGGAACGTTCTGGCACTTCCGCGGCGTTTCGTGCCGCCGTGGCGCGCGAGATTCAGCATTTCATCGCGGAACTTGCCGACTATTTAGAAATCGAAAATCATATGCCGCGCGCCTTTACCGAAGCGCAGGCTGAAGCTATGGTCACCATCGTTTTCAGCGCCGGCGCTGAAGCGCTGGATGTCGGTCTGGAACAGCGCCGACAGCTGGAGGAGCGGCTGGTACTGCAGCTCAGAATGATCTCGAAAGGCGCGTATTACTGGTATCGCCGCGAACAAGAAAAAATGTCACATCATTCCGAATAACGTGAAGGACGAGCAATGAAACACTCAGTTCAAGATAAAGGTACGCTGTTGCTGGCACTGATCGCTGGTTTGTCCATAAATGGAACCTTCGCCGCGCTGTTCAGCTCGATTGTTCCCTTTTCCCTGTTCCCGATTCTGTCCTTGCTGCTGACGATTTACTGCCTGCATCAGCGCTACCAGAATCGTAGTATGCCCGTGGGGTTGCCGGGCCTGGCGGCCGCCTGCTTTATTCTGGGCGTTCTGCTTTATAGTACCGTGGTGCGTGCGGAGTATCCGGACATCGGTTCTAACTTCTTCCCGGCGGTACTGTCGGTCATCACCGTGTTCTGGATTGGCTACCGGATACGTAACCGTAAGGATGCGGCGGCGGAGTAATTCTGCTGCGCTAACCCGGCAAACATCGCGTTGCCGGGTTTCTCTCCTGGCGTCTTACTTCTTCGTTAACAGCACGCCACATTCCATATGATGGGTATACGGGAACTGATCGAACAGCGCCAGGCGAGTGACGTTGTGGGTCTGACTTAAGGTTTCCAGGTTGTGGCACAGGGTCTGCGGATTGCAGGAGATATACAGAATTTGCGGGTACGCCTGCACCATCTTCTCGGTTTCGCTATCCAGCCCGCTGCGCGGCGGATCGACGAAAATCGTCTCACACTGATAGCTTTGCAGGTCGATACCCTGCAGGCGGTTAAACTCCCGTACGCCGTTCATCGCCTGCGTAAACTCTTCTGCCGCCATCCGGATAATCTGCACGTTATCAATATGGTTAGCCGCGATGTTGTACTGCGCCGCCGCGACGGAAGGTTTGGCGATTTCCGTAGCCAGGACGCGATTAAAATTGCGCGCCAGCGCCAGCGAGAAATTACCGTTGCCGCAGTACAGCTCGAGTAAATCCCCCGTCGCTCCTGCGGTGGCATCCAGCGCCCACTCCAGCATCTGAATATTCATGGCGGCATTCGGCTGGGTGAAGCTGTTTTCTACCTGACGATAGATCATTTCACGGCCAGCCACCGGCAGGCGCTCATCAATATAGTCCTGATCGAGCTCGATTTTGGTTTTGGTGGCCCGGCCAATCAGATGCACGTTGAGGTTTTGCGCACGCAGCGCATCGCGTAATGCTTCGGCCTGCTGACGCCACGCGTCGTCGAGCTTTTTATGATACAGCAGCGACACCACGGCCTGATTGCTCATGGTCGTCAGATAGTCGACCTGGAACAGCTTATGGCGCAAAACCGGGTTGTTGCGCACGCCGTCGAGTATTGCGGTCATCAGCTGATTAATCAGCTCGCTGGCCGCCGGGAAGCTGTCTACGCGAATCCGGGACTTCGTCTGCGGATCGAACATAATGTGGTACAGGTCGTCGCCATCGTGCCACAGGCGAAACTCCGCGCGCATACGATAATGGCTGACCGGCGAACGAAACACCTCCGGAACCGGCGCGGCAAAAGGCGCCATCATTTTTTGCAGACGAACGACTTTTTCTGCCAGCTGCGCTTCATATTGTTCGGTGGGGAGGTGTTCGGGGGTCATGATGCATCCTGAGTAAAATAAGTACGCGGGGATTGTAGGGAAAGCGTCGGGGATGTCCAGCCCAGATAAGGGATCAAATATAATTATAGAAGTCTGGACATCTATATGTTGCTAATTATAGCATTGTGTAACCGGTCCTGTGAGTTAAAAGGGAACCCAGTGTAAATCTGGGGCTGACGCGCAGCGGTAAGGATGGTGGGATGAACGCATTGTGCAGACACTGCCGATATTTGGTGGGAAGTCTTCATCCATAACACGCCCCAAGCCCGAAGACCTGCCGGAATACGTCGCATTTGGTTTCTATCATCGCGTGCTACTGATGAAACCCGCGGCATCCTTTATATGTTACGGATGCTTTTACAATGATTAAAAAAGCTTCGCTGATGACGGCTCTCTCCGTCACGGCATTTTCCGGCTGGGCGCAAGACAGCCATTCAGATACGTTAGTAGTGACAGCAAATCGCTTTCAACAGCCGGTCAATACGGTTCTTGCGCCGACCGATGTGGTCACCCGGGAAGATATCGAACGCTGGCAGGCAAAAAATCTCAATGATGTGCTGCGGAGATTGCCGGGGGTGGACATCGCCCAGAATGGCGGGATGGGGCAATCTTCTTCTCTGTTTATTCGCGGTACAGAAGCCAAACAGGTACTGGTGCTGGTAGACGGCGTTCCCATGTCCCGCCCTGGCATTACCAATAACCCCGATCTGAACCAAATTCCGCTTTCGCTGGTACAGCGTGTGGAATATATCCGCGGCCCGCGTTCAGCGATTTATGGCTCCGGTGCGATGGGAGGGGTGATTAACGTCATCACCCATTCTGATAAGGAACAATCTAAGATCACCGCCGGCGTCGGTTCGAAAGGTTACCAGCAATATGATGGCACCCTGCGCCAGCGCTTTGGGGATACTGTCGCGACGGTCGCAGGTTCTTATGAGGGAAATAAGGGCTTTAACGTCCAGCCTGGCTCAACCTGGGATCATGACCAGGACCGCGATGGCTTCCGCAGTAAAGCGTTCTGGGGCAGCCTTGAGCATAAATTTAACGATAACTTTGCCGGTTTCTTCCGCGGTCGTAGTTATACCAATAACACTGATTACGATCTGGGAAGCCCGCCCTACAGCCCATCCTACAGCGCAGATGAGGAACAACTCTATAACCAGAGTTGGGATGCGGGCCTGACCTTTAATTCCGGGATCTACTCTTCGCAATTTATTGCCAGTTACCAGAAGGTCAAAGACTACAACTACAGCAGTATTTATGGCCGTTATAATGATGGCACCACGCTCGATCGCATGACTCAGCGTAATCTGCAGTGGGGAAACAACTTTATTGTCGGTCATGGCTCGGTGAGTGCGGGTGTCGACTGGCAGCAGCAGCGTCTGACCTCGTCGGACACGGTGCTATCGGATACCTACAAGCGCGATAACACGGGCCTCTATTTGACCGGACAGCAGCAGTTTGGCGATGTGACTCTTGAAGCCTCTGGCCGTGAAGACCATGACGAACAGTTTGGCTGGCACGGAACCTGGCAGACCACCGCCGGTTGGGAGTTCGTTGAAAACTATCGCGTGACGCTCGGCTATGGTACCGGCTTCCTTGCTCCTTCCCTGGGACAACAGTTTGGATCCACCCGTTTTGGTATCAACTCAAACCCAAACCTGAAGCCTGAAGAGTCGAAACAATGGGAAGCAGGGCTTGAAGGGATCACCGGCCCGCTGGACTGGCGCCTGTCCGCGTATCACTACAAGATTACTAACCTGATTACCTATTACTCAGACCCTGTCACCTATGAAGGTGAGTATGACAATATCAACGCCGCAACGATTAAAGGGGTTGAATGGACAGGGAGTGTGGATACCGGCATTTTCAGCCATCGCGTCACGTTGCAGTACATCGACCCGCGTAATGACGATAATGGTGAAGTCCTGGCCAGACGCTCGAAACGCCAGGCGAAGTACCAGCTGGACTGGACGATGTTCAACGTCGATATGGATGTATCGTGGCAGTACTATGGCAAGCGTTACGATAACAACACCTCTCAGTACAATAATACGCAGAGGATTTTGCCAAGCTACAGCACAGTTGACGTTTCTGCAGCGTATCCGATCACCGATCGCCTGACAGTTCGTGGTAAAATAGCCAACCTGTTCGATAAAGATTACGAGACAGCTTATGGCTACCAAACTGCAGGACGAGAATACTACTTGTCTGGCAGCTACACCTTCTGATCCACGTCCCACCGTGCTGGTGTTTGACTCCGGCGTCGGTGGGTTGTCGGTTTATAATGAGATTCGGCAGCTGCTGCCGAATCTGCATTACATCTACGCTTTCGATAACGTGGCTTTCCCTTATGGGGAGAAGAGCGAAGAATTTATCGTTGAACGCGTGCTCGACATCGTCACCGCTGTACAACAACGCTATCCGTTGGCGCTGGCCGTCATTGCCTGTAACACAGCCAGTACCGTTTCCCTTCCCGCCCTGCGTGACAAATTCGCATTTCCCGTCGTGGGCGTCGTTCCAGCGATTAAGCCCGCAGCCCGTTTGACGGCGAATGGTATTGTCGGCCTGCTGGCAACGCGCGGTACGGTGAAGCGTCCCTATACGCGTGAACTGATCAGCCGCTTTGCCAATGAATGTAAAATAGAGATGCTGGGTTCCGCGGAGCTGGTTGAGCTGGCGGAAGCGAAGCTGCACGGCGAGCCGGTCCCACTGGATGAACTGCGGCGTATTCTGCGTCCGTGGCTGCGCATGGCAGAGCCGCCTGACACGGTTGTGCTGGGCTGTACGCATTTCCCGCTATTACAGGAAGAGCTGCAGCAGGTACTGCCGGAAGGCACGCGAATGATCGATTCCGGTGCCGCGATTGCCCGTCGTACCGTCTGGCTGCTTGAGCATGAGGCCCCGGATGCGAAATCCAGCGCCGCGAATCTGGCCTATTGCATGGCACTGACGGCAGAAACTGAACAGCTTTTACCCGTTTTGCAGCGTTACGGCTTTGAGACGCTGGAAAAGCTGCCGCTTTAAGGGCGTTTTGCACAAAAAAGAGACGGTTGAAAAGTTTTTTTAAAACAGGGCTTGTCAACGTCTCAGAACTCCCTATAATGCGCCTCCACTGACACGGAACAACGGCAC